>VGMD01000013.1 GCA_016866545.1 Chlamydiota bacterium | reverse complement strand
ATACAGGGCCGACAGGGGCGACAGGTCTAACGGGAGCAACAGGGCCTACGGGAGCAACAGGACCAACTGGTGCAACAGGTGATATGGGAGCAACAGGACCGACTGGTGCAACAGGTGATATGGGAGCAACAGGACCGACTGGGGCAACAGGTAGTATAGGAGCAACAGGACCAACTGGTGCAACTGGTAGTATAGGAGCAACTGGGCCGACTGGTGCAACAGGTGATACGGGAGCAACAGGACCGACTGGTGCAACAGGTGATATAGGAGCAACAGGACCTACTGGTGCAACAGGTGATATAGGAGCAACAGGACCAACTGGTGCAACTGGTAGTATAGGAGCAACAGGACCGACAGGAGCGACAGGACCGACGGGGCCTCAAAGCTCGGCGGTTTATGCAAACATAACTGCTACAGCAATAGGTGTTCAAGCTGGCAATACTGTTACATTTGTAGCCCCCGCCGATATAAACCAAGGAAATTGTATTACCTTAGGTCAAAACTCGCCGACTATAACAATTAATACCTCAGGGTATTATTTGGTCTCCTACGCAATTTCCGGAACTGCGACTCCTGGTCAAATTTATTTTTCAGAAATTTTGGACCGGGGTACCGCTATACCTGCTTCACAACTTTTTGGAAATTTTTCTACAGAACAAGGACCAATTGTGTTTTCTAAAGCGTTTATTTGGGAGTTTAGTGCAAACGATCCGATTACTTTAAAAACGAATCTAGATTTGTATGGGGGCGGATCTAGCGGGGTAACAGCTACGCTCTTGTTGCAATTGCTGCCACAATAGGTTGAGGGGTCTTTGTGAAGAGGTTGGAGGTTTTTTTGAAGGTTGATTTAGTGGTAAATGGAGAGTTAAATGGGTAAATGGATTTCATTTTTAAGTGTTGCTCTTTTGTGCCACACATATGGATCTGATCTTGAAATTTTATCGGGAGAAGAGGGCAATCAATCGGTTGAGAAAAGCGAATATTTAGAGGAAAAAAATAGCCCTATTGATCTTGAAGAGAAAAATTCTGAAATTTCTGAATTAAAAGAAGAGATTGCGGATAAGCCTGAATCTAAAGAAAATAAGAAAATTTTAGTTAGTCAAAATTTATCCAAGAAAGAGGAGAATCATTCTTCTGTTCAACAGGTTGAGAAAAAAAGCAAAATCGACTTCTTTGCAAGAGGCGATTTGCTTTACTGGATTGCTGAGGGGAGTGGGTTTGAGATAAATTTTGGAAGTGGGCATGTAACTAAGTTAGTTTCTGGAGAGGGTGTACAAGAGAGTATAGTTTTTGAAAAAGATATAGATCCTGAATTTAACTGGGACTTAGGATATAGGATTTTTTTAGGGAGCCGATTTGTTGACGATATTTGGGGAGTTTATGCAAACTTTACCCATTTTCAGGGAAAAGCGAATAAGAACCTTAATAATGGTAAATGGAGTGTTCGGCTTGATCAAATCGATCTAGTTGGTAATTATAAAGGGGTACTAAATTCTTCTTTGTTTTTAGAGACACTCTTTGGTCTTCGATTAACTGAGATTTATCAAAAATTGCATGGAAGAGTTGTGACGCCGATTCTCGTTTCTGGTTCAGGGACTGCGTTAGATACAAGAAATTTTGATGACAAACAAAAATTTGACGGGATTGGACCTTTATTGGGGTTAAATGCCGATCTAAAATTGGGTGCAGGTTTTGGTTTTTATGGAACACTGTCTGGAAGTTTGCTCTATGGAAGATACGCTGTTACATTTGATGATTCAGAACGTGTGACATCTCCTTTAACCCCATCATATACGCAATCAACAATCCATAAGAGTATGCGCGCTTTTGATTTTGATCTCGACCTAGCATTTGGATTTACATGGCGGGCAAAACTTTCTAACGATGTATTTCTCACACTTTTAGCTGGATTAGAAAATCATCAATATTTTAACCAAAATAGAATTGGCTCCAATTGGGGCAATTTATCATTTTCAGGGGCTGTCTTCTCTCTTAAATTAACATTTTAAATAATTATATATTTGTTTAAATTGATAATTAGTTTGTAATTTTTTTAAAAATTTTATAGTTGGTTTTTATGTCAGTAAGCCTTTTGCGTTTTAAAGATGGTAGTCAAAGAGCTACAACGCTAACTTGGGGAAATTTTTGTAATAGATTTTCTCTACACCCTTTATCTAAAGAGTTAACGACTCGAGATAAAATAACCGCGGTAGTTTTAGTCGTTTTACTCAATTTAGCAACCCTCTTTTTTTCTCACCTATTATGTATCTAAAGAGAGAAAAACAGGTTAAGCCTAATTTAAGCAAAGTTTTTGTTTCTTCGCCTCTATTGCCAGCTGTTAGCCTCGCCCCCGTGGGACTTGTTGCACCTCTTGGCCCTGCTATTTCTAAAGAGAGAAGAGTCAGAGTAACAGTTGCTGAGGCGTTAGATAGAAGATGGCACCAAGAGATTAAAAAAGCTGCAAGAGAGCCTGATCATAAGGAGCGAATAAAAGATTTGACTCTTCGAAAAATTGAAAATTTAAGAGGTGATCTACGAGAAGGGGTGATTGATCGGCTCGAGTTTATAAAAGAATTGGCTGCTCATTTAGTTGTTGTTGCTTATCCTGAACCAAATTCCTGCTATGAGAGGAAATATCCCCCTACAACAGATATTGATACAGCAAACATCCGGGGTTTAACTCGTCTACTACAAGAGGTTCGGCTTACCGATGACGAGAAAAAAGAGGTAGAGAGGCTTATCTTTTATCATGTTGTTACTCAAACTGGAGGCCCTCTTCCTCCATCTTTTGAAATGTTTACAAAAGGCCATGGAGTTATCGATTTTTCAAAAGATCTTTCTCGAAGAATCTCTATGAGAGGTCTTTCTTTATCATATCAAGACGATGATATTATAGGAGAAGAAAGAGATTCTCCTAAGCATGTTTTTTTGCAACCAGGGCAAAGATCATGTGTAAGTGCAGCAGCTGCGATGATTATATCAGATCGATTAGGTCGTCCGATTTCATTTCAAGCAGTTAATTTAGCAAATAATGATACGATTTTAGAGATGATTTCTTCAAACCGCCTTACCCCTCAAGAGAGAGAGGTAACCACTTGGGTCGAATTACAAAGAAATTTAATTGAATACGGGCCTGCATGTATGAGTTGCTATACTATTGGAGCTCACGAAATCGTTGTAGATAGTGTTGAATTAAGTGAGGGAGGGGAGCCAATATCTGTTTCGATTCGCGATCCTTACCACGGTTGGGCTATTGCTATTAAGCCGATTGCTTTTTTAAGAAATTTAGACAGTTCTCAAAATGAAGCAGTATTTCGACCAATACAACTAATACACGCAACGGCTATAGGAAATCGGGTTTAAAGAATAAAATCTTGTCCTAAGTAGGAGTGTCTAACAGAATCGCTTTGAATAAGATCTGCTGTAGAGCCTTCTGCTAATACTTCGCCTGACGAAATCAGGTAGCTTCTTTCGGCTAAAGAAAAGATCTCCCTTGCATTATGGTCAGTGATAAGAATAGAGATACCTCTATCTTTAAGCATAACGATCATTTTTTTTAGGTCAGAGATTGTTTTTGGGTCAATGTTTGCAAAAGGCTCATCTAATAAGATGAGTTTTGGATTCCTGATAAGTGTTCTTGCAATTTCCACCCGTCTTTTTTCGCCACCAGAGAGAAGGTAAGCTTTTTTCTTTCGAAGGGAAGTTAGATGCATTTCATTTAGGTGTGTTTCAAGTCGGTTTTTTATTTCCTCTTTCGTAAGATCAAGGGTTTCTAGGATGCAAAGAAGGTTTTCTTCAACAGTGAGAGAGCGAAAAATAGAGGGCTCTTGTGATAAATAGCCGATGCCAAGTTTTGCTCTTTTGTGAATAGGTAAATGAGTGATCTCTTTTTTTTGATAGATAATCTTCCCTTCATCTGGTTGGATAAGGCCAATTGTTGTATAGAAAGCAGTTGTTTTTCCAGCTCCATTGTGGCCTAAAAGTCCAACAATTTCTCCTTCATTGATATGAAAAGAGACGTTTTTTAAAGCAACTTTTTCTCCATATGTTTTTTGAAGATGTTTGCATTCTAAAAGGACTACTTTTTCCATAACTCTAATAAATTCCCCGATTCTGCTCCATTTAAGTTAAATGAGACTTTTCCAATCCCTTTTAACGAGTGATCTTTTAAGTCGTAGACAAGAGTTTTTGCGCTTGCTTTGATCCCTCCATTTGAAAGGTCCACCCCTCCATCAAATACTAAAGAGGAAAAAGCGCCATTTTCAAAGGTAAGAAATGCTGATTTTGCCTCAATCTGAGTACTCCCTTTTGAAAAAGTTATAGGCAAAACTTTGCTTTGAAAGGTCAGTTTATTGCTCTCTTTTTCTATTTTTGCCTCTCCGTCGCAGTTTAGTGAAAAATTTTCGAAGGCACCTAATAGCGCTGTTGGGCCTTTGGCAACTATTTCTCCGTTTTTGTTATCTAATAAAAGCTGAGCTGCTAAAAGCCGATCTTCCTTAAAGAAAAATTCGACGTTTTTTTTCAAAATTGCTTGTGTAAATGAAGTAGAAGTTAGGCCTGAAACTTCGGCTTCATCTGCATGGACTATGCCAAGATCGTGCTGGATTGTCACATGGCCCTCTAGAGAGAGTTGTTCTTCTTTATAAGAGATTTGATCAGAGGAAAAAAAGGCATCAGATGCTTCTACAAGAAAGGGGATCAGAAAAAAAATCATAAACTACCTTCTGTTGTCAGGTGAGCAGAAAATCCATTAGCGTTAAAAACTAGAGGAGAGCGCTTAAAAGAGAGGGTTACGTCTTTAAAATCGCAGGAAAAAACTGCATGGTTTGTATCACTTACTTTATAAGTCGAAAGAAATGCTGATTGAGAAAAAAGCGTCTCTGTTTTGTAATCAAGAGATGCGCTATTTGATCTGAAATATTTAATTTCACCTAAAGAGTCATCTCTAATCCAAACTTTTAAATTGTCTAGATTTTCTTCCAAAGAGAGCCCATTTTGAGTTTTAATTGCTTGAATTTTTGACGCAGGACTCTCTACATGGCAGTGTACTCTTTTCCCCCCAGATGAGATCCAAATTTCTTTTGAAACACCAAATCTTTGTTGAAAGGGAGGGGTCGAAGATTTTATTTTTTTACCAGATCTATATTTTACATACTTAGACGAATTCTCTTTTAATATAGGATGACAGAGGCATAAATAGGCAACTGCTAAAAAAGAGAGGATCCAGATAGCAGAGAGAGTGGTAATTGTTTTTTGAAATGGTTTCAAAGCCGTCCTACAAATTGATGGAGCTCAAAAAGCATGTCTAAAAGAGGGCGTAACTCTTTTAACGGCCACTGGCTTTTTGCATCACTTTTTGCCTGATCAGGATTTGGGTGAGTTTCTATAAAAACTGCGTTTGCACCAGCCGCAATAGCTGATTTAGCAAGAGTTGGAATATGCTCTCTATCTCCAGATGATACATGACCAAGTCCGCCTGGAAGTTGGACTGAGTGAGAAGCATCAAAGCAGATGGGCGTTCCAAATTTTTTCATGATCGGAATGCCACGCATATCACAGACTAAATTATTGTATCCAAACGCAAAACCCCTCTCCGTCAACATGAGATTTGGGTTGTTTGTCTCTTTTACTTTGAAGACAACTTGATTCATGTCGTGCGGCGCTACAAATTGCCCTTTTTTTACATTTAAGGGCTTACCTGTTTTGGCAGCTTCTAAGATAAGATCTGTTTGCCTGCATAGAAAAGCAGGGATTTGAATTAGATCTATTACTTCAGAGGAGGGAGCAGCTTGATCGGGTGTGTGAATATCAGTTGTTACAGGAAGATCGAATTCTCTCTTAATTTTTTCCAAGATTGTAAGCCCTTTTTCAAGGCCTGGTCCTCTAAATGAGTTGATAGAAGACCTATTTGCTTTGTCGAAGCTTGATTTAAAAATAAATGGATAGGGACAAATTTGTTTCAGTTCTTCAGCGCACTCTCTTACAAAATCTTCCGATTCCATTACACAGGGGCCTAGAATAAAGGCGAGAGGAAAGCCGTCGCCGATTTTAATATTGCCAACTTTAATCATAAATAGAAGTATACAGGCCAGAGGGTTTATTAGAAAGAAAAGTACACGCTAAAAGAGCCCCTTTTGCAAACGCTTTGCGATCAAAAGCCTCATGAGTTATTTCTACTTTTTCAAAAGGAAGATGCAGAGTGATTTTATGAATTCCTACAACTTCGCCTTCTCGAATAGATTCAATATAGGGTAGATTAGGTAATTTAGAGGCAAGATCGAGCGCTGTTCCGCTCGGGCTATCTTTTTTCTCTCTATGATGAGTCTCTGTAAGTTCATAAGTTCCTAATGGAAGCTTTTTGATCAACTCTTTCAATAGGGCGATTCCTTCAGAAAAATTAGGAGAGAGAAAAATAGGGATTTTTTGGGATGCAAGCTTTATTTCATGTAGCGTTTTTTCTGAAAGTCCTGTAATGCCAATTACAATTGGTTTTTTAGCAGCAACCACTTTGGGTAGATTTTCTTGTAAGGCAGCTTCGCTAGAAAAATCGAGAACAGCCTCATTTTTTTCTAAAAATGGTGAAATATCGTGGGGGAGAGTAGAGCCTTTTTTTCCAATTAGAGTAAGGGAAAAATTTGAGCCAACGCTTACTACAGTTTGGCCCATTCGCCCTAACGCACCTATCAAAATAATTTTCACGTCATTTATTGTATAACATGCTTGCAAATCTTTTCAATTTTTTGTAAACTTGTGCGCAATTATTAAGGACTGATAGCTCAGTGGATAGAGCACCCGCCTTCTAAGCGGGCGGTCGCAGGTTCGAATCCTGCTCAGTCCGTTCTTCATTTCGATAAAAAAAACTGGTTTTTGAATCGACAAGCGTATACTTTGTGGTAATGATGGAGCAAAAAAAAGGGTATATTTCTTTTGAAGGTGCTAATTTAGGGAGTGTTGTGTTTGCTCCTGGAGATTTTTCAAAAGATGTGTACGAACAATTTGCCTTAAGCGATTTTAAAAAAATCCCTATTATTGAAAAGCATGACAGAATTAGTCAGATCCTTTTTGATGCTATTCAAAAAGAGCATGGACAAGTTTTTTTGCTTCCAAAAGTAGTTTCTTTTATTACTCATGTAAGATCTTATTTAGATACGTACCATTTAACAAGTTTTGAATTTTGGCTGAATCACCAAGTAGACATAACTGAAGAAGAAAAGGGTGAAATAAGAGGGAAAATTGTGGGGAAAGTGATTCCTCGCAGCGAATATCAAAATTTTTTCCCGATACAAAATTCTACCTATTTTAAGGGATCTCATTATTCATATGGGCATATCTCTCCCGATTTAGATACAACAGTTGCTTCGTTTGCATGTTTTTTAGCAGCCTTTGGAGCAAAAGTTGGACAGGGGAGACAGCACTGGGTTCTTCCTGGCGGACCTCCTAAAGATCTAATCGAAATTGAATTTTTCTTTAAAAAAGCGCTTGGAGAAGAGGTTTTTTCTGTTATAGGATCTGCAAGTAAGAAATTTTTAATTACTGCGCTTGACCTCATAAGAGAGACAAATATCCATCGTAAGCAAGGATCAACTCTTACATACAATATTGATACAGATACAGGACATGAGGCTTGTGTTTTAGTAGATGAAAGAGGGTGTTACTTAGGAGACTGGCGCTCAAGCGATGTCGACCCTGTAAGATCTATTATAGATAGGTTTAGAGGCTTTTTGGCGGAGTACCAATATAAATTTGCTGCAAATATGATCTCTTTATTTTCAGAAGAAAATGTGAGTCAAGAGCATTGGGAAGCATTTTTACAAAGAGAGTTTTTAAATAAATTTAATGAAGCTTTTTGTGCAAAAGAATTAGTTCAGAAGCAAAGAGTCTTATTAGATAAGTTTATGAAAGAGGTTCTATTTGTTTCAAAAGGGCTCGATGCGACAATGGGTGAGTTTTTTGAAGTTGCAAAGAGTTTTGGATTTTCTGAGTTTCAAGAAAAGTTAAAGAGTTTAAAAAGTAGTTCTTTTTTTGGTAAAAAAGGGGATTTAACTGAAAATCGAGCCCTTCTATTTAAAACATTAAAAGAAATTCTTTTACTCGAAAAAGAGGCGTTTACAAGGTTTTTCCAATTCATTGACTCCCTTGAAGCTGCGATGCAGGTGAAAGAGAAAGTGCTTAAAAAAGAGCCTAATTTCGTGAGTCATTTGGCAGAATATGATGAAATTGTAACTGCGATGAAAGATTACAACTACTTGACTGTTAATTACCAAGAGAGCGGAAATCAGTACCCAATCGGCGTCATTTACAGAGAAGATGTGACAAGAAAAGTGATAGCAACAACATCTTGGAATGATTTTTCAAATCCACAAGAGACTGATTTTAAAGAGGGTGTTGAGCTCATTAGCTATATTGACCACCATAAAAGTAGTGTAGTGACGCCAAGACCTGCATTCGGCATGGTTAGAGGAGATGCTCAGTCAAGCAATTCAATTATTGCAAGGATCAATTTTGAAATTAATGACCGGTATTCAACGGGTGGGATGAGTTTAGAAGAGATCGAAAAAGCAATTCTTAAACTATCTTATTCTACTCATACAAAGAAAGATGTTCGTATTCTTGAAAGACTTATTAAGAAAAAAAACGCTGCTTTATCAAGAGGCGATTTTTATGTCTCACCTGAAAGAGAGACTCTAGAGTACTTGCAATATATTTTTGCAATGTTAGATGACACCGACTTATTAACAAAAGTTACTGAATATGATGTCGATACTATGGCCTCTTTATTGAATCGCTTAAAATCGATTAAGCTTTGCAATGAGGTAGAGGTAATTGATTTTGATGATCTTTCAAGAAAAGAGTTAGATTTCCCTAAAAAAGCTGCTAAAAAATTGATGCAAACCCCTGATTTATACTCTTTATATGGAGCTATATATAAGGCAAAAGAAGAGGCTATAGATCAGACTATAGAAGAGACTGGTCAAGGAAAAGAGACACATTTTTTTCAAGACACCAAAATTTTAGGCTCTTTAGGTTATGCAGCGGTTGGGCAATTTAAGCATTTTGCTAAAAATGAAAAGAATTTAAGAAGACAAATTTTAGGTATTCGAAACGCATTTGTTGAACGATCGAAAAAGCTTTACAAAGCTAAACCTGAAGTGCTTTTGCATATCATGATGATTTCTACAGTAGCCTCAGCGGAAGAGCTTTTTTCAGATAGTGTTCAAAAAGTAAATTATTTTGATGAGATTTGGTTTTGGATCCCAAATGATAAAAGAGCAGAGCGGTATTTGCAAAACTTTTTAACGGAGTTTGTCAAATGTCCAAGAGTGGAAAAGCAGCATTTGGAAGTAGAATTATTCGGAGATAAAGATCGATACGATCCTGTTTTTGCTCATCTTTTTTTGCATAAACCTGTTTCAATAACACATATTGATGAAAAATTTGATATGGTAGTTGTTAAAGTTGAGGCCGGTTCAATTAAATCACGTAAGGCTGACATTGCAGCACATCTATGAAAAATGAACTAAAGTATTATGGAATACACTCCTGCTTAAAACTTTTTGAAAAAAGAAAAGAAGATATTGTTAGGGTTTATATTCATGAATCACATCTTAAAGAGTTTAAGCCTATTTTAAAATGGTGTAGCGATCAGAAAAAAGCGTATCATATCATTCCAAATAATGAGCTTGAAAAAGTTACAGGATCTGTCCATCATGAGGGTGTCTGTTTTCTTGCAAAAGAGAAAAAGGCTCTCTCTTGGGAGAAGGCTTTTCAGGAGGTTGTTTCGAAAAAAGATAAAACTTGTCTTCTCTACTTAGATGGCGTAGAAAATCCTCATAATATTGGTTCTATTGTTAGAGCGCTTGCTCATTTTGGAATTTCTTATATTTTGGGTAAGAAAGATAAACTTTTTCAAATGACACCTTCTGCCTATCGGATTGCAAGAGGAGGCGCGGAGTATGTAGATCTAATCGCGCTTGATAAGCCAATTGAAGTGTTGAAGAGCTTAAAGAAAAAAGGGTTTTCATTGATTACGACATCGTCTCATGGGGGCAAATCTCTTTATCAATACAACTTTCCTCATAAATCAATTATTATTATGGGGTCAGAGAGTGATGGAGTTTCAAAAGAAATTTTTTCATTGGCTTCAGAAAAAATTCAAATTTCAGGAACAGGATTTGTCGAAAGTTTAAATGTTTCTATCGCAACAACGCTTTGTGTAGCTGAATATTGCCGGCAAAATAATAAGAAATGAAAACTAAAAATTGGAGGACTCTATGATTCAAGCAACAAAAGGTTCACACTATGAAAAAGCTGAGTTGGATGTTTTAATTCAGGCGGTTGAAGAGTGTGTGAATAGAGTCGATTATGCAAGAGATTGCTATCGATATGCGTGTGTAAAATTAAATGAAATTAGAGAAAAGAGAGGGCTTGGGCCAAGAACGTTATTTGGTATAGAGCAGCTATTTGCTAGAAAAAAATTTGAGTTGCTTTCTTATGAAACTGCTTTAAAATTAGAAAAAAAAATAGAAAAAAAAGTAATTCCTTTTAGCGAGGTCCCTTTTTCACCTACATTGCTTGATTTTGCAACAATTGTTTTAGAAGCTGAAGGGATTAACGAGTAAAAAAATACCCGAAAGTTTTAAGCTTTCGGGCAAAAGATAAATATTTCTTAGAAATTGAATTATGCTTCCTGAGCGCTATGCTGAGAAGGCTGACCCTCTTCCAGGATTTCGAGATTGACTCGAAGACCATTACGACTTGCAACAGACATAAGCAAAGTGCGTATGGCGTTTATAGTTTTTCCTTTTTTCCCAATGATCTTACCGATATCGGATTTCTCTACGCTTAATTCGATAATTAAGGTTTGTGTTCCACCTATTTCGTTAATTTTAACTTTATCAGGGTGGTCTACGAGGTTTTTTACGATGTAGCCTACAAATTCTTTCATAGTGCGTTCCTTGGTTTTACAGTGGTTCCAGGATAAAATAAATAGAACTTATTTTTCTAGCGAAAAAAGGAATTCTTTAGGAATCTCGGCTGTAAGCTCGATGGGCGTGCCTAATATAGGATGAATAAAATTTAATTTATACGCATGAAGGAGCATAAAGGGTCGATTTTTAGTTGCATTTCCGTAGACTTTATCACCAACAATAGGCGATTTTAAAGCTTTCAAATGAACTCTCAGCTGGTGGGTTCTTCCAGTTTTTGGTTTTAAGAGAACAAGTGAGTATTTCCAAGTTTTGTCTAAAACCGAAATTTCTGTGATTGCCTCTTTTCCCCCTTCAACTACAGCCATCTCTTTTCTATTAACAGGGTGCCGTCCTATAGGTAGAGAGACTATTCCTTCTCTTGGTGTATTTTCACAAATCGCAATGTACTGCTTTTCTATCTTTCGAAATTTAAAAAGATCGACTAACAAAGAGTGTGCCTCTGTTGTTTTAGCTGCGATCATCACGCCAGAGGTCTCTTTATCTAATCGGTGCACAATTCCTGGCCTTACGGGGGAGGAAGATTTCGGTAGAGACTTTGTGTGGTGAAGAAGAGCGTTTACAAGTGTGTGCGACGGATTCCCAGCACCAGGATGAACGCACATTCCTCGCGGCTTATTTATTGCTATCAGATGATCATCTTCAAAAAGGATGTCTAGCGGGATATTTTCTGGTAAAACACTTGGGTCAGGAAGGCTTTGCAAGGTGACTTTTACAACGTCACCTGGTCTAATTTTATCCTTTTTTTTAGGTATTTTCCCATTTATAAAAACAGCCTCTTGATCAATTAGAAATTGAAAATAGCTACGGGAGTGATTGGGAAATCTTGCTGTAAGAAGCTTGTCAAGCCGAAGATCGCTCTCATGAGGTTCAATTACGAAAGAATTAGTTGTCATAGATGCTTTTGCCTGTCTCAGACCTTTTTAGCTGGTCGGAGATTTTTTGCGCCCTTTGCTCTTCGTGCTTAATTTGGGTTGATATTGCCCTGCAAACATTAGCTTTAAATACCTCAAAGTTTTTAGGGCCAAGGTACGACTCAAATGCGCCCCAGCCACTATCAGAAGACATATCTCCTGGTTTATAAGGTGCTGGCGAGCTTGGGCCTGGGGAGGCTCCAGCTCCTGGTGTATTACTATTTGTAGGGTCAATTGCTGTCATAATTTTAGTCTAATCACAAGTTTAATTTTTAGAAAAGAGCGTGCTGAGGATATCTTGGGAAAGGTATCACATCGCGGATATTTTCCATCCCTGTAGTATACTGCACAAGTCTTTCAAAGCCAAGCCCAAAACCCGCATGAGGGGCGCTTCCGTACCTACGAAGATCTAGATACCAATCGTAATTTTCAATATCAAGTCCCTGATTTCTAATGGTTTGCTCTAAAACTTCAAGTCTTTCTTCCCTTTGGCTTCCCCCGATTAATTCACCGATTCCAGGCACTAAAAGGTCCATAGCTGCAACGGTTTTCTCATCGTTGTTGCGTCTCATATAAAAAGATTTAATCTCTTTTGGATAGTTATAGACAATAGCTGGGCCCTTAAAATGGACTTCTGTTAAAAACCTTTCATGTTCAGACTGAAGGTCAATACCCCATTTTACTGGGAAAACAAAGGGTGCGTTTGCTTTTTCTAGAATCGAAATCGCCTCTGTATAGGAAACTCTAACTGTAGGAGTTTCAAGGATATGACTAAGCTTTTCTAACAACCCGTTAGAGATAAAAGAGTTAAAAAACTCTAAATCTTCTGTATTATGGTTAAGCAAGTATTCAATTAAATATTTCAAATAATCATCTGCTAGGTCCATGTCATCTTTTAGGTCAGCAAATGCCATCTCAGGCTCAATCATCCAAAATTCTGCAAGATGTCTTGAAGTATTTGAGTTTTCAGCTCTAAAGGTTGGGCCAAATGTATAGATGTCACTCAAGGCAAGGGCGTATGCCTCTCCATTTAGCTGCCCAGAGACTGTAAGGTACGATTTCTTTCCAAAAAAATCTTGTGTAAAATCGATTTTTCCAGATTCATTTTTAGGAGGATTTTCTAGATCGAGAGTAGAAACAGCAAACATCTCTCCTGCTCCCTCGCAATCAGAGGAAGTGATAATTGGGGTATTTAAATAGAGAAAATCTCTCTCTTGAAAAAATTTATGTGTAGCAAAAGCTAGGCTGTTTCTAACCCGCATTACAGCGCCAAAAGTGTTCGTTCTAGGTCTTAAGTGTGCAATCGTTCTAAGAAATTCAAAAGAGTGTCTTTTTTTCTGCAGCACAAAATCAGCTGGAGCATTCCCTAAAATCTCAACTTCTTTTGCCTGAATTTCAACGGCTTGCTTTCCGCCAAGACTCGAAACTAAGGATCCTACGACCCGAACGCACGCACCAGTTTGAATTGTTTGAGTCAACTCTTCATAGCAAGACAGAGAGTTATTCAAAACAACTTGTATATTTGAAACTGTAGACCCATCGTTTACCTCCATAAATGCAAATGCTTTTTGAAGTCTTAGGGTTCTTACCCAGCCTTTTACTGTTACCTCTTGATCAATAAGCGAAGAATCGGTTTTTAATTCTTTAATTTTAATTCGCTTATAAGTGTTTTCTGTGTCACGAAGCATGATAGTCTCCTTTCGCCATTTTTTTGAGCATCTGAATTTCGTCAGGCCATTTCTCAGAATAAGGGGTTTCTAAATATTTCGGTAGGGGTTTTAGTTTTGGATGGGTCATGATAAATTCAAAACAGGCAAGACCTATTTCTCCATCACCGAGCGATGCATGTCTATCTTTTCTAGAGCCAAGAGGTTGCATCGAGTCATTTAAATGAAAGGCGTATAAATGGTCAAGCCCCACAATCTGGTCAAATTGTTGCAAGGTTTTAGTCCAGCTCTCTTTTGTTCTAATGTCGTATCCTGCCGCAAAAATATGGCAAGTGTCAATGCAGACGCCAATTGGAATTTTATCTTTTGTTCGATCTACAAGGTAGGCGATTTCTTCAAATGATGATCCAACACAACTTCCTTGTCCTGCTGTTGTCTCTATTAAAAGCCTTGTCTTCCCTTTAGTAACTGATTTCTCAAATGTTAAAAGCGTTTTTGCAATTAAATCAAGACACTCTTCTCTAGAACTTGTGGTAAACGCTCCAGGATGAAAATTCAAGTAATCAATCTCTAGTAAATGACATCTCTCAATTTCTTTTCCAAAAGCGACTTTGCTTTTTTCCCAAACATCCGGGTTCGGAGATCCGAGATTAATAAGATAGCTATCATGACTCATAGTAACATGAATATGAGTGCTTTTTTTTGCCTCTTCCCAGAGTTTAACCTCTTCAGGAGAAATAATCTTGCCTTCCCAGGTCTTTTGATTGCTTGTAAATAACTGAATAGTAGAGGCGCCAATTTCTCTACCTTGAAGAAGGGCTTTGTAGGCACCTCCTGAAGCAGAGGTATGGGCACCTACAAGAAGCTCTTCTTTCATAGATTGTAACCTCTATTTAGGTTGTGTAAGCTAAGAACTCACAAACAACAGCGACATTGACTACAAGAGGAAGAGGGATTTGATCAGCGTGTGGATTCACAACTAATTGTCCACTCATCTTTGATGCATCTAAATTTAAATATTCAGGCACTGTAACAGATGCTCTTTCAAGAGCTTGCTTTACTAGTCCGTTTGCCTTTGCTTTTTCGCGAATAGAAATCGTCATCCCAGGTTTAACTTGGAAAGATCTTACATCAACTTTTTTTCCATCAACTAAAATATGCCCGTGAGCAACAAGTTGTTGTGCATGGAAAGGTGAGAGTGCAAATTTCAAGCGGTATACAAGAGTGTCAAGTCTTGTCTCAAGTCTTTGTAAAAATGCTTCTTGCGTGTTTTCTGCTTGTAAAACAGCTTCTTTGTAGTACCGAACGAGCTGCTTTCTTGTGATCATTCCGAAGCAAGCGCGAAGTTTTTGTTGCTCTTCAAGCTGCACACCGTAATCAGATTTTTTCTTCTTTTTTGCACCGTGCTGCCCAGGTGGGTTTTGCTTGTGTGCAGAAGGGTTTCTAGTTTTTCCAAAAACGTTTGCTCCAAAGCGTCTTGCAAGCCTGTTCTTAGGTCCTGTATAACGAGCCATAATTCTCCCATTCATAGAGTTGTATAAAGCAAAAAGGATACGACAGGAGAGGTTTTTTTCACAACACAAATTTATAGGGTCGAATTAAAATTTTATTTACTCTTAAAAAAAACGAATATTGAATAAAAAGTTGCTCGGTTTTATACTTCTTAGCCAGACAACTACTTGATGGAATGCCTTATGCAATACAAAGTTCTCGCATATTATGTTTTTACAGAAATCAAAGATCCTGTAGCCGAAGTAAAGCGACAAAAAGAAATTTTAGAATCTTTAGACGGAAAAGCTCGGATTTATATTTCTGAAGAAGGGGTAAATGCGCAGCTCTCTTTGCCTGCAGTAAACACAGAGGCATACATTACATGGCTTAACGAAGATCCAATATACAAAGAGGCTGAGGTAAAGCTTCATGATTGGCCTGAGCATGCGTTTGCAAAATTGACTGTCAAAGTAAGAAAAGAGCTTGTTGCAGTAGATCGCAAAATTGATTTGTCAAAACGAGGGGAGTACCTATCTCCTCAGCAGTGGAAAGAAAAACTTGACCACAAAGATAATGAGACAATTTTAATCGATGTTCGAAATAACTACGAATCAGATGTAGGGCATTTTGAGGGAGCTATTCTTCCCGATCTAGAAACGTTTCGAGGTTTTCCTGAGTATGCAAAACACCTTGCAAAAACAGTTGATACAAAAAAAACAAAAGTGATGATGTATTGCACAGGGGGAATACGGTGTGAGCTCTATTCTGCACTACTCAAAGATGAGGGGTTTGATACAGTTTACCAGTTAAAGGGTGGCGTCATTCAGTATGGCTTAAAAGAGGGGAAAGAGCATTGGAAGGGAAAGCTTTTCGTCTTTGATGATAGAATGGTTGTACCCATTTCTCCAGATAATCAAGAAATTATCAGTAAGTGTAAGTTTTGTGGAAACGAGAGTGATACCTATTATAACTGTGCTAATATGGATTGTAACGAACTCTTTCTTTCTTGTTCTGCCTGTGTAGAGGAGAAAAAAGGTTGCTGCTCAGATAATTGTCTTTCAATCGGAAGGGTTAGAGCTTTTGTTAATAGAGAAAAGCCAAAGCCATTTAGAAAACTTACAAAAGACGAAAAACTTTCGATTTCATCTACTTAAGATCGTCATTTCGGTTGTCTAAGAGTTCTTTTGCGGCATCTTTTAAAGATTTGATCCCTTCTTCAAAACCAACTTTCTTAAGCAAGTGGTTAAGATGATTAAACTCAGCTTGCAGCTGGTCATTAATTGTTTCTAATTTAGCAATTTTTTTTTTGTAATCATTCTCTTCCATAAATCAATAAATAACATTGTTTCATAATTAAATCATCAAATTTAAATAAAACAATCTAGTTTTATAATTAATTCTTTTTTACTCAGTATTATAAATCAGTATTTAAAATTTATGGGCTTAAGGGAGAAAAATGAAATTGCGAATAATTTTTAAAAATTTATTGCGCTTTTTTATTAATACTCGCTTTGTTTGGAAAAATTAGAGATGTTTTTCGAGAATTGTTCTTCTCATTAAAAAAGAAACCCACTTTCAATTAAGAGAGTGGGCAATACAATCCGTCTTTGTAGAGAAGACAGGAATTATCTTTGTCCCATAGTCATAATGAGCTCGTGTCTTTCCATCATTTGTTCGTATTTGGATCTGGAAACGATTTGATTCTCAAAATACCAGGTGGTTTTAGCACTGCCATCACAATAGAGGATAGAGGCGCCCTGTTTTGTGCCATCGTGAAATTCTGTCTCTTCAACAAGGATTTCTCCATCGATGTAATGTCTTTCAATCCCATTTTTCAGACCGTATGCGTAAGGAATTTCAGAGAATTTGTACCCATTTTGGTAATAGGTAGATAGGCCGTGGCGCAATCCCTTGTAGTAGTTTTCTACTGCAATAGGCTCGCCAGTCATCGTAAACTCTTTTCGCTCTCCGTTGAGTTGATTGTTTTCATAGGAGGCAGTAATATGAGGTGTATTATTTGGGTAATAAGTTTCTACGTAAGTGAGTAGATAGTTGTTAAACACCTCTTTTGCTAAAATATCGCCACTTTGATTTCTAATCGTTCTTTCGCCAGTGCCGTTTTCTATTCTTGAATCTGTTTCATTCGAAGCGTTTAGGTATTGTCCATTAATCAGAATGTCGTCTCTAAACTCTTCTGTTGATTTAGGTGTTCCATTTGGATACCAGGTAGTGATAACTATATGATTGTCGCCTTTAAAGAGTTCTTCTTTTTGAGGAACGCCACGAATGTTATAACTTACTCGTTTGTTGAGGTTTCCTTTTTCATAGAGCTCTAAAGTTTGAACAGTTTGGCTGTGGGGATAAGTTTCTGTTTTTGATCCATGGAGAAGACCATCTTCGTATGACTCTGTAATTGTTTTCCCATCTCTTAGGGTTGTGAGCACTTGACCTGGATAGGCTTCAGCTTTCCACTCTTCACGAGATACATCGTAGCCATATTTATGAACATATCTTTGTGAGATCACTTGTTTGTTATTCCCATCGCCACACGAGATAAGTGTGAGTGCAATTAGTGGGAAAAAAATAGCATGTCTCTTTTTCATGAAAACCTCAACTCCATCAAATCTATAAAATAGAAACTAACGATCGCTTAAAGGTCTGTTTTTTTCAACTGAATTTTTTCAGGCGGCTAACAACTTTTGCATGTTCTTCTTCGACTTCATCGACTGAGAGTGTTTTAGCGTCATCTCTGTAGGTGAATCTAAAAGATACATTTTTTTCGTTTTGTGAAACATTTGGCCCCGTATAAATATCTAAGAGTTCTCTTTTCTTTAATAGGGGAGAATCGATATTTTCAAGGGTTGTCAGTAGATTTGTTAAATCGTGGGATCGTTTCATTGTAATTGTTATATCTCTTATTGATCCCGGAAAAAGGGGGAGAGGTTGATATTGAGGAAGTACTTTATGAAACTTTTCAAGAACATTTTGATCGATTTCTGCGAATAACACCTTTTCTTTAAGACCTAACTTTTTTTGGAGTGCTGGGTGAAGCTCTCCAATCACCCCAAATACTTTGTCTTGAATTGTCAAAGAGGCCTGCCTTTTGGGGTGGAAGGTTTTAAATGAGGAGGCTTTGTATAAGACGTTAGGGATAAGGAGAGATGCAAACAGAGCGTCTAGTATTCCTTTTAAGTCGTAAAAATCAAACTCTTTTGATTTTGTGTCAAAATGATGTGGTCTTGATTTTCCTGCAAGCGTTATACCAAGAGCTGTTTTTTCACCAAAACCGTTCCCTTCTCTAAAATGGATCTGTCCGATTTCAAACGCCGCTATAGTAGATGTCCCTTGATTTTGATTGTGGCTAACGGCTGTAATTAGTCCCGGAAGTAAGGATGGGCGTAGAACTGATTGATCTTCTGACTTAGCATGCAGCACTTGGATATAGTCACTTTTGAATAGACCGCTTTCTAGTTCTAAGTTGCAAATTTTTGGACTAATCAAATTACAGGTGATAAATTCTTGAAGTCCAAATCCAAGCATTTTTCTTTGAACGGTTTTGCTTAAGCTGTAGATCGGAGAATGAGCAATTTTCGATGAGATGTGTTTAGGTCGTGTTCTTGGAATGTTGTTGTATCCATAGAGCCTTGCAACCTCCTCAATGATGTCTATTTCATTTGAAATGTCATTTCGATAGCTTGGGATTTTTAATTGATATAGATCAGAACCATCTGAAGAAAGGGTAAATCCTAGGCGAACTAGATACGATTCGACTTCACTTAGGCTGAATTTTGTCCCTAATAGAGCATTAATTTTTGAGAGTCTACAAGTGAGAAAACGCGGTTTATGAGGATTTGGTAAACTTTCTACAACTCCTTTTAAAATTCGGCCCCCACAAATTTGTTGGACTAAACTTGCGGCATAGTCAAGTGCTGTGCGAACGGCTGCTGCATCCACTTCATTTTCAAATCTAGCAGAAGACTCGGTTCTAAGACCTAATGACTTGCTGCTTTTTCTGATAGAAGTTGGATGAAACTCTGCAGATTCGAGCAGTATCGTAAATGTCGATTCAGTCACAGAGCTATTAAGTCCCCCCATAATTCCAGCTATTGCCACAGGAGTTGGACCATCTGATATAAGAAGGGTTTTTTCTGGAAGTGTTCTTTCAACATTGTCTAATGTAGTGATTTTTTCACCCTTTGTGGCCTCTCTAATCACCATTTGCTTCTGTTTTAACTTGTCGTAGTCAAATGCGTGAAGGGGCTGGCCTAGTTCGTGCATCACAAGATTTCCGATGTCGACAACTGTGTTAATGCTTCTTATGCCAGCTTTTCGAAGTTTTTCTTTTAACCAGTAGGGGGAGGAGGTGACCTCTATTCCTTGAATCACCCGGCAGTGGTATTGGAAACAATTTTCAAAAGATTCATTTACGATGCGGATTTTATTTTGGGCTAGATTGTCTAAATCTTCTTTAAGTGAAATTTTAAGCGGCTGCAGAGGTTCGTTGAAATGCGCGGAGAGCTCTCTTGCAACGCCAAGAATACTGCGGCAATGACCAAGGTTTGGGGTGAGAGCTATTGATAATGTAGGATCTCTTAAAAAATCGCCTACATCTTTTCCAACAGGGGCATCATCGGGCAGTGTAAGAACAGAGTCGTGGTTGTTTGAGAGGCCGAGCTCTTTTTCTGAGCAGAGCATTCCGTAAGAATCAATCCCTTTAAGTTTTGCTTTTTTAATGACAAATAGTCTCCCATCATCCCCTTTGAGGGTTGCGCCCTCTTTTGCAAAGGCAACCTTACTATTTTTTACTAGAGAAGGTGCTCCTGAAACTACCTGGTACTTTTTTTCTCCATCGGTTAGGATCAAAATTTGGAGTTTGTCTGCATCAGGGTGGGGTGAAATTTCTAGAATAAGCGCAATAATGACGTTTGTAAAATCAAAAGTGTCAAGTTCAATTTTTTCAACTTCTAGGCCCGATAGCGTTAGAAGATCAGCCACCTCGGCTGGAGATTTTGAAAATGAGACGTATTTCTTTAACCAGGAAAAAGGGATTTTCATGGGGCTAATGATACCTAATTCTTGTTTTATATACAAAAAGATTATATACCAATTTGCATGGATATGGAAGCGTTTGAAAATCCGTGGATGAAAAAAATTCGTTTTTTAACCAAACTTCTTTTGGTTAGTGTTGCATTTAACATAGGCTTAGCTACATCAGTTTTCTACATGCGATCTGAGAAAAAAAATGATAGAGAGCTAAGGGTAAAAAAAGTTGTTTTAGAAAAAACAAACGCCGAAGTATTAGCGCACTATTTTAAAAATAGTTTTAAAGAGTTAGTTCGTGAGCTAAAAGATAAAACGGTTTTGCAAGATGGGTATACAAAAAGAGATTTAGCCCTTGCTTGCCTTGTTAATTATCACTATTTAAATGTTGAAAAAGCGATCTCGGGCAAGCCCTTACAAAGAAGAAAGTTAACCTTTGTTCATCAAGATGGGGGGGAGGGTTTCCAGGTCGAGGTTTTCCCAAATTTAGACGATTTAGATTTTTCTTTAATAGAGAAATTCATTAGAGAGGAGAAATTCCCTTTTTCGATGGAAGGGTTGTTTATTGATCTAAAAAGACAGGGGAGTGAAAAAGATCCAGTTTTAGAAAAAGCTTTTTTTGCAGCATTTGAATTTACTCTGTTGCATACAGGTTTAAAAAGATTACATGAGAGTTTAGCAAAAGAGGAGCTTTTAGATTGCCTCTTAGAAGGAAATTTTGAGGAGCTTCAAAAGTGGGTTAATCAGACAAAATTAGGAAGTTCATTTTTAGATGGCATGCGAGATTTTTTTTCTCAATCTTTAAAAAAAGGGGCGAGCCAATCTCTTTCTCTTTGGGTTGCGCTCGATAGCGACTACATCCAAAGAAAATTTACTGACCTTGAATTGCATGGGCTCATCCAGCATTTAAAAGAGAATACAGTTCCAGTTAATATTTTTTTAAAGCAAATTCTTTGTAGCGTGAGATCGGATGAAGTAAGAAAAGAGGCTGCTCTAAAGCTTTACCAATTTGAAAAAATAGTTCCAAAAGAGCCCTACGATCATGAAGAGGCGTTAAAAAGATTTTTGCCCATGATGTTTGTAAAAAAAGAGGCGCCTAAACAAGAGAGTGCAAGCTATACACCTTTGCAAAAAAAACATACTGTTTCTGAAGGGGAGAGCCTTTGGAAAATTTCTCGGAAGTATAAAATCAGTATCGAAGAGATAAGAGAGTATAACCATCTTAAGTCTGATAAGCTTAAGCCAGGGCAAGAGCTCTTTCTTCCTAGTTGAATTAGGGGAAATCAATCCCCCCTTTGTGATAGGGGTGGCATTTTAAAATTCTTTTACAAGTGAGAAAGAGTCCTTTCAGCGCACCATATTTTTTGAAGGCAAGTATTGAATAGTTCGAGCAAGAGGGGTAAAATCTGCAAGAAGTGCCGAAAAATGGACTTAGAAAAATTTGATACGCTCTTACTGCGTAAATGAAAATTGATTTTAGCACGTTATGTCCTTGCTAGATTATTTGGTTTTTTCTATAATACCTTTTCTTCATCTTTTGCGGAAGTGGCGGAATGGTAGACGCGCTACTTTGAGGTGGTAGTGGGGTTTCTCGTGGGGGTTCAAGTCCCCCTTTCCGCAAATTAAGTCTCTTTAAAAAGATCTTCTAGCTACAGTTGTTTGACTTAAAATAAGAGGGTAGCTTCAAGAGGCTTTGTTTCCTAATTCAAAAAGGTCTACAAGCAGCGTGATTTTCATAATTAACTAATTTATTTTGAATTAGGAAACAGAGTCGCTTCAAGATTATCTTTACCTTTTGCATCGTCACTCACGCGTATTGTGATCCACAAGAAACAGGCTCGAGCGGCCGAAAATGATGATCAAAATCTAAAGAGATCTTTTTTGCTTTAAGTCTTAATTTAAAGTCAAAAGACTATAAAGTCAGAAATTCGGCTATTAAATAGTTCTC
The DNA here is from genome assembly GCA_016866545.1 of Chlamydiota bacterium. Classification (GTDB taxonomy): domain Bacteria; phylum Chlamydiota; class Chlamydiia; order Chlamydiales; family 2-12-FULL-49-11; genus VGMD01. The sequence continues at coordinate 28,820 of VGMD01000013.1, read as the reverse complement.
TAGCTTTTGCTTCTAGTTCGGGAGAGACTGTCACCGATTCTAAGAGATCAAATGTTTTTGCATGGCAAAGGCATTCAAGAATAAGCCATTCATCGGAGGTAAAATTAAAAACAGATTCCTCTTTTGTTTCAGGAAAAAGACCTTCGTAATTTAAAAGTTTCATTTGAAAGCTTGTAGAAAGATTTATTGGATGAAGAAACGTTTTTAGTTTTTTTAAATAAATGATTGTTAGTTGGTAGAGTTCTGGTGAGGGTTTTTCAGGGTATTGTGAAAAGAGAATAGCTCTTAAAATAGAGCAGGCAGCATCTAATTTGTTTAAATCGTTTCTGATTTCAAAGTGCGCATCAATCAGGCTTGCCTCATTAATTGCATAAAGATCGCTCTGTCTTCTAGTTAGGTGGAATTCTCCTCTTGCTAAGGGGGAGGTAAGTGTTTGCCAAAAAGTCTCTTTCCGTCTTAATTTTTTTACAATTACAGAAATAAGTCCTGCATCTTTGGTAAAAACTTTTAAAATTTTTCCATCTTCTTCATAAGGAGTTGCTTTTAAAATGAGTGCATCCATTTTTTACAACTATAGCAAAAAAATGTCTAAAAAGATACAATAGCCTCCTTCTTTGTGCATCGATAGCTCAATCGGATAGAGTACTTGGCTTCGGACCAAGTGGTTGGGGGTTCGAGTCCCTCTCGGTGCGTTTTTTGACATAATACTACCTTTTGAGTAGACTTTGGTTTAATGATAAAGGAGGTATCCGATATGGCTCAGACAGTCAGTTCGTTAGATCTTGAAAGCAATGATAAAATAGTCGTTTTTGGGAAGAATTTAGAGGTGACTTTGCCTCTTCGTGAACATATTATAGCCAAACTTAAAAAGATTGAAGAAATGACGCCCCGTGTGATTGGGGTCCATGTCTACCTTGATATTCAAAGGGAAGAACATCGGGTTGAGATAGAGTATAAGTTTTCTCGCTTTAAAGTAGTTGTTACCCATGCGATGGTTAGAAGGACGCAATCAAAGATGGATGATATGTACTATGCTATTGATATCGCTTGTGATAAGCTAAAAAGAAAGGTGAGACGATGGAAGACGAGAATTCAAGAGCACCATGGGAAAAAACCGTTTGAAATTGAAGAAAAAGTGATACAGGTTCTGGATAGAAAAACGCAAGATATTGATTATATTAATGATCAGATAGAAGAGATAAACTTTAAAAAAATTGAAGAAGAGTTTAGGCCGCCCCAGGTAGTTAAGCAAAAAAAACGGGAGATTCCGATGTTAACTATGGAAGAGGCTACGATGAGAATAGATTTAAGTGGCGACAACTTTCTTGTCTACAGAGGTGAAGAGGACCAAAAGATTAAAGTTATGTATGTAAGGCGAGATAAAACACTTGGAGTTATAGAAGTGCAATGAAACCAGAAGAGCTGATCCGGCAAAATCTTCTTTTTAAAATGTGTAGTGAATATGGGTTTCGGAGAGAATTTATTGGGGTAGAGAAAGAAATTTCTACCCTTCCTCATTTAAAAGGGATGAAAATCCCAAAAAGACGGATCGATTTAGTCTGTTTTTCTGGAAAAATTCATAAACAGTTCCCTCTTTATCCATTACTTTTGGTAGAATGCAAGGCTATCACACTATCTAGTAACGCGTTAGAGCAAGTTTTAGGGTATAATTATTATGTCGGGGCCTACTTTGTTGGAATTGCGAATGGGGATGGCTTACTGATATGGGATAAAAATGGAGAAATGATTCGACATGGACTTGTGCAATATCAAGAACTTGAGCAGTATGCGTTGGATAGAAGAGAAAAATCCCTATCTTGCATTTAGATTACTTGGCTTAAAAGAAAAGAGGTTTCATTTTCCACTCATTGCCATAAACATTTCAGAGGATGTGGATGTAATTTTTATTGAGGGTGTTCAAAGAGTTTTTGGCTCTATTCAAGATTTTTTAGAAAAAGGGGGAAGAGTTGTCTTTGTTGAAAAAAATATTGAGAGAGTTTTAGCTTTCTTTTCAGTACGTGATTTCATACCACATGAAAACATAGAAATCATTCTCGATGAAGAGGTTGAGTATCAAAAAATTGCGAAATCATACACATTTAAGAAACAACAATTTATAGGGAAATTAGCCCGATTTAGAAAGTTTTTAGACGAATTTCATCTAGCAATTTCAGAGTATCAAGATTTTGGTAAAACAATTATTCGAAATATACAAAGCAATCTTTCTCACACAAAATCTTTTATCAACGGACGTCATTTAGAGGGTGTGTACAAGGGGGGGGCTGTAATTTTATGTGGTTCGGGACCTACTTTAGAAGATAACAGAGAAAAAATTAGAGCGCTTCAAGATGAGGCTTTAATTTTTGGGGTAGGCTCTGCTATTGCTAAATTACTTGATTGGGGCATTCGAGTTGACGGGGGGATTTTTATAGATCCTTGGCCGCCAGTTGAACTTTATGAGAAAATTAAAGAAGTTTCATTTCCTCTTTTTTATCAAAATAGAATGTCTGACGCCCTTTTTAAAATGCATAAAGGACCTAAAGTGTGGATGGGATTTTCTCAAGGATGGGAAATTGAGAAATGGATATATGAGAAAATTGGGTTAGATCTGTTTGATTTTGATGCAGGGTGGAATGCAGGAACGTTTGCTCTTCATCTAGCCTATTTTTTAGGATATGATTCAATTACGTTATTTGGAATGGATGGGGGAGAGAAAAGAGATTTGCTTTGGGGTAAAAATTGGATAGAAGAGTTCATAAAAGCTCATCCAGATCGTATCTATAACAGATGCGCTGGAAAAAAAATCGATTTTTTTTGTGAGGCAAATGAAACCTTAGACCAAACAAAAGTTATGCAAGTTGTTTTGCAATTAAATGAGAAATTTTTAGATGAGAAAATCACTCAGTTTTTGCAAAAAGGGAAGCATCCTATTTTATTAGAGGCAGATTTAGAGGGAGAGCCCTTGTATGAGCATTTAATTGAGCCTTTGTGGAGTATTTGGAAATCTTTTTATCTCATCGAAAATGAAGACCATTTTAGGCAAAAAATGGTTTTTGCAAAAAAAGTATTAGAGTTTCAACAAACCTTTCGTTTTTATCCCTCAGGAAATCTTTATGCAAAAGAGACAAAAGATGGTTTAGCAGAGCTTTTTTATGAGGGGGGAGAGAAAAAAGCTGCTCTTTTTTTTACAAAAGGGGTTTTGAATGGAGAATTTTCTCTTTATGGAAAAAAGGGAGAGTTCATTCGAAAAGGGAGATACAAAGAGGGGAAAAAAGAGGGCGTTCACAAAATTTATAATGAACATGGAGATGAAATAGTACACGCTGAATTTAAAGAAGGCTTGCCCATCAATGAGTATATTCGTAAAAATGATCAGGGAATTGTTATAGAAAAACTTTTTTATCATAACGACAAACAGTTTGATAGATGGCTTTATTCGGAAAAAGGAGAGCTTCGGTGTGAGGGGCTTTTTGTGAAAGATGCATACGAAGAAAAGTGGTTTGAAAATGGCTCTTTAGTCTCTATTCGTAAAGCTTTGTGGAGAGAGGGAAAACTTGTATGGATTTAGAAAGTAAGTATAGTGAGCTTATAACACTTTCTCACTTTTATCCAGGTGACGACGAGATTGAATGGCAGGTTTATGATAAGCCTTTTTCAAAAGAGGTCGAAGTTTTGTATGTGTATGGGCTCTCTCCATATGTAGACCCTCTAATTTCATGGCTAGATGAGGATAAAAAAAAAGAGATTGTATTTTTAGAAGATCGAATTGAGGTTTTGAAAAAACTAGAGGATGAGGCTCTTCATTCGGTCTTAAGTCATCCGCAAGTTCACTTAAAATATGATCTTGGAAATAGTGAATTAGAAGAGTTTATTTCAGATGTGATTAGCTCATTTCCTTATGAAAAAATTGCTGTTGTATCACTTCATCAAAACAAGAAAAAATTTGAAGAGATAGAGATTCTTCTCTACCGGAAAGTGACATTAGAATGTGCTATTCATACAGAGATGCTCTATGCTCATCAATTAGCTAAGAATTTAGTTAAAAATTTCAAAAGGCTTGCCTCTGCTTTTGATTTTGGCGCATGGAAAGATCAATTCAAAGATGTTCCCGCAGTTATTTGTGGCGCAGGCCCATCTCTACAAGAAGTTTATAAAGATCTTCGAGAATTAGAAAATAGAGCTCTTATTTTGGCTGGGGGATCTACAATTACAGCTCTTTCAGAAAATCAGATTAAACCCCATCTTTTGTATGCAATTGACCCGAATCCAGAGGAGTTTACAAGGCTTGCTTTTCATACAGCCTATGATGTACCGCTTCTTTTTGGGTGTAGAGTTGAGCCAAATGTCTTATATTCTCATGTAGGTCCTATTGGACATTTTGTTACAGGCACAGGGGGAAAGTTAGAAGAGTGGGTCGAAAAAAAACTTGGATTAAAAGATCATCAAGTATTGAAAGGACTTGGGCAAGAGGCTCTTTCTGTTACAACTGTCGCCTTTATGACAGCTATTTACTTAGGTTGTGATCCAATTATTTTTGCAGGGGTCGATTTAGCTTACAGTGAAGGCAAAAGATATGCCGGAGGAGTGATTAGTGATCTTCATTGCGCATTAGAGGAGAAGCCCGAAAAAGCGGGGGAGACTTTATGGCAAGAAGAGGGTTTATCTACTCTAACAAAGTGGGTAATGGAGAGGAAAGTAATAGATGATGTTTGCGATCTATATCCTGAAAAAACTTTTATTAAAGCTACGAGTGGGGGGCTTACATTTAAGAATATCTTATTTAGACCGAATGTATTAGCCGAAATAAAAAAAGTGTTTGATCTTAGGTCTCGCATCCATGAATTAGCTTTAAATTTCCCTTTAAACACCACATCATCTGAAATAGAAGGGGCGCTAGATCATTTTTTTAAGAGCATGAGGCGTTGCAAGGAGATCGTTTCTGAAATTGTAAAAGAGTTAAAATCTTTTTATCCAAATTTAGAAGAAAAAGAGATCTCTCAAAAAAATAAAATTTTAGAAATGGATTTAGAGGAGGAAGAGGCTTTTGAGATTGCTTTGAAACAAGTTGTTTACTCTCTTACTTTCAAATTACAAAAAAAATATGCACCTTTGCAAGAGAGGAGAAATTTCTACCTTATGAAGTGTGAACTCTATTATCAGCTGCAACCGATTATAGAAGAATATTTGAAAATGTGTTAATTTTTTAAATATGACAAATGTATGGCGCGATCATCAAAACGGGTTAGAATTTGAAATTTATCAAATCCCTTGTTTAAAAAATAGTTTTACATATTTAGTGACTAGTCATCAAGTGGCTATTTCAATAGATCCTGGTGAGGGGTCGGTTATTCAAAAAGAGTTGCAAGATCATGATTTGAAACTTGAAACAATTTTATTAACACACCACCATAAAGCGCACGTCGAAGATGCTCTTTTTCTTAAAACAAAAACAGATGCAACAATTATTGGCCCAAAGCATGAGGAGCTTTTATTTGTAGATCAAGAAGTGATGGATGAGGACGAGTTTTTAATAGGATCTTTTATAGTCAAGGTAATGAGTTTGCCGGGGCATACAAAAGATCATGTGGGATATTATTTCCCCGATTGTAAGGCTCTTTTTTCAGGTGATGCGCTCTATCTAAGCGGATGTGGGAAAATGTTAGAAGGGGACGAAAAAGAGTATTTCGATTCGCTGCAAAAAATCAAAAAACTGCCAGGTGACACTCTAATTTTTGGTGGGCATCATATCACAGTAGAGAGTGCTAGAACATTAGAAGAAGAAATGAAAATAAATCCTTTTTTACAAGTTAGATCGCCAGAGGAATTTTTGAAATTAAGAAATGAAGTCGATGCTAGCTAAATTTCTTTTCGCAGTTTTTTTCTTAAGCGCTGCATGCTCGCGCATGGATGAGTCTGAAAACGAAAAAGTCCGCAAATACAATGAAAAAAGAGAAGCAATTTATAGACTTGATCATGAAAAAATTTTTGCGCATTGCGATGTTTTTGAAAAAAAAAGAGAGAAATATCCTTGGGAAGATTTTTCGCATGGGGGTATTCTTAAAATCACTAAAGAGTATTTTAGGTGCAAGGGTAGCGATATGAACCCCCCTATTAAGGTTATTAGGGGAGGGGAAGAAATTTTTGATTGCGGCGGTTTGGATAAACATGGCCTCCCTTTTGAGCAAAATAAAGAGTTTGTGTATCCCATTTTGATTGAGTTACTGAACTACATTCAATTAAAAAGTAACTCCCTTGTTGTTCTTACTACAGGGCATCGATGTCCGGTTCATAACCGGTATGCTGACTCTTCTAAGCTTGCCTCTACTTCAAAACACCAGCTAGGAGCAGAGGTCGATTTTTACGTTGAGGGGCTAGAGGAAAAGCCTTTAGAAGTTGTAAAGTGGATTATGGACTACTACCAAGAAAATCCAAATTCAGAATATAACAGGTTTTTTAAATGTCAAAAAAATCCAGAGGGTCTAAAGCAACCTGGTTGGTATAACAAAGAAATTTTTATTCGTATCCACGATAAAACAGAGGGGCGGGACTTTGACAATAGACACCCTTATCCTTATGTAACTATTGAAGTCCGCTATGACTTGCAAAAAAATGAGTCGGTAGTGTTTGATTGGGAAAAATCTGTTAAGAATTACTTAAAATATTAGATTTTTTGATTCGTTAAGATTGTCTTTTTGAATAGAATTAAATCACTCATTTTGATAGGCTGGCAGCAAAGCTATGAGGTTTTCAAATGAGTTCATCTCTTTCGATTGTTTTAAATTCATCAGGTTTAGATTATAAAGATCTCTTTAAGCCTGGAAAGGTTTTAGAAAAGAGGGGGGGAGTTTGGAAGTTAACTTGTAGGCGAATTTCCGAAAGAGAGAAAGCTTTCTATTTTTCAGAACTTATGAGTCATCTTTATCATGAGAGTAGCTTAGATGGTGTAAATGCAGAGGCGTTAGCTTTTAAAATAAATGAATTTGTTTTTAAAACTGCTTTGCGATCTCCTGCCGCTTCTGTTATCGATTTTAAAAGTAGTTCCGATTCTTACTCTTTCCTTTCAAATTTCACCCCTTCCGCAATCTTTGTTAACAGACGGTTTTTTCCTCATGCAGAGCTTGCTTACCAATTTCTCATTTCTTGTGAAATTGATGGGAGGGCCGCTAGACTTGAGTTTCATAAAATTCCTTCATCACCTTTGGATGCAAAAAAAATTGGCGCAAAAATTCAGCGTATTTCTGGAAAGATTTTAGGTCGAGAGGCAATTGATAGATTAAAAGAGAAAAAGCTACAGCTTATGAAAGATGTTGTGGAAGCAAAATTTTCTCAAAATCCTTACTTAAGAGAGGCTCTCATTGCAACAGGTTCTTCTGAGTTAAGAGAAGATACAACTGATAGTTTATTTGCAGGAAAAGATGGGTGTGAAAATGGTCTTGGGAGAATTCTGCATGAGCTTAGAGATGTAATTGCATCAGGTTCAACTTCTTAACAAAAATCCCATAAAATTAACTCCGGCAACTCTGCATGCAGTTTCAACTTTTATTAATTCAGCCTCTTTGTCATCAATCATGAAGACATAATTGACCCCATCATAAAATGGAGGGAAGGTTAGAAGATGGTGAATTGCATCTCCCTTGCCTGAAGATGATCCTGGTGCCGAGTAAATAATTCCTTTATAAAGATAAGAGCCGCTGCTTCCTAAAGATATAACATATGGCCTAAGGGCCCCTTTATTTCCTTTTTCTAACTCAATTCCTTTAGAGGCAAGCTGACAAAATGTTGTTTCTCCAGATGAAATATCTCTTGCTGTCGAGCAATAAACTCTATAATTTTCTTGCAGCAATTTAAAAATGTTAAGAGTGGTCTCTCCTTCTACAAGCTCTTTTGTGCTCTTTGAAATAAGGGTATCATCGATATCAGAGAATATGAGGGTCTCATCTTTTGAAGTGCCTAATTTGGCTATCATTTCATGCATTTGAGCAATAGATCTAACTCCTAGAATTTCTGAAGCAGCTACTTTTCCTTTGTCTTGGCTATCTTCTAAAGAGCGCAATTTTTTTGGATTGAACGGTTTTACTTCAGGTCTAAATCTATAAAAATCTCGCTTATATGGAGATATAATATCTGGTATAAATTTTTGCGTATAGGTAAGGCAGGTCTTTTCTTTTGTGTAGATTGAGCCCTCTGCAAGTTCTTTTGGAAAAGATTGGTAATTTGGTACTTTATGGGAAAACCAAGTAAGGCCTAAACCCGCAAGATCACCTCTTTCATATCCCCAAAGGGCGCAAAGAGAGGTTTTATCAGGTTCTGAAAGCCCTTCTATATCACCTAAGGTTTCAATAGGCTCAGGCCTTCCTACGATAACTCGGCACTCAGGAATTGAAAGAGATTTGATTCTTTCATAAGCGGATGCTGTCATAAAGGGGGCGATAACTGCAATAGCTTTTATTTCGAGGCGGTTCTTCATTGAAAAACTTCGAATCGCAATTACGTGGTCGTGTAATTGCTTGCCAGAAAATGAGGCATCATCAAATAAAACAACTGTTTTGTCTTTTAAAGCTCTTTTAAAACCCGGGTTTTTATCAATGTAGGCTTTGAAAAGGGTGGCATCTTTGCTTCCAAGAGTCATATAAGTGTTCCCAACAAAGTTGCAATGTTCGAGTGCAAGTTCAGCAACCCACTGGTTGCTTTTATGTTTTTCAACCAAAACAACAGCGTCTCTATTCTCTCTAAATTCTTTTGATTCATCTAATAGAGCTAATTGATCTCTTGCAGATTCTGTGGAAGCTTTAAGTGTTGCAACAAAAGTATCGTGTCTAACAAGATTTATTTTTTCAATTACTTTTTCAAGAACACCACGCTTTACTCCAGATTTTTCTTCGGGGTGCTCGTCTACCCAAGCATAAGATTTGAAGCCTACGCTAGACTCGTATGAAATGTCTCCGAGGGCGCTAGGGCTCTCATCGGGAGGCAGAGCTTTTCCGATATAGCACTCTTCCTCTCCAATGATCGGCTTAAGAGCAGAGCTCATAGAAACTGAATCGCAGAGTGATGTCATAATAAAACCCCCAAATTATTATAATTAATTATAAGTAAAATAATATTAATTATAAATATTTAAAATAAAATATATATTATTAAGGGTGTTTTAAAATTATGTTTTTAAAGCTTGGGGCGTAAAGAACGCCTTGAAGGGTTCTTAGTTGGGGGTGGCTTGGGTCACAAATAAGAACGGGAAAAATATCTGCCTGTTTTAGAGCTTGAATTCCTTTTAGCGTGTCTTCGAACCCGATCGCCTCGCTGGGAGAGATTTTTGGGTGTAATTTTAGGGCCTTTAGGTAGCCATCAGGGTCAGGTTTGGGTTTTTCGTAATCTTCCCTTGTAATCCAGGTGGGTATTTTATTTAAGGGGTGAAGTCTTTTTTTAATTACCTCAATGTCTTTTTTCAAAGAATTTGTTACCACACAGGTTTCGACTCTCTTTTTTTCTAGAAAAAGGAGAAATTCTTCCACAAAAGGCATTAAGGTTACTCTATTTTCAATAAGGGTTGAGTAAATAACGAGCTTTTCTTTGCGAATAGCCTCCCATTTTCCCAAAAGGTTTGGGTAAAGAGTGTAAACAAACTCTTTTAATTTAGACCCGGATGCTTCATGTGCTAGGCTAATATAGGTTGAAAAATCGATATCAAGAGGGCTTTTCCAATTCGATAGCGCCTCTTGATATGCAAGATAGTGCAACTTTTCTGTGTCGACTAAAAGGCCGTCGAAATCAAAAAGGACTAGTTTTTTGCCGATGACTGGACTCGAACCAGCACCCTGGCAACCAAGAATAGATTTTGAGTCTATCGCGTCTACCATTCCGCCACATCGGCAATTATTTTTCTAAGGATCATATACTATATCCGATATCTTAGTATACTGAAAAAACCTATTTTTTTGATTGACCTATGAGCGATTAAGTAAAAGAGCTGATGCTACATAATAAATTCGTTATAAACAATTGTTTCTAAAAAAAGAGCGTGAGGGGGGGCAGTTTTGCCTGCAAATACTCTTGATTTTTTTTCAAAAATTAGAGGGAGAATTTCGAAGTTTATTTTTCCACGAGCAATATCTAATAGGGTTCCAGTGATATTGCGAACCATTTTATATAAAAAACCATCTCCTCTAAATTTTAGAATAAACCCGCTTTTTGTTTTTATAAAGCTAAGCTCATAAATGGTTTTTACTGGGTTTTTATTAGGTGAAAGCTCGTTTGCAAAGGAGGAGAAATTTTTTGTTCCAATAAAATATGGGATTGCAGCGAGGAGTTTTTCTATATCTATCGGGAATGTGTAGTGGAGACAATACCCTCTTTCAAAAGGGGATTGTACTTTATCGGTAGTGATGTGGTAGTGATAAATTTTCTCTTTTGCAGAGTATCTCGCGTGGAAGTCTAAAGAGACCTCCTCTAATGAGATAATTCGAATATCGTTTGGAAGTAAAGAGTTTATGCTTTTTAAACTAAGATTTGATTTTTGATAGATAAAGTGTGCTACTTGTCCGTTTGCATGAACCCCAGCGTCTGTTCTGCTAGAGCCTACGATTGAAATTTTTTCAGATGATATTTTAGAGAGAACTTTTTCAATCGTCTCTTGAATCGAATTTCCATTTGGTTGTATTTGAAAACCGCTATACTCTTTGCCATCATAGGCGATTTTTATCTTATATTTCATAGAAGAGCTTCAAGTAAAAATAGATCAGATGGGTCTGTAAGTTTAATGTTTGGATAGGATGATGGGACTAAAAGGGGGGTGTAGCCCAAAACTTCAATTAAGGAAAGATCGTCTGTAACAGTAAGATTGTGTTTTTCTGCAAAGGCAAATCCTTTTAAAAGGAGATCTTTTTGAATAAGTTGGGGTGTATAGACTTCCCATAGGTTCTCTCTTGAGATAGATTCTCTGATTTTGTTGTTAGAAGAGACTTTTTTTAAACTGTTTTTTACGGGCATAGCAAGAGCCGAGCCTGGTTTATCTTTTCCAAACTCTATTAGTTTCAGAAGATCATTTTTTTTAAGTAGGGGTCTTGCGCCATCGTGAATCATGATTAGGTCAACATCACTTCTTAAAGCAAGAAGACCGTTTTTTAGAGAGTCTTGCCGCCTTTTCCCGGGGTTTGCGATTAAAATTTCTTTGGAAAAGTAGTGGGTGTATTTCTCTTTGCAAACAACAACCTTTTCCTTAAAACAAGAAAGAGAATTAAAGATATCTAGGCTGTATTGAATAAGGGGCTTTTTTTTTACCTCTAAAAAAGTTTTAGGAGTTTCCCCCTTCATGCGAATAGATAATCCCCCTGCAAGAAGTATAAGGCTGATAGTCATGAAGCTATTTTAGAGAAAGTGGGGGTTTATTTAAAACCCCCTAAAATTTATTTTAGGTGTTTGCTTATGAGTTTTGTCATTTCAAACATATTGACAGTCTTCTTTTTGAAAATAGGTGCTAATTTTTCATCAGCATTGATATTTCTTTTATTTTTGAGATCTTGAAGTTTATTTTTCTTAATATATACCCAAAGTTTTTTTACAACTTCAGTTCTTGGCATAGGACCTTTTCCAACGACAGCTTGAAGCTCTTCGCTTAAAGTAAGAGGCTTCATAAACGCTGATGTTCCCGTTTTACGTGCTGTAGTAGCAGTTTTTTTCTTTACTACCATATGTTCTCCTTCGTCAAAAGACAGATAAATTCAAAAAGTTTGTATTTATCTTCCTTGTGCACTAAGAGAGAAATTTTTCGCAACTGAAATGAAAAAAGAGGGGAAAATTCCCCTCTTTATAGAGATAACGCTTTGAGAAAGCTGTCAGATAAGTAGTTGTTTTTATACACTACCTGTTAGACTTCCATCGTCATCAGTTTTGCAGCAAAACCATGCGCTAACAGCTGTAATTACAATACCTGCAACACAACCAATGCCTGTGCCTATGGAAAAGTCTTTGTTTTCTACAACCCAATTTCCTAAAGCTTGGAAAAAACCAGAAACTGCTGATAGTACAGCTTGTACGCATGGCCAAACTGTGTCTGTAGCAAAACTTGTAATGTATGTTGTAAAAGAAGTGCAGCAACTAGAAATCCCGTGACCAAATGCGTTGCAACCTGAACCAATGCCGTTTCCAATTGTGCTGCATGTTTCAGATACAAACCCACCACAACTTGATAAGCCAGATCCTACTGCAGAAAAGCAACTGTCGATTGAGTTTCCAATTGTTTGACAACAATTTCCAATACTCATAAATACCTCCTAAAAAATTATTTCGTTTTGATGTTGTATTTTCTAAACAGGCGCAATTATAATACAATTTACATTTATGTAAAGGTGGGATTAAGGTTTTATTAACATAAAAAAAATTTTAATTCGGTTTAAATAAAAAAGAGGACATTTTTAGCTATTTTCGATATCTTGTTAGTTCAACTTTAGAGAGGTCATCATGGAATTTAGTCAGGAAGAGTTTTCTCAAACAGTCAAGGATATTGGGGAGAGATTATTAGAAATGAAGAGGTGTCTTTGACATCGCTACGAAAGAGGTTGAACTTAAAAATTTAGAAGAGGTTATGGCAGAGCCTGATTTTTGGCAAAGTCAGGAAAAGGCGCAAGTTGTCATTCAGAAAGTAAAAACTCTTAAAGAGTGGGTTATCCCTTTTCAGCAAACATTTACGGCATTCGAAAGTGTAAGAGGGCTATATGAAGAGGCATTTTTACATAAAGATGAGGCGTTTATTCAAGAGCTTGGTCAAGAATTAGAGAAAATTAACAAAGAGTTGTCAGATTTAGAAATCAAAAAAATGCTTTCTGGAGAATTTGATAATAATAATTGTTATCTAAGTATTAATGCAGGAGCTGGGGGAACAGAGGCTTGTGATTGGGCTGAAATGCTAGCTCGGATGTACCAAAGGTGGGCGCAGAAAAAAAAGTGGCAGATTGAAGAAATTGATCGTCTTCATGGAGATGTTGCTGGGATAAAAAATATTACATTTAAATTGACAGGCCCTTTTGCTTATGGCTATTGTAAAGCTGAAAAAGGGGTGCATAGATTAGTCAGAATTTCTCCTTTTGATAGCAACGCTAAAAGGCATACGAGTTTTGCATCTGTTGAGGTAACACCTGAAATTGATGAAACAGTAGAAGTGGAGATTAGACAAGAAGATTTAAAGGTTGATACGTATAGGTCTTCAGGAGCTGGTGGTCAGCATGTCAATACCACCGATTCAGCTGTCCGCATGACTCACCTCCCAACAGGATTTGTTGTAACATGCCAAAATGAGAGAAGTCAGATACAAAATCGTGAGATGTGTTTAAAAATGTTAAAAGCCAAGATCTATCAGCAAAAAGTTGAAGAGAGAGCTCAAGCCTTAAAGAGTTTACAAGGAGATAAAAAGGAGAACTCCTGGGGTTCTCAGATTCGTAACTATGTTTTTCAGCCATATACACTTGTGAAGGATGCAAGAACAAAATATGAAGTCGGTGATGTAGGATCTGTTATGGATGGGAATATTGATGGATTTGTAGAAGCTTACTTGAAGGAGTTTGGTTAGATGAGTAATACTCTTACAGAAGAGACTACGTATGACATAAGATATAGCACAATCGCAGATGAGCCTTTTTTAAAAGAGTGGGTCTTAGTGCCGGAAATGAGAAAATGGTATCCACCCTCATCAAATATTGATGTGGAAGGATTTGTTCGAAATTGGATCGGATTTTCTAGGTACAAATGCAGTTTAACAGCAGTTTATAACTCTCTTCCTGTAGGGGTAGCAACTATTTTTTTAATGCCATATGTAAAAGTTGCTCATTTATCGATGCTGTATATTGCGGTTGATCCAAAGTTGCAAAGAAAAGGGATTGGAACTTCTTTGTTGAAAAATATTTTACATTTAGCAAAGACGAAATTTCCAAGGATAGAATCGATGCACGTTGAGCTTTTTGAAAACTCTCCTCTTATAGGGTTATTAGAAAAATCTGGATTTAAGAAAATCATTCGACAAGAAAATTACGTAAAACTTCCTGAAGGGTTTAGGGCTAGAGAAGTTTTAGAAATTCATTTGAGGTAAGAGATGGCAAAAGAGTGGTATTCGGACATAAAAATACGAGTGATGGTTGACGCTGATCTTTTTTACTTAAAAAAATGGTTGATGGATCCGGTTGTTTTGGGGTGGTTTCCCATGAGTAATTTGGCTGAAGTTGAAGATGCTTTGAAGGTGTGGCAAGCTTATGCAAGACAAAGCTCTGCTTTTACTGCGGAAGTCAATGGAATACCTTGTGGTGTTGTAAATTTATACATTCAACCTTACGAAAAAACAAAACAACAATGCCTTTTTGCTATCGTTGTTGGAGAAGAACATAGAGGAAAAGGTGTTGGAACAAGACTTTTAACATATGTGATGCATGAGGCAAAGCATAAATTTGGAATTAAATTACTGCACTTAGAAGTGTATGAAGGCAATCCTGCATATCATCTCTACTATAGATTAGGATTTAGGGAGTATGGAAAACATGAAAGGTTTTTAAAAGAGGCGGATGGCTCATATCACTCTAAAGTATTAATGCAAATAGATTTAGAAAAATCAGAGGTGTGAAGGTATGGCTGGGCATAGTAAATGGGCGAATATTAAACATAAAAAAGAGAGAGCAGATGCGAAAAAAGGGAAGGCTTTTTCTAAAGTTACAAAAGAAATCATTACCGCTGTCAAGCAAGGTGGATCTGATCCTAAAACAAATGCGAAATTGAGACTTGCTATTTTGAAAGCAAAAGAGGTGAATTTACCGAATGAAAATATCGAAAGAAATATTAAAAAAGCAGAAGCTAGCGATGTGCAGTATGAAACAATTACCTATGAGCTTTATGGGTATGGTGGGGTAGGAATTATTTGTGAAGCGATGACAGATAATAAAAACAGAACCTATTCAGACATTAGAATCGCAACAAATAAGAGAGGGGGAGTAATTGCAAATCCGGGGGCTGTAAGCTATCAATTTGATCAAAAAGGAATTTTGCAGATACCAAAAAGTGGAATTGATCCCGATCTACTTTTATTAGAAGTGTTAGAAAAAGGTGGCGAAGATTTTCAAGATGAAGAAGAGGCCTATTTTATAATTACTGCCCCAGATCAGCTCTACCAAGTTAAAGAGGGTCTTGAAAAAGCTGGTTATAAAGCAGCAGAAGCAAATATTGAAATGATTCCAAAAATGCTTGTCGCATGTGATGAAGAGGCTAAGAAGAATAATGAGGCGTTGATTGAGTGGCTAGAAGGGATTGATGACGTCGATGAGGTCTATCACAATATGGAAATGTAGAAGATTTAGCTACATCCGCAAGACCATCTTGAAAAAAAGTGACCCGACTTCTACGGGTCATTCACTACCCAAAATTTAACCGACTAAAATTTAAACTCAAAAGAGTATAAAATGAGCATAACTCTATTTCTGATGAGATTTCAATTCTAAAGGATTGGCTACGTGGTAGTGAAGGGAATGGTCGCTTAAAGGGGTTCCTTTGACGAGAAAAGCGATTCGTTTTGTGTTTTTTCTTGAAAGAAAGGAGAGTGAAACGGTTTTAAAATCTTCATAAGATAGATGTTCACATGCTTTAATAATTTTAGATTTTCTAATAAAGTCGCCCCTCCAAGTAAAAGCTAGAGTATTTAATTCGTTTGCATAAGAAGAGAGGTTTTCTGGAGATTTAGAAAGAGTTGTCATAAGAGATTGCTTAATAGACTGAAATCTCTCTTCAGGGATATAGGTTTCAAAATTATGGGTAAAATCTTCTAAAAAGAGTTCAAATCTTGCTAGAAGCTCTTCTGGTGGGTGAGTTGCTGAGTGCACTGCAAAAAAGAGTAAGAGATCATTTTCTTCCTCTTTTCCCCAGCTTTGCGCAATATAGGCAATTTGTTGCTTTGTTCTAAGTGTATTAAAAAATGCTTCTGAGGTCGCTTTTGCAAGAATTTTTTCAGCAGCTATAGATTTAGGGCTTGTCTCATTTAGTTGGAGCATTAAAATAGCTGCATTTCCCTGTAAATCAGTAGAGGATTTAATTGTGAAAGGACCTAAGCCCTCTGGTAGAGTGAGAATTTTTTTCTTGTTATGCTCGTTTTCAGGGTAAATGGAGGCAGAGAGGTTTGTTACAATTTGCTTCCAAACTGCTTCTGCGTTAGAAGAATCGATATTGCCTGCAATAACTCCTTCTAAGTAAGCTTTTGCAAAGAGTTGTTCCTGAAAATTTATAAACTCTTCGTATGTAATTTCTCGAAGCGTTTCTATTTGCTCTTTACTTAAAGGGTAGTTGTCATAGAGCATATTTAATAAAAGGCTTTTTGCTTGCAAGTAGGGAAGTGTCAGGCTTTGGTTTTCATACGTGTTTAATAGCTCATCTTTTATTAGGTCAAAATCTTCTTTAGTTGGTGTGTTGTTTTTAAGGGCTTGCATTAAAGTCGATGTGAGAGCGCCAATTTTATCGGAGTAGCCGTCAACTGAGATGTGTAATTTTAAGTCTGATTTTGAAAAATAGGCAGAAAGGCCTGCTCTATTTGCAGAAAATAGTGTCGGTGTTAATTTTCTGTGAAGGTGCAAAACAAAAAGATCTGCTTGTACTAAACTTTTTGTTTGTGCATTCAGTAGGGGAGATTTAACATCAACTTGAATTGATACTGAGGGAACTAAATAGTATGTGTCTTTTGCATAATAACATTTTCCAAAACTATCTTCTACAAGTAGCTTTGGCATCTCTAAAAGGTTTTCTTTTTGCTGTGAAAGTATTGATAAATTGCTTGGAATAAAACTATTTGGCGAAGACAATCCTAGTTTTGTATTAATAGAGGGTTCATTCCAAAGAACTTTTTTTTGTTCATCAATTTTTACAACCGTGTAGTTGGCTCCAAGCCATTTCTCTTTTCTGTCCAATTTTTGTTTCGTCAACTCAGAAGGAGCAACAACAAAAAAAGCCGTATTTTCTGGCGTCATTTTAGAAAGAACTGATTGAATAGCTTTTGGTTTATACTTGTGGATAGAGACGTTTTTCTGCGGGAATGTTGCAAGAGATTCATCAATCATAATATCTGCAAGTTTTGAGGCGTATTCAAAGGCAGAATAGCGTGACTGCCATTGATAATCAATATCAGCCATTTTTTTGTATTCGTTGAATAGATGAGGGGGGATTGAGGATTGTTTTAAACAATTAATCGTTTGAAAAACTTTTGCGTAAACTTCGTCTAGATGAAGAAGGCCTGTTTTTGTTAAATCAATGGATAAAGTGAGTAAGACAAGATCTTTTCCAAGACGATCACTTTCGGCAAAAAGAGCTTCGATTAGAGACTCTTTACGAAGAGATTCGAAAAGAGTGTTATCTCCTTTTGCATTCAGTGTGTAGGCGATTAGCTCTGGTAGTTTAGCATCGTTATCGTAAAGCGCCTCTTTTGGCATCTCCCAAACTAAAGAGGTTCTTTTTAAATTTTGAATCGGCTCAATATAGGTGATGTGACCTTTTTGCATAGGTGATAAAAGAGTTTCAGAAGAGGGCTTTACTTGTTTGGTTGCAAGAATTGGAGAGAAGGTTGATGTTGTCAGAGCGACTAAATTTTCTAAAGGCTCTTTTGAATAAATTACAAGGTGCATTTGATTTGCAGTGTAATTTTTTTGAAACCAAGTTTTTAGATTCTCAATAGAGATAATACTTAGAGTCTCTGCTGTTCCGGTGCTGAACTTACTCATGGGATTTTTGGGATTTGCAGTCTCTTTAAGAACCATGAATTCACGCCAACCATCATTTTCTACATTTTTTAAATGCTCTTGATTGACTGCATGAAGTTCTCTTTTGACTGCATCCTCTTTAAAAAGAGGATTTATAAAAAACCCTGAAAAAATATCTAGTGTATCTTGAAAATTTTCATGATTGATTGAGAACATATAGACTGTGCGGTCTGGTTTCGTGTATGCATTTGTGCTTCCGCCATTATCAATAATTTTTTGCCAAAAAAGATTTTCATCAGGATATTTTTGTGAGCCCATAAAAAGCATGTGTTCACAAAAGTGCGCCATTCCGGGATATTCATCGGGATCATTAGATGACCCTGTTTCAACAGAGAGAGCTGCAGCCGATTGATTAGCCTCTGGATCTGAGATTAAATAAGCTTCAAGACCGTTTTCTAAACGGATTTTTACAGATTTTCTGTTTTTTAGAGAGGGAGTTAATATTTGTAGGGTGTTTTGATCTTCAACGATTTCATAAGAAAAAGCGTGTAAGCCGCACGTAATAAATGAAATTAGCGCCAATTTTAACATGGAAAACCCTCCATAGATGCTGTTTTTTAACTAGGCATTACTAGCCCGGAAAATTCCTATACATGTCTGAGACGAGACCATAAATATATTGAGCTCTAAAACTTTTTCTCTCAGCTTTATCTGTTGTATCAGAATTAGGGAAATTTTCCATATCAATTTCTTTTCCGAAATCCAAATAAATCGCAGCCTCATTTGTACTTCTTTTTTCACCTAAATCAATTTGGAGATCTTCTGGAGGGGGAAGCATGTCGTGTGTTGATAGTGCTAATGGAAAGTAGTGTGTTAACGATTTTGCTTTTCTCCCTAAAAGATACATCAGTTCAATGCTTTGTTGATCAAAATTTGCAACTCTTACGATTTTATTTTCATCTGGCCTGTCTCTTCCTCCACTTGGGAAAATCATGATGCACTTGCCACCTTCATCTAAATGTTGTCCAAGTCGCAGCATAGTCTGTTTGTTGTGTTCGAGCATCTTTGTTTTTCTATCGGGATAGACATCGAAGTATTTTTTGGAATAGACGCAAAAGAGATTGATTCCCAAGCTAAAAGGAACTGCTAAAGCATCAGTAACAACTCTTTCACCAGCTACGTAGGCAATTTTTTCAGAAAGAGATGGGAACTGTTTTTCTAACAGCAAATTAATTGCTTGCGGATCGGCCTCTGTTTGGTGATTTGCAAAGATGATGACATTCTCTTTTTTTTCTAAAATCGAAACGATTGCGTCGAGATTTTCTTTGCCAAAGAGCTTAGAACGTGGGAAATCTATTAAGGGTCTAAAAAGAGTTAATCCGAGCGCAAAGTGGTCAAATGGCGCTCTTAAAGCTTCGTGATACGCTTCAAATTCATATGGCGATTTGATCTGCCTTAAAACTTGCCTAGCGTAATCAGTTAGATGTGTTTCATAAAACTCTTTATCTAACCCTTTTTCAGAGATAATCTTTTCAAAGTTATCAAGAAAGCCTTCCATGATTTTCCAGTATTTATTTCCTGGTGCTTCTACTTCAAAAGGCTTTATGATATCTTTGAAAGGTTTTTTAATACTCAAGTTGTTTCCCGTTTGTACTTGAAAATATTTGGAAGTCGTTTAAATGAAGCAAATCGTTTGTTTTAAAATTAATTGTAGCATTGAGTTTTGCTGCCATTTTTTCAAAGTACTTTTTATCTGTATGCTCCAAAAAGTGGTCAAGTTCAGGGTGAACAGCGACATCTAACGTGTATTCTTCGTGTTGTAAAATAATTTCTCTCAAAGAGCGTTCAAGTTCAATAGAAATACTTTCGAAATTTTTAATAATTCCTTTTCCAGAGCAGTAAGGGCAGTCGGTAAAAAGAGTTTGCATAAGAGATTCTTTATTTCTTTGGCGAGTCATTTCTACAAGACCAAATTCACTCATTCCGAGTATTGTGCACTTTGCAGAATCTTCCTTCATCGCCTCTTTTAACCGGTCTAACACTCTTCTTTGGTTTTTTCTCGATCTCATGTCAATAAAATCACAAACAATTAATCCACCAACATTTCTGATTCGTAGTTGTCTTGCAATCTCTTCTGCGGCTTCCATATTAATTTTTACTAAAGCCTCTTCAACATCAGTAGAGCCTTCATTTTTTTGGCTCCTACCTGAATTGACATCAATTGTATGCATCGCCTCTGTTTTATCAAAAAAGAGATAGCCACCAGAGGGGAGCCAAATTTTTCTAGCAAGAGCTCGTTCAATCTCTTTTTCTACATTAAACCTTTTGTACATCGGGATTTTATCTCGATAAAGCTCTATTTTAAGAGATTGATCTTCATCTTTATACCTGTTGTACATTTTTAGGCAGGTCGCATATGTCTGATGATTATCAATTAAAATACGATCAAACTTTTTATCAAGAGCGGTCATGATAGCTCTTTTAATAAGATCAGACTCTCTATAAAGACAAACAGGGCCATCAGCTTTCTGAAACGTCTCTATAATTTTATTCCATGTTTCAACAAGCTCATGAGCCTCATCGATGAGTTGGTCTGTTGAAGCAAGCGTGCTTGCTGTTCTACAAATTAGACCCATATCTGTCGGCATTTCAAAAGACTTAATGATCTGTTTTAAGCGATCTCTCATAGCTGGATCTGAAATCTTTCTTGAAACTCCTCGATGAGAAGTATTTGGAAGTAAGACAAGATAGCGTCCTGGGATAGAGACATTAGAAGTAAGTCTTGCGCCCTTGCTCCCAATCGCTTCTTTAACAACTTGAACTAGAACAGTTTGCTCGGGCATCAAAATTTTTGAGATATCGCTTTCTTTGGTCTCTGTCGCTTTGTATGTTGAGGGGTCGTAATCCCAATCAAAGTCCATATCAAACAGTTCTTGAAATTTTTGCGTATTTTCTACGATATCTGAGATGTGAATAAAGCCATTTTCACCCTCGCCAATATTGATAAAGGCAGATTGAATGTTACGTAAAATATTTGTAACACGCCCTCTATAAATATTTCCGGTAATTTGTCTATTTTTTTTTCGTTCAACAACAAGCTCTTGCAACCTTCGATTAACAAGGGTCGCCATTCGAGTCTCTTTAGATTCTATGTTTAAAAGAATTTCTTTCATGAATAAATTAATTTTTCTCCATTAGGTTTGGGTCAGAATGTACTGACCCATGATTCAAAAGCGGTAGATTTTCAATCTATAGTTTGAATTTTTTTAGTATACGGAAAAAAAGATTATTCCTAAGCGTCTTTTTCAGTATGGTAGCTTCTTCCTTTGTAGTGGCCGCATGAAGGGCATACATGGTGAGGAAGAATTGCATTTCTACAGTTTAAACAAACAGTAGTTGCTTTCGGCTTTTTAGCTAAATGTGCGAGTTTGCTGTTTTTTCGAGCGTTTGAGTGACGGCCACGGGGAACTGCCATTTTTAGGTCTCCTTCAAAGTTAAGACGGATTCTTGTTTGAAATATTTATTTAAGTCTTTGCGCATAGGGCATCCTCCCTCGCACTCTCCGTACAAAGGAATTTCTAATAAAATAGCATCTCTTAAAGGCTCTTTTAGATCAAAAATTTTTGAAGGGATGCTCTCTATCTCCTCTGTAATGTAGAGCCCTTTTAAAGAAAAGGGGAGAAGAATTAGCTCATTGCAAATTTTACAAAAGGTTTGATAGTGGGTTGATAGGTTTAATGAGAGGATAAGATGGCTATCTGCTAAATAAGCGGTACCATTAAAAGAGATCTTTTCAGGAAAAAAAAGATTCCCATCAGTTACTTCTAAAAAGCTTGGATCAACGCTTTCCTCTATGAGTTCTACGTTCCCTTCAGTCAAACGGTCAATGTAAATATTAAAGACTTCTTGCATAATGGAGGCAATTGTAGGCTATAGTCTCTTAAATATCCAGAAGAAGATTTGTAAGGATATGAGAACTTTTAGACGAAAAAGAGTGCTCTTCTAAAATTTTTTTGACTAAATTACACCCTGCAATGCTCCATTCTTTAAGCTCTTTTGCTGTGCAAAAATTTTTAATCTCTCTTTCCACATGATCTAATTTAGCAAAAGAGCCGACATATTCGGGGAAAACTCTTCTTCTCGCTAAAAGATTTACAAGAGAGTAGTGGGGGAGAAACACTTTAAAAACACGGCTTAAAAGAAATTCTTCTATTTTTGGAAGGGGGAAGGTTGTAATTGTAGGAACATTAAAAAAAGCAAGTTCTAAATTGACAGTGCCGAGCTTTGACAAGGCAAAATCTGCTTTTTGCATCAGTTCAAATCGGTTTTCTGGAAAAACTAGGGTTGCTTCTAAATTGGATTCTTTCAAAATTTTTTCTATGAGAGGGAGTATTTTTTTCGAAGCGACGCTGATAGCAATTTGGTGAGAGGTGATGTTTTTAAGAGCTTTTAGTTGTAGGGTAAGATTTAGACATGTCTCTTTTTTTCTACTTCCTGGAAATAAGGCAATAATCGGCTTATCACCTAGAAAACAAACCTCATTTTGTGGTTTGTAATCTTTTAGTTCATCAATAAGGGGGTGTCCTACATATTCAACTCTAAGAGATGAGGCGGTGAAGTAAGATTTTTCAAAAGGAAGTATAGAGAGCAAAATATCGAAATTTTTTTCGAGAATTTTTATTCTAGAACTTCTCCATGCCCAAACACTAGGAGAGACTAATTGTGCAATTTTCCCTTTAAACCCTTTTTTTCGAAGAGATTTAGCAAGAAGAAGGCTAAATTCAGCGTTATCAATAAGTAAAACGACTTTAGGATTCTTTTTTAAAATCGTTTTTTTAATTTTATGGAAAAGAAAAATAAAGCGTGGCAGAGATTTTAAAACATCTACAAAGCCCATTACACCGAAAGAATCTATAGAGAAAAGCTCTTTAGCGCCAATCTCTTTTAATTTAGGGCCAATAACTCCTTCAATCGAAAATTGTTTTGAAAGGGGGGCTAAAACTTTTGCACCGATTGCATCACCGCTCTTTTCGCCAGCTACAACAAATAAACTCATCGTCTTCTAGGTTTTCTATAGGGCCGTCTTTGATGTTTTTTCCAAAAAAAGTCCCACTCTTCGTAAAGGGTTTGTAATCCTGGTTCGATTCGGCTCCGTAATTCGAAAAATTGGAGGGCTAAGTGAAAATCGGGAATTGCAGGAATTTTTTGACGCATCCCTTTTTTCTTTTCGAGTGGAGTAAAACGGAATTGAGAAGTTAAGATAGCCGACATGTTAAAAAGGAGTTTTTTCGGAAGAATTAGAAAGGGGGCAAAGGCGTCTTTTATGATGAATGCAGATTCCTCTCCGATTTCTCCAAGATGCATCGCTTTTTCTCTTCCCTCGTGTAAGAGTCTTAAGTGTCTTTCAAGAATCGGAAAAACAAGAGCGGATATAAAAACTGGACGTTGGACATTTTTCTTTGATTCGTTTAAGACAATCGAGTCAAGCTCTTGTAAAAATTCAAATACGTCTTCATCGCCGCCTTGTTCAAAAGATTCTGAAATCTTCGGAAGAAGAAGTTTTAGAAAGCCGTGCTCTTTTAAAAGCTTCATAAAAGGGTCTGCAAAACCAGATTCAAGCATTCGAAGAAGCTCTTCTAACACTCTAGGCCCTGAGCTTTTTAAAATTTCACCTCTGCAATCAAAAAGAGCTTGGATAGAGCTCTGTTCAATATTTACACCAAATCGTGCTCGGAATTTTAACAAACGAATCATTCTCACGGGGTCTTGTTTAAAGCGGACATGGGGATTGCCGATTGTACGAAGAAGGCATTTTTTTGCATCTTCATAGCCGTTTACATAATCGATAATTGTTTCATTTTGGGGGTCATAAAAAAGACCATTGATTGTAAAGTCACGCCTTAAAACATCCTCTTCTTCTCCACCCCACTCATTGTCTTCAATGATTAAAGCTTCGTTAGAGTTATCTCCTTTTCGGAAGGTGGAGACTTCTAAAATTTTATTTCCAATATGGACGTGGGCTAAGCGAAATCGTTTCCCAATGAGAAAGCATCTATTAAAAAGTTTTTTAATTTCTTCAGGTTTTGCAGAGGTGGAGATATCAAAATCTTTAGGAGGTTTACCTAAAAGAAGGTCTCTAACAGATCCCCCAACAATATAGGCTGTGTAGCCTGCATTTTTAAGGGTCTCTGTGACGATAAGAGCTGCGGGATCTATTTTATCTTTAGTTATTTTATGTTCAGATTTTTTATATATTTGGGGCATTGTCGTACTGCTTCTGCTTGATATTATTTGAAAGAGCAAGATATCATATTTAGTGCGATTATGAAAATGAAAACCTTTATAGCTTCACTTTTAATTGGGGGTACAGCTCTTGGAGCGGGTATGCTTGCCTTGCCCATAGCAACAGCTGGAGGGGGGATTATCCCGTCTTGGACCATTTATTTTCTCTCTTGGGTATTTAGCATCGCAACAGGTCTTCTTTTTGTAGAAATTGGTCTTTGGCTTCCGAAACATGCAAATATAGTCTCAATGGCAAAAACTCTTTTAGGAAACAAAGGAAAGTGGGTTGCCTGGGCTCTTTACATATTTCTTTTTTACAGCTTGACTGTAGCATACGTTGCAGGTGGAGGGCGACTTATTTCAATTTCGCTTTTTGGTGAAGTTTCTCCAGCAATTTGTATTATTTTGTTTACTCTTGTTTTTGGCTTAAGTGTCTACCTTGGAACAAAAGTTGCAGGGCGTGTAAATGGTGTTTTAATGGCAGGCCTTATTATTTCATATTTAGGCTTTGTCTTTTTTGGTATCCAAAAAATCGATTTTTCAATGATGCAAGTGTGGGGGTGGAAAGGGGCGGTTTTAGGCCTTCCTATTATTTTTACTTCGTTTAGCTACCAAGGCACGGTCCCAAGTATCTTAGACTACTTAGAAAGAGATGGAAAAAGAACAAGGTTTGCAATTATTTGTGGAACAACAATACCTTTTCTTGCATATATTGTTTGGGATTTGATTATTAAAGGTGTAGTTCCTATTGAAGGGCCTCATGGATTGCTTGCAGCGAGAGCTTCAGGGGCAAGTGCGGTAGAGCCTTTAAAATATGTCATACAAAATGCAAAAATTCCAATACTCGGAAACTTTTTCGCATTTTTTGCTCTTACAACCTCATTTATCGGTGTAACCTTAGGGCTTTTTGATTTCTTAAAAGATTCATTACACCTAAAAAAAACAGAATTAAATAAATTTTTTTTAACTTTGTTGGTTTATGTTCCACCTGTTTTGGTTGCGATTACAAATCCTTTGATTTTTTTAAGCGCGCTTGGCTATGCGGGGGGGTTTGGATGTGCTATTCTTCTCGGGTTTTTGCCAACTTTAATGGTATGGGTAGGGCGTTATAAGAAAGGGTACTCGCTCGATCACAAGCTCTGTATAGGTGGTAGAGGGACTTTGATTCTTCTTTTTCTTTTTGTCTTTTTTGAAATTTTTGTGCAAATTATTCAAAAAATAGTATAAAAAATAATTTAATTCAGTCTATTTAAAATAAAAATTATTTTAAAAAAAGCTTGCTTCTATTTTTTGTGGTATAATTAAAACTTAATAATTAAGGATTAATTATGTCTATTGTTAATGATGTTTTTTCGGCTAGCGCTGAGATAGGATTCTACTCTGCTAAAGAGGAGGCTCTATCTAGAGTACACGAATCTATTTATGGTATTAAGGCAAAGGTTTTCGAAAAAGTTTCTGCGGGCGTAAGTTTTATTCCAAAAGTAACTAAACTAGTTGGAGCGAAAAAAACCCCACTTCTAGAGAGGGTTGAAAAGCAGTTTGAAGATCAGATTGAAGAGGCTAAAGGAAGAGAGGCAGAGGAGAGAATCAAAGCTAAATATTACAGAAAGGCTAAAATAACCGGTTTGGCTGTTGCTGCTGGAACAAAGCTTCTTCCTCCGCTTGAGAACTTATCTTCATTAAGCCCGCCTGAGGTGTTTCATTTAGAGGGTGGTCGTTTGAGTGAATTAGCAGGCTCTTTTTATTTTCCCGATGTCGATTTTCCTCAACTAAGTGATTCCAGAGGTGAAAGCCGATTTAATTTCTCTTATTTGAAGAGGCTAAAACCCTCTTCTCAGACTCTTTCTAGAGTTTCTGAAGGTGTTTCTAAAGTTGCAACTGTTGTATCGGAGGGTGCTTCGAAAGTTGCAACCCTTGCTTTAGAGAATAAGTATGTGGGTAAAGCTTTTTCATATGGAGCGGAAAAAGGAGTTGAAATGGGGGTTTCAGCGATTGTTGATCAAGGAGTAGATAGTGCAATAGCTCCTCTGGAAGAGAGTATGGAAGAGGGGGCAGGAGATGTTGAAGCTAAAGTTCGATCAAAGCTTGATTGTTGCTGCGTAAAAAGAGATGTCGATGAGTGTATCTCAGATGTTAAAACGGTAGTTTTGTTTAGGACAAGAGGTTGTAGAAATTCTAGTGCGGATTGTGTTCACGAGGCCAAAAGCGTTATTAGACAAAAAGTTTTTGGTCTAATCAGCTTTTTTACTCACTGCTGTAGCTATTAGTGCCTCTATGGTTTTTTTTTGAGGGTCGAGCAGAGCGTAATCTGTAAAGTTACTTAACAATTATCTCTTTTTTGAATTTAGGAGAGTGCCTCTGAGTGAAAATTCATTTTTAAAAAAGTATCTTTCCAGTGGTAGTGATCGAGCAAACCATCACTCGTTCTTTCCAAAAGAGAGTAGGCTATAAAGAGAGCTTCAATGGAGGCAAGACCCCTTTCTGGGTCATCGCATGAATCTTGGCGCCTTGGGTAGGCTGTCTTGAAGTGATTCGGCAAAGACCTTTTGATAAGAGGCTCTTTTATGCTATTTGTCATTTTTTTTGCATAATTCCATGTGCCATCAATTAAAAATATTCCAAATGTTTTGTCTTTTTCTGAAAGAAGCGGTGCATTCATATCTAATAAAATATAATTTGAAAGAGGTGGTAGAGAGTCTTTGGGATAGGTGAAAAACTGCATGTCGTCTCTATTTTCTAACCCACGAAGGCTACACTTTTTTAAATTTTCTTTTCTATGTCTCAAGATAATTGTAGGAAGAAAAGATAGCATTTTCCATAATCCATTTTTTTTATGAGGTTACGATTTAATGAAACGTGTTTTTTTAATTTCATCTCTTTGGTTTAAGTTGCTTGCTAGTTTACCATTAGTAAAGGATTTTCAGAAAGGAGAGGAAATAGCAAGCCTTTATGAAAAGCCTTTGGCAGTTATTCATAAGCTAGACTCTCTTACTAACGATAAGTTATTTGTTGAAGAGGTTGCAAATGAATTTTTATTTGTAGAAGAGGATGAATTTGATTGTGACATTCCTATACTTATTCTTTTAGATAAGAAAGGTAATGAGATTACCCGTTTGGGGTATGAAGATGCTTCTGCAAAAGAGTTTGCAGATAGACTAAAAAATCGGTTTGGCATGTATCAAAAACTCTGTTTCGATTTTGAAAAAGAGGAGACAGAAAAGGGGCTTGAAAATCTTTATCAAATAGCTGTTGAATTAGGCTCAAAACACTATAAAGATAAAATTGTCGAAAAAGGGTGTCGGCAGACAAACGGTATTTTTTTTCTCTTGGAAAAATATACTTGGTATGTGAATCGTGGGGAAAAAGATAGTCTAGAAGCAAAGGCGATTAAAGAGATGATTCAAGCAAGAGATCCTCTTGATGAAAAAGGAACAAAACTAAGGCTTCTTCTTCTCGATTTCCAAGAGGATAAAAAAGAGGAGATGCAAAACTACTTCAATGAGCATGCAAAAGAGCATGATGAGATGCTTTCGAGATTAGAGCTCATTTTGTAAAATCGGTATGCCACTTTGTTCAGAGTGCTACACGAGTTTAGAAGGGTGAAAAGTTTTTTTCTTTAATAGGGCCTAAGCCAAGTAATTAGCTTAGGGGAATATAGGCTGTCTAATCGAATCTTTCCTGTTTTTTAAAACCTGATTTTATATATAGTATTTTAAATTTGATTTGATATGCATTAATGCATATACTATTTGTATGTCTTACTCAACTGATTTAAGAAAAAAGGTTCTTGATTTCCTTGAACGAGGAAATCAAAGAGAAGAAGCAGCTAATGTTTTTAAAGTAGGTATAGCCACAATTTATCGATGGTTAAAGCAACATAAGGAACGGGGAACACTAGAAAGGAAGTCATCAGCTCCTAAAAAACCTCGGAAATATGAATCTGAAGAATTGATAAAATTTGTGGAAAATCATACGGACGCGACATTAGAAGAAATTGCTAGTCATTTTAAAATCACCATACCTGCTGTCTGGTATGCGCTTAAAAGACTTAAAATCACTCTAAAAAAAAGTCATGCCTCTATAAAGAACGAGATGAAGAGGCCCGAAAAGCTTTCGAAGAAAGGATTCAGCAATATCCAAAAAGTGACAGGGTCTACATTGATGAAAGTGGAATAGATAGATTTTTACACAGAGAATTTGGAAGGGCACCTAGAGGACAGAAAGTCTTTGGAGAGGTCTGTGGTAGAAGATATGCAAGGGAAAGTTTTATTGCAGGGCTTGTCAATAATACGATTATAGCTCCCTTTTGTTTTGAAGGCACTTGCGATAGCCTTCTGTTTAATGCTTGGTTAGAAGGGTGTCTAATACCAGAACTAAAACCAGGACAAGTAGTGATAATGGATAATGCGGCATTTCACAAATCAGAAGAAACAAGAAGAATCTTAGACCAAGCTAATTGTGAACTGATGTTTTTGCCTGCATACTCGCCCGATCTAAATCCTATAGAAATAGTGTGGGCAAACTTAAAAGCGAAAGTCAAAAAAAGTGTAAAAAAATTTCAAAATTTAAAAGACAGCATCAGCAATGCTTTTCAGGAACTATCAAATGTGATTTAAAAGACTATACACATTGGAATAGACATAAAAACTCCTTTTTCTATATGATAGCAAAAAAGAGAATTTCACTATGTCTTTGATTTAGAGCGCTTTAAGTTTTTGCAGCTTTTGCTCTGACGCAACTTGTGCCATTAGAGAGTCGATAAGGATAATCTGAATCATTATCAACTTGTTCAACTGTAATGTTTTCTTGGTCTGGCCAGTTGTTATAGAC
>VGMD01000012.1 GCA_016866545.1 Chlamydiota bacterium | reverse complement strand
ACTGATCTCCAATAAGTTCAGCTCCTATCGGCAATAATTTATCTCGTAGTGCATAACTGTCATAGAAAACGCCTTGATCATTGACCCCATTAGCAAAAACTGCATCCCACTCCTATGATGAAATGTTGAAATACATGCAATCAGCTAAAAAACTTCACCCAGATGCAAAATTTTTTATTGCAACAGATGAACAAGGATTTATTGAAGCAGCGTTTGCTAGATACGGATATGACATAATTTATTGTGAGCAAATACGTTCCACAACCAAAGAAGCACCCCACAACATGAAGGAAATTCCAAATTATATCAAAGGAAAAAATGCTTTATTTGATTGCATTCTTCTTTCTAAATGCAGATCCTTGATACGGACTACCTCAAACTTAAGTTATGCTTCAGTTTTATTTAATCCTTCCATTGAAGTCATAAACGTAAATTATCCAGACAAAACAAATTGGAAAAAAATTAATTTTTATATTTTTTTTTAAATATAGTGTCGCAACCTAATTTTGTTATCTCTTTATATCCTTTGCTAATAAGAAAATTTGATAACGTCTTATCGTTATAATTATTTTCTACATCAATCACATCAATATCAAATCTATCAAAGTCGATTGATTTTAAAATATCTAACTCATTTCCTTCTGTATCAATGGTAAGATAATCAACATGAAACATATGATGTTCTTTTAAAAGATCATTAAGCTTGTATAGCTGAACCTCAATAAGTTCTGTTGTTCCACCATAAATTTTCTGCTCGTTTTTAATTCTTTCTAAATGCTCTGGATGATAGTTTTTATAAAGCCCACTAAGCATTTCCGTATACCCTTCACACTTCAAAAAGAGGCCTGTTCCTCGACTATCCGCGATACATCCTTGTATACAAATTGCTGATCGATTAGTTTTTAATCGATCAAATACTTCTGGTATTGGCTCAATACAAATTCCTGTCCATCCCTGCTCTTCGAAAAACTTTGTATTACTAAATGCAATTCCATCATGAGCTCCAATATCAATGAAAACACCCTCTGTTTTGTCTTGAAAAAAATTTTCATAAACATATTGATCTTGATAAAATTGTGAATAAAACTGAACGGCAAAAATTTCAAATTGATAACAAATCAAAAGCACATAAAAATATACTGTTTTCTTCACATTGACCTCCATTTTTAACAGTAAATAGCTCAACCCCTTCCAAAGTAATATAAGACAATTGCTGGATTAACAAAGAGTTTGTCATGACCTCTAAGTATCATTGAAGCATGAAAAGGGACATGCTCACAAATGGAGGGGTATTGACAGACACCTGAGTTCATGCGGTAAATAAGAGGGTTTGTATCATCACCTAGGATAAAGCCATATTTTCTCGTGTCTCGATAATATTCCATATTAGATACGGGATCATCAGGAAGATGAATGATTGGAGGATTATTTTTAAGCCCATCTAGATAAATTTGAATCTCTGCATGGTCTTTCCAATCTGACCCATAGACAATCTGTTTTTCCAAAGCTTGCAAATCTTTTGTAACAGAGGCCTTGTAGGTGCACCCTTTGATAGCATCTCTTTTATAAATACCCATTCCTCCAAATGCTGAATAGACAGGATACCAAGGATCTTTTGGTTTAAAAACAAGACGTATGTCTCCACGAAGTTTCCACCACTGATCTCCAATAAGTTCAGCTCCTATCGGCAATAATTTATCTCGTAGTGCATAACTGTCATAGAAAACGCCTTGATCATTGACCCCATTAGCAAAAACTGCATCCCACTCCTGTGGTGCGTAAAATGTAGCTATAATTGCTTGGAAAGGAAGCTCATGCTCAAAATCAAGATCGAGCCAAATAACATATTTAAAATCATCAAACTCTGGATTCATAGCCTCTTGTAAGACAATATTTCTTGCTCTTGCAATTCTCTCAGGGCGATAAAACTCATTTTGAATCGTCTTATTAAAACAAGTTAGAGACAAAATTTCATCATCAACAACTTCCGAAGTAACTACTACTTTTTCATTCTTTTTAGCCCATTCTTTTAATAAGCTCGGTGTCTTGTCAGATGAATTATTTTCGTAAATAAATACTCGGTAATCACTAAAAAATGAGCCTAACGTCTCAATATTCTTAATGGTAAAAGGAATCGCTTTCTCAACATCCCGGCAGATTCCACAAATAACAACTTTATCTGCAATAGATTGATATGTTATTTCCTCTTTTTTATCTCTTTTCTTGGGAACATGCACCTTTTTTTTTGCATAAAGAGCAGAAGATGAAGTTAAAACAATCATAAGAACAATCACTTTAAAAATACGCATTTTGCACTCCTGTAAAAAAACAAAAAACGAATTTAAAAAAATTTTCTCATTAAGTAAAGAAAATAGATATTACATAAAAGCGTGTCTAAAAATACTATCGAAAAATATCTCTAATATATTCTATGGTCTTACTTAAAATCGAATGGAATGCAACAGTTTTATTTACTAAGGATTTGTTATGAAATATCTACTGGTTTTCTTTTTATGCATATTGAATATTGCATTCGGAGATGTACTACCGTTGAAATATGTCTCAACATATTGAATTGCAAAGTCTTGTGATATCACCTTGACCTCTTCATGTTACCCAGAAACCTATCTAGTTCCTGAAAATGTGGCATCAGGCGATGTTCTTTGGATACAAAGTTATTTTGTTCCCCATTTTTGTAAAAACTTTTTACCAAAAATAGAAAATCCGTTTGTGCTTGTAATTAATTGGGGGGATGAATCCTTCCCAACCTCTCATAAAGATGAAATCGATATAGAAGAATTTATCAAGAATCCAAAAATTCTCCATATTTTTGCTCAAAATTGTGACTACACAGGGCCTCAAATAGATAAAGTTTCTTGTATACCGATTGGAATTGATATACATACTCTCTCAACAGGCTCGGGTGCATTTGGTGAAACTCAGGAAACACCTCAAAAGCAGGAAAAACTCCTAAATAAAATTGTAGATTCATTAAAACCCACTTATTTAAGAAAAAAAAGAGCTTTAATAGAGTTTCATCATCATGACACAATTGCAAATGGATGGAAAACCATCAATCGTTATCTAGATCCCGGTGAAACAAGAATAACAATTGCAAGAAAAATTGCAAACTCTGGTGTGGTTGATTTTTTAGATAAGAGAGTCGTTAGACGAGATTGTTGGAGGCTTAAGGGTAAGTATGCATTCTCTATTTGTCCTCCTGGAAATGGATTAGATACACTAAGAGCCTGGGAAGATCTTATTTTAGGATGCATAGTAATTGTGAAAACATCCCCTATGGACCGTCTCTTTGAAGGACTTCCCGTGGTGATTATAAAAGATTGGTCAGAAATTAATGAACAAAACTTTTCAAAGTGGTTAGAGCAATATGGAGATGCTTTACAAAATCCCGCATATAGAGAAAAAATTACTCTATCGTATTGGATGGAAAAAATTCGTTCTGCAGCTTATGTAAGACCACTTTCATAACATAATTTTGCTTTCTTAAAGAGCCTATCAGATTCATTTATAGTTGATTAAATGCGTTTTGCACTCTTAATTTACCTCTATAGACGCGCGTAAAAACCCCATCCAATTAATCACCAATATTTTACAATCATTTTCTCTTTTGATTTGACCTATATTTTCAGTTTATTATCAATATAATTATATAAACCAAAAAAGGATATAATTATGTCGGTCCCATCAATGCGCCCAAAAGACGTATATTTTCAAATAGAGATGCCTGTAGGCAAAACAGGGTCAGATAAGACCCAAATCTTGAAGATGAGTGTAGACCCCTCGATTAATTTAGAAGACCTTACGAGACAAATTGCCCAAAAAATCTTAAGGGGTCCTCAAGGTTCAAATGCTGCTTCTGCTGAAGGTGTAGCTGACTTAGCTAAAAGGATAGCAATTTCTCATTCGACTAAAACTGAACCTGACGTAATTCACAAAGCAAAACTTGGAGAACCAACATACCCATCTCTTGCGAGCCTATTGAGTGACAAAAGACACTCTGAATCTGGCACACGCGGAAATCCCCTTCAGGTAAAGATTACACCATCTGGCTAATTTGGTAGATGAAGACAGAAAGAGCGATCACTAAGATCAGAGCAAGGAGTTTTTTTCCGCCGTAGACCTCATAATTTGAGGTCATTTGCAACTTGTAGCGGCCGCGCCAGATCATAAGGACGGGAAAGAGGCCAAATAAGATAACTGCGCAGATGCCGCCTGCGAAATTTAGGGCTTTATAAAAAATGGTGGGGTAAAGACTTGCAAAAATAAGTGGCGGGATAAGGGTAGTTAAGCAGATCCAGATATTTTCTTTCTCTTTGTGGGGAATTTTTAGGCCGTCTGAGAGGAAATGAACAATGCTAAGAGTTTGAGCAAGAAATGAGGTGAGAATAGCGAAGAAGGCAAGGGTTTGTGCAAATGTTCCAAGAAGGGGCGATTTTATATAGTTTTTCAAAGCTTGGGCAGCATCGATTCCTTTTTCATAACTTTCTCTAATGCCCTCAGGGCCGGCTATTGGGAGTGAGCCAAGTGCGATAATTTGCCAAAATAGGTAGACGATCAGTGCAAAAAAAGCGCCTCCGATGATCGAAAAGCGGATTCTTTTAATATCGCCGCCTAAATAGTGGGAGAGAGTTGGAATCATATTATGAAAGCCAAACGAGATCACAAGAATCGGTAGAGTCGCAAATGTATAATCAAAGTGAGCTTCAGAAAGGCGATTTGCTTCGACATATTTTGCGCCTAAAGCAAGCAGTAAAAGATAGGCAATTATTTTACCTGCCATCAAAAATCGATTGAGTAAGTCGACAGGTCTTGTACCTAAGTAAACAATCCAACCAAATAAAATCACAAAAAATGCACTTCCTGCCCAGATAGGCAAATTTGTTCCAAGCGAGGAAAAAAAAGAACTTACGTGATACCCACTTCCTGCAATGTAGGCTACAGAAAGGGCGTAAAATAAAAAAAGATACAATAGCCAGCAAAGCGCTCTTCCAAAAGGGCCTAGCATCTTTGAGACCATGGTAATAAAATTTGTTCGTCCGGAAAACCACCCATTTACTTCAACAAGTAAAAGGCCTGTTGTTGTCATAAAAAAAGCTGCTATGACAAACATCACAAGAGAGGGGAAAAAACCTGCCATCCCCGTTAAAATGGGGAGACCGAGCATCCCTGCACCAATACAGCTTCCTGCAATAAGTAAAATGCCACCAAAGACACTTCCCTTTTTTTCCACACTCACGTTAAACCGACTTTTTGCGCATTGCGAATTTCCTGGCCAAGTCTTCCTAAATCATGCCCTTCAAAATCGACAAACTGGAAAAACCTTTTGTATTCAGGCATCACTTCAAAAACTTGTGCAGCCATCTCTTGAGCCACTTTTCGGTAAGATGGGTGGCCTTGCGGTGTCGATCTAAGCTCTGTAAGCCATTGAAGCGATCTTAAGTTAATATGGAAATACCAACGAATGTTATACGCCATCGGAACAACATACTGCGCCTCTTCGGGAAATTCTTTAGAGATTCTATCGTAGACCGTTTTTGCAAGATCAAGAGCATCACAGTACCTTTTTTCCATCCCTGTTCCCTTCAGCTCTTCTGGAATGTAGTAGCCAAGATCACATGTGAGAAGCTGTCTATCTTGTGTTAAAATACGGTGCCTTTGTAAATCACGATAACTTCCAAAATCAGCTGTGATTTCAAATGTAAAAGACG
Source organism: Chlamydiota bacterium (assembly GCA_016866545.1). GTDB lineage: Bacteria > Chlamydiota > Chlamydiia > Chlamydiales > 2-12-FULL-49-11 > VGMD01. Next base: position 45,860 of record VGMD01000012.1, on the reverse strand, counting down.
CTCTTTCTAAAGCTCTAGGCGACTTATGTCTTCTATTTTCACGAGCAAATGCCGCACCTTCTAAAATCTCTTCCACTTCTTCTTTAGGCAAAACTGCAAGTTTTTTCTCTAATTCATAAAGTGAGGAATTGGTGTGAGGAAATAAAAGAGCTCCAGCAACAGCATAGATACTATCTGGATCATACCCAATCAACTGCACAGACCTTTTATCATCTACAAGTGATCTATACTCTTTGCCAAAAGAGCTAAGTTTATTTCTCATTTTCTCTTTAAATTGCTGCATCGCAATAAAATGTCTATGTCCTCCTTCAGCCCTTCGAACAAAGGAGGGAATTACTTTCATGAGTTCTGTTGCGGCATTTTTACCAATCTCTTGAAGCTCAACTAACTGCTCACACTGGAGTTTTTGTAAAAGCCCCTCACAAAATCTTCCGTTACCAAAAAAGCCCATATTGGTTAAAGAACTTGTAGGTAAAAGCCCTCTCAAGCAATCAAGCACTTTGGCTCGAATGGCTGCTCCATAAGCTATTTTTGAAACAGTCGGCTCTTTAGGAAACTTCTCCTCCATGACTTCAGTAAGCTCTGGTATCAATGCTCCATAAACTTCAAACAGGTGATTACAGATCCGAATATACTCTTCTTTGAAAGCAGAGGTCATAAGAACAGGCTCTCTGTAAAATAAAAATTCACCATTTCTTTTTTGGTCAAAATAAATGTATCTGGTCGATTTTTCTAAAGGAGAGCCGCCGATACGACAGTCCTCGATCACCTTTGCTGCAAGCATAGAAATATTTTCAATCGCAAGATGAGCGCCACCAAGCTCCCCTATGGAGTCATCTCCGTAGCCATCCAAAATTCTGTCATAAAAGCTTTGCGCCTTCTGAATCGAGTCCTTCTGCCCATCTACAACAACCTCACTTGCAATCGAATCGAAACAAGAAGACTCTTCTCCAACAAACTCTTTTAAAAGAAGCGATCTAAGACCAAGGCTTGACCTTGAGTACTTTGAAAATAAAGCTCCCTTGATCACCTCAGGTAAATTTTTCAAGGCAAACACATTACTTTTTGTGCTTGTAACGTATTTATCAAGTATAGCTCTTTGAATATCAGTAAATTCTTCGTAATCTTCTATCATTTTACACCTATGCCAACTAGTCTAATCTCTCAGATATTTTTCTGTATAGAGCGATGACGATTGAGATTATTTTGCCCTTAAAAGATTTTCCGGGTATACTCACTGGGAAAGTCTTTATGAAGGATCGCAATGGAATACTTTAAGCAATTTCAAAATCATATTTTAAATAACGACTTACCCTCTTTTATCTCACTTTGGCAAGAGTATTGCCTCAGCGATGAAATTGAGGCAGAGGAATTAAAACAGACTCTTTTAGAAGCAAAAGCATCTCCTCTTGCCCCCTCATTTGGGCGGTATGTTGCAGACATACTCCCCTTGTGGAAAAACCTTAAAGAAGAGGAAGAAAAGCACACCTGTCTTAAGCTTATTTTCGATCTTCAAACAACAAATGACAAAGCTCTTGCAGAGTTTGCACACGATTATCTAGAAAATCGGTATAAAGATGACCCCTCTTTTGCCCAAAAAATCAAACTAGTTGGTCTTAGGGAGAAAAAATCTTTCCCCTCAGCTATTGCTAATTTTGAACTCTTAGCACACATGAAAGTGGGGAATTTTTTCCTTCATACAGGAGGCTGGGGCATTGGAGAGGTTGTTGACGTCTCAATGCTGCGCGAACAAATTACGTTAGAATTTGATAATGTTTCTGGGCGTAAAGAAATTAGTTTTGCTAACGCCTTTAAAACACTTACTCCCGTATCCAAGGACCATTTTTTAGCAAGACGTTTTGGAGATGCAGAGGCGTTTGAGGCATTTGCTAAAGAAAACCCAATTGAAGTGATTAGAATTCTTTTAAAAGATCTTGGTCCAAAAACGGCTTCGGAAATTAAAGATGAACTTTGCGACCTTGTTATTCCAGAAAAAGAGTGGGCAAAATGGTGGCAGCTGACTCGAACAAAGCTCAAAAAAGACACATTTATTGAATCGCCAGAAAACCAAAAAGACTCTTTCCAATTAAGAAAAACAGAAGTCTCTCATGAAGATCGTCTGCAAAAAATTTTAGCAGGAAAACCAAACACTGAAACTCTGATTGAAACAATTTATTCCTTCTTAAGAGATTTTCCTACTTCAATCAAAAACGAGGTATTTAAAGAGTCTTTAAAAACAACTGTGAGAGAAGTTTTGTCGCAAAAAGAGATTACAGATACGCAGGAATTGCAACTTCTTTTTATTCTACAAGACTTAGGTCATGAAAAGGCAACAACCCTCTCTGATCTGATTGCAAAATACTCAAACCCTGAAAAAATTATTAATGAAATCTCAGTGCTTGCACACAAAAAACGTTTTTTAATCGAGCTTAAAAATGCAAGATCAGATTGGCAACCACTTTTTGCAAATGTCATTTTAACAATCGATCAAAACCCTTTGAGAGACTATTTACTAGAAGAGCTTATGAAAAACAAACAAGAGCTTTTAGTGAAAGAGAAAATTTCATCTCTTCTACAAACACCGACACTTTCACCTAATGCGTTTATTTGGTACTTCCAGAAGATTTTATCACCTGATATGGATTACCCGTTTACAAACCAACAAGGGCTGAATTCATTTTTTGAGTCGTTTTTTGTATTGCTGCATAAAATTGAGTCTTCACAAACTCACAAAGAACTTGTGAAAAAGATGCACGCTTTCTTGACATCGGGAAGGTATGCGAATGTAAGAAGAATTTTTGAACATGCAGATATTGATACGGTAAAAGAGATTTTACTTCTTTGCACAAAGTGTCTAACTCTTTCAGATCATGATATTAAAATTTTGCACTCTCTTGCAGAAGTCGTTCATCCCTCCTTAAGAGACCTAAGAGACGACTCTTCACCAGAAGAGGTAGTTGTCTGGACAACAGAAGAGGGGTATAAAAAAATTAAAGAGCGAATTGAACAGATTGCAACAGTTGAGACTGTTGAAAATGCAAAAGAAATTGAAGTCGCTAGATCTCACGGAGATCTTAGAGAAAACAGCGAATTTAAGTTTGCATTAGAGAGAAGATCTCGGCTGCAAAGCGAGCTAAAATTTCTCTCTGATCAATTCAAGCAAATGCGTATTTTAACGAAACACGATATCCATACAGATGCAATTAACGTTGGCACGGTTGTTGATCTCGAAAGCTCATCTGGAAGTAAAGCAACTTATACTCTTCTAGGTCCTTGGGATGCAAATCCTGAAAAAAATATTCTCTCTTTTCAATCAAAACTTGCAAAAGAACTTCTAGGTCTTCGAGTAGGGGGCACATGCAAAATACAAGAACAAGAGTGGAGAGTAAATGCAATTAGAAGCTTTATTTCTTAAAAACTTTTCTTAAGTTTTGGCAGCAGATGATCTGCTGCCAATTTCTCTTTTTTTAAATGCTGAGGTCCTGATATCCTCTCGTTCTATGCAACTAATAATAGCTACAACAAATTTTCATAAAATTTTAGAACTGAAGGCGATGATCCGCTCAAAATTTAAAGAGATTGAGATCTTCTCTTTAAAAGATTTTCCTGACTATGAAATGCCTGAAGAGATAGGCAATACGTTTAGTGAAATTGCAGAAGCTAAAGCGCTTCACGGTGCAAGGGCGCTTGGGTTTTATACAATCGCAGATGATAGCGGTCTTGTTGTCCCATCCTTAAATGGGGAGCCTGGAATATACAGCAGAAGGTATGCAGGGGAAAATGCTTCCGATAAAGAAAATAGAGAGAAACTCATACAAAAACTAAAAGAGATAAAAGACGAAAATCGATTCGCCTATTTTGAGTGCGCCCTATCTTTATGCTCCCCAGACTATGTTGTAAAAACAATCAGCGCTGTATCAGAGGGCCATTTACTCCTAGAGGCAAGAGGGAGAAACGGATTTGGCTATGATCCACTTTTTATAAAACACGACTACAATAAAACTTTTGCTGAACTTGATGAAGATGTTAAAAATCGTATTTCTCACAGAAGAAAAGCGTTTGACAAGCTGACTCCCTACCTTGAGAACGAACTATTAAAGCTTATATCTACGTCATAGACGCCTACAACCTTCTTTTTCAAATAAAAAAGGCTTCCAAATTTTCAGAAAATCAAAAAAATGACTTCATTGATCTAATCAATGAGTGTATGAGTTTTTTAGGGTTGAAGGGCATTCTTATCTTTGATAGCAATCCAAATCATGCAAGAAATTACCCTACAAAAAAAAAGCTCTCTCAGGTTGAAGTTGCCTACTCCCCAATCGATATGGAAGCTGACCTTTATATACTAGAATATCTATCTTTATTAAAAACCCCTTCTCGAATAAGACTTGTCACATCCGACAGGGCTCTTGCAAAAGAGGCTAAAAACCTGAAAATTGAAAGCATCGACTCCCTTGACTTTTTCAACCTCCTTAAAAAAGCCGGCACAAAAAAAGAGGCTATCAACAAAGACCTTAAGCCTACTTCTGAATCTAAAAAAGAACTAGAAAGACTTCAAAAAATATTCGAGTCTAATAATTAGTTGATTTCAAAATGATGTTTTGTAAATTAATTAATTATGGAGCCAACAAGCCCTTTATCATCCCCTTCAGTAAGATCAGACAGTACTTCGATCGATTCTAGATCTGGAGCTGCAAGCGGTTCAGTTTCTGCAGAGACAGAAAGAACCTCTTTATTTGGATCCCCTTTAATTTCAAGACTTCGAGATGTTGAACAAGGAACTAGTCCCCCACCTCTTAGTGGACGGGCAAGCCAGGTGATTAGGCTGTCGGAAGAGACAAGAGGCGAACTAGATCGGCTTATTACCGAATTTTTTAAAGTCGACCCGGAAGGGCTGTCTGATGCGGCAAAAAAAATACCCGATTCTCACGCTTTTTTTAAAGACGGCACAGAAACTGTTCATGATCATATGATTACAACCGTTTTAAAACACCCTTCATTGAAAGCAATAGGGGAGTCTCCAAGGTTTGAAGAGAGAAAAGCCGGAAGTGATGTCATCCAAGTTGCAATTGCATTTAAAAATAGCGCTCAGCGAGATCGCTTTTTTGCGTTTTTAGAGCGTAATGAATTTAGTGGAATTGAGACAAGAAAAGCTGGGCGAACCACATTTGAGGCTGGAACAGAGGGTGTCTCTAAAAGTTTACCTTTTCACTTCTTAGCATCTAGCGAAAATTTCTCAACCACTTTAGATCAAATGGGGTACACACCAAGCCCCCTTTTTGATGCAAGAACCCACCGCACTGCGATTGTTGCAGATGCTGATGGCACCATCTGGGAGACCCCTAGAGCTTCTGAACCTCCAGAGGGAAGACATTTAGGCAACTCAGATGCAAAAGACTCTATTTTAAAGTACCTAAGAAAAGGTGGTGTACTTATTATTAACTCTGGTAATGATCCAGAGCGTGTTGTTACAAAAGTGCTTGCAGGAATTCCAGCCGATGAGCGATCTAGCTTATTATCGAGAATACTTGTCTCTGCTAGTGGGGGAAGTATTCTTTTGTCTATTAACCCAGATGGGACCTATAAAGAGATTGAAGGATATAGACAGAGCGCTTTAAGTTGCAAACAGATGCCGTTAGACTCACTAGATGTAGTTTATCTAGGTGACGATCACAAAAAAGATGGAAACGATTGGGATGCTTTTGAAGCAGTTGGGTTTGATCGGTCAATTTGCGTCCCTGCAGAAAAACTTGAATCTCCCATTCCGATTGAATTAAAGAAAAATATGGTTAGAGGAAAAGAAAATGCCACAAAATTTGTCATGGAAAGCATCACTAAGCGTTTAGTTTCAGGCAAAAAAGTGTTTACTCCTACATCTATTGCCCACATCGCAGCAGAGGCAAGTGTAAGAAAACAGGGCATTCAATTAGATCTTAGAGCGCAAATCGAGCTCAGAGTTAAAAAAATGGCAGCAATTATTCCTGAGGCTTTTAGAGGGGTTGATACGGAAAAACCGATAACCCTAATGAATGGGAAACTCCTCGAGGCGTTCGAGCGAATTACTCACAAAAAAGCCCATGATTCGCCTGAGGTTTTCTTAAAACAAGTCATTTCCACTGCTTTAACTAACCCTGATGTTGCAAAAATTTTATTAGAGATTGAAAAAGAAATTGTTGCTGAAACTGCAAAACCTCCTGGCGCAACTCTTTCTGACTGGAGTTCCAGATTGAGAAAAGGTGCGGATGTTGAGCTAGAAGCTCGCAGGAGTCCTTCTACTGTAAGTGGGGGGATTGTAGAATCAACTTCATCTGGAGCTATAGATCTAGTCCGTAAAATAGAGGAGCGAATAGGAAGTTTAGATGAAGTAAAATTCGATGCAAAAGTGATTGCAGACGCATTTCAGCAGCCTGTCAGGTTTACAAAATCTATAGATGGAAAGTTTGAAATAACGCCTACATCAAAATTAGCTGCTATAACAAGCGATATAGACGGGGTCTTAATCAACGGCAATAACGATTTATTGCAAGTTGAGCACACTGCCCACTTGTATAGATCATTAACAAAAAGAGAAGGTGCCCCTCCTCCTTTAGTAACTATTTCTGGCTTTGGAGGGCATGGGACCTCGCCTGGTTCAATTTTCTCCTACACAGAAGCGGAAACGATGGGAGCCTATTTTGATATAATAGCAAAACCTGAAGGCCCAGTCATTTTAGAAACAGAAGCGCGAGACAGCGGACAAAATGTCTCTTTGTCAATTCAAAAGTGGAGAAGTATGGGGGCTGAGCCAAAACATTTGCTGATCTCAGGCACTCCATCAGCTGTTTGGAGACAGGCAGCAGGATTTATGGCCCAGTGCAAAGACTACCCTTGGGATTCAATTACGATTTGCCCTCCGACAAAAGATGATCCAGAAATGGACAAGTATTTCTTAAGTGATACAGATGGAATGATATCAATGATGTGTAGCTTAAGAGAAGTAGCCTCTTTTTTAGATTATCAAACAAGAACTAATTTTTTAGCTCCAGTAATTCCGGACCGTGCTAAATTTGAAAGATCTATCGAAACATTTGTGAAATATTATGAAAAGCTTACGCAAAATCCCTCTCCAATTGGAGATGGACGCGCTTTTTGCGAGAAATTTTTAGCCGCTATTGAAAAAAAGAGTGCGGGTGATTTAAGTGCCAAAGCTGAGCTTCTTCAACTATCCGCTCTCGTTGAGCCGATGGCTTCATTTTTTCGAACGTCTTTTTCTGCAATTGAATCCGTTCATATGAAAGTAAGTAGCCAAAAAAGTCTAAGTGGTTTAATTAGTGATCTTTCTAAAGAGCAAAGCCATACGTATAGAGCTCTTTAACCCACCGGGTGGTTTAGAAAAACCTAAAATACCTAGGTTCAAATTGTTCAATCTCTTTTAACCGGTTTGTTAAATCCGAGCGAACAATTCCGTCATATTGCCTGCTTTCTATGACTTGGTTATTTGGTAAAGCTATTAAGACATGCCCCTTCCATGCAATCAAGTCGAGGGGTTTTAGGCTTTTAACTTCTGGGTATGTGAGAATGATTTCGGCTGTGTTTCTGGGGCTTGAGCCGCTCGTTAGCCAGTAAAGAAGTCCTGAGCAATCAACTCCTTTTAGCTGCCAATAAAAATACTCAAAGGTTGAAAGCGTCCTTTTAGGGGGGTAGAGAGAAAGCAAACTTGGAATCCCTTCTGGAACATTCCCCCCCCAGATATAGGGTAGAGCTGGAACTGTTAAAAGCCTTTCAATCATTACCTTTTTAGAGGAGAGAGTTTTTTTTCTAGATTCTGGTTTTGTCTCTAATTTATTAATAAACCTCTTGTCTATGTAAAGCGGTTTTACAGAGGGGTACTCTTCTGTAACAATTTCGCATACGCCATTCTCCTCATGTAAAACAGTAAGAACACTCCCTCTCAATAAAACCGTTTCAATTTCTCTAACCAAATGAAATTCATCAAAATGCAAGAAAGCATTAGAGATTTCTTTTTGATTGTGTAATGGGGCGTTTGAATTAACAGTTGCAAACATTTCTTGAATTTTTTTTTCTGACAAGCTACAGTCACTCTCTTACCACCATCATAGGAGGACCCTTTGAGATTTTGCAACGCTTTTTTATTGTCGCTACTCTGTTTTGGATGCCAATGCAAAGTTCCGCCAAGCGGAAAAAAAGAGGCTTCTAAGCAAGAGATTTCTATTAATATTGAAACAGAGCCTAAAACACTAGACCCTAGAAAAGTTCGATCACTCACAGATATTAATCTTGTACAAACCTTTATGGATGGTTTGATGCGTGTTGGAAAAAATGGAACTACCGAAAAAGCGATTGCTGAAACTTATAAAGTGTCAGATGATATGAAAACATATGAATTTCATCTAAAAGATGCTAGGTGGTCAAATGGAGATCCTGTTAGAGCTAGCGACTTTGTTTATGCATGGAAAAAAACTCTTTCTAATGACTTTCCCTCCGATTACGCCTTTCTTCTCTACTCTTTAAAAAATGCAAAAGCAATTAAACAAGGTCTTCTCCCAACGAGTATGCTTGGTGTTTCAGCAAAAGATGACTATACTTTAGTTCTCCAGTTAGATTACCCAACCCCTTACTTTCTTGAACTATTAACGCACCCCGTTTTTTTCCCAATTAATCAAAAAGTAGACATTGAAAATCCAGATTGGCATAAATCTGCAAATACATTTGTAGGAAACGGCCCTTTTAAAATAGCGAGCTGGAACCATAATGACTCTATCAAAGCGGTAAAAAACGAGACGTATTGGGATGCATCTACAGTTCATCTTAAAGCAATTGAGATGGTAATGGTTACAGCTGAAACAGGACTTTCCATGTTTCAAAACAGAGAGCTTGACTGGGCGGGATCTCCCTATTCTTCGATCCCAACAGATGCCATAGCAACGCTTAAAAACCAAAACATGATAAAAACCGACCCTCTTTTAGGAACTTATTGGATCCGCACAAATACACTACAGGGGCCTTTAAGAAATGAAAACCTCAGAAAAGCTTTAGCTCTTGCTATTAATCGAAATGACATTGTAGATCATGTAACTTACAGCTACCAGCCTGCAACTGGGATTGTTCCTACATCAATGGGGCTGCAAGAGGCGCCCTATTTTAATGATGGGAATGAAGATGAGGCTAAAGATCTTTTTCAGCAAGCAGTTGAACAAGAAAATTTATCTCTTGAGTCTTTTCCAGAGTTGACCCTTACCTATGCGGCAGACACAAAAAACCACAGAATCGCTCAGGCGGTACAAGATCAGTGGAAAAAGTCTCTTGGCATTTCAGTAAAATTAGAGGCTGTTGAAGGCAAAGCGTGTTTAGAAAAAGTTTCCCAAGGCAATTACGAGCTTGCTGTTGGGTCATGGATTGCAGATTTTAGAGATCCTATTAACTTTTTAGAAGTTTTTAAAACAAAATTTGTAGGAACAAATAACACAAATTGGGAGAGCCCTGATTACCAAAAAGCAATAGAGGAGACTTATTTAGCAAAAAATAGCGAGGAGAGAGTTGAAGGTCTTAAAAAAACAGAGCAAATTCTTATGAATGAAATGCCTGTTATCCCTATTTTTCACTACACCATGGTTCATGTAACCAACAATCATCTAAAAGATGTTGTGCTTACAGAATCTGGCCACATCGATTTTAAATGGGCCTATGTTGAAAAATAGCCTCATTTTTCTGGGGTTGCTTACAACCCCCTTGTTCTCTTCTTGCATCACCCTTGTCAATGACAGCGCTTTTGCCCTCTCTGCTGAAATTTTTAATGCAGCAGGCGACCACATTGCCTCAATAAAACTATCTCAAAATCAAATGTATATCTGGAATGATAGCCAATCCCCTTTTATCAAACAAAACGACAGCACAATCACCCCATTTACCATCACATTTGTTTGTGCAAATGCAAGACCCTACGACTACTCCCCTCCTCCTAAAAAAGGGAGTAAAACTAAAAGAGCTGCTTACCAAACTGAATTTGGATCTTGGACTGGTGTCCCCACAGGAGCTACAGTAAATGCTCTTGGCGTAAATGGAGGAACAAGAAGTTGTGTCATTAAAAAAGGCGCAAAAAAAGGAGCCCCTCCTGTCAAAAAACCGGGCCCTAAAAACCAAAAAAATGAGGGCTTCAATAATTGGTCAAATGATGGTGGTCAAACTTGGACAAATGATGGTGGATCGGGATGGGAAGACTCTGATTTCTCTGAAGATTTTGACTAAATTTGTACTCATTTCACTTGAAAAAGACAACAATTGCCTTTTTTTAAAATAAAAATCCAAGTGATAAAAGAAGGGGCACTCTAAGACCTCCTTGTTCTGGATGGCTTAAATTGCCGTAAAAATATTTAACCGCCTTAAGCTCTATACAGAATCCCGACCCTGCGCCAACTTCAGCACCTACAGAGAGAGTGTTTTGGAAGATAAAATTTGATTTTAAATTTGAGAGGTCAAACTCGTTTTTCGATAAAATTGTTGGCCCAAAAAAACTTGCTTCAATATAGGGATGAAGCAATACAAAATGCATCACCCAAAATCTTGTAGCAAGAGCAAGAGAGGCTGAGTAAAGCGTATCGCTACTTTTATGATATCTTCCGACATTGCCCCCTCCATAAAAAGAGAGCAACGATAAAACATCAAACATTTTTCTCTCATAAAAGATCATATACCCTTTTTCAATGCTTTCAGCCCCCTGCCCTCCTAGGAAATTCGGAACTTTTGGCATCTCAAATTGCACTTTGCTTTCATCAAAATAGCACACACTTAATACCTGCTTTGCAGTGGATGCTGTAAGAGGCAGGCAAATAGTCATAAAAACAAAAACTAAAAGGCGCATACTTTTTTTACTGGTCTGTCATGGGGTTCAATAAAAAGGTTTTCTTCACAAAGCTGCTCTTTAAAGCAGACTCCTATTGTATAAACATTTGGATATTTTGCGAGTAATTTATCATAATGCCCTCCACCACGACCGAGTCGATACCCATTTTTATTATATGCCAATCCAGGAACAATAATACAATCGTATGCAACTTTTGATTCTATTTCATTTTTTGCGACAAATGGAAGGTGGAGTTTTTTTTCACTGACTAAAAATTCGTTAAAAAGAGAGAGATCTACTTCATCTTTTAGACTTGCGAAAGATAAAACTTTTTGAAAAGGCTCAGTTTCCGTTTTTAAAGCCTCGTAAACGGCCTCTTTTACAAAAAACCGTCTCTCAACACCAAGATTTTTTAACACCTCTTTAAACCTTGCTCTAAGAGCGTTTTTTTCATTCAATTGGCAAACCTTTTTGATACTCTGTTTTTCTTAAAAAATTTCCTCTCGCATCAAATATTGTAGCAACGCCTGTTCCAAGTGTCACTCTAGAAACAGGAATCTCTTCCCCCTTTTTAAAGTACTTTCCACTAAGTAAAACATCTTTTTCATACTCCTCAATCATCATAAGAGAACCCTCTTCATACCAAGCGATGTACTTTCCTTGCTTCATGTTTGCAATCATCTCTTTTTCACTCTCAATCTTACCACTTGGATACCACGTCCGAACAGTTCCATGAACCTCATCATCCCTCCAGTTAATCTGGAGCATCAAACTCTTCTCTTTTATACTCCCCTTTCGCTCATAGTAGTGGAGCTCTTCTCCCTGCTTTTGATCGTCAATGATCTGATAACTAGATTCAAGGTCGCCATTTTTTCTGTATGTTTTTACAATTCCCTCTGGCTTGCCATTAATATATTCTTGTTCAAGAGATAAAAAACCATCTTCGTAAAAAGGCCTAATTCCCGCCCCCTCTTCAACGCTGTGTGTAAGATTATTAAAAAAATCAAAATAATCGCCTTTAATGAGCAACCCCTTTTCAAAGACCTCTTCTCTTTTCCCGCTATTTTTATCTCCTAAAAAAAATGATCTCCCGTCCTTTAAACCCTCTGCATACCATGCTCCACCCACATAATTGCCATCGAAATCATAAACTCTTTTCTCTCCATGAATCAGATCATTTTTATACGGTATTGTTTTTGCAAGCCGCCCATTTGAGTGATAGTATAAAGCCTCTCTCTCTAGCTTCCCTTTTTCATAAAAAAGCTCTGCTATCAAGTCTCCTTTTTGATCCCAAACTCTACTCTCTCCATCAAAAACCCAAGAAGTTTGTGCATCAGGACTCAAGTCTCCAATCCCCTCGATAACGTGGCAAACAATTCTTAGCCGCCCATTCTCATGCCACTCTTTATAAAAGCCGTTTGCGCGCCCTGAAACAACCTCTAAATACTGGAAAATGCCCCCATTGTTATGATAAGTTGTTAGTTGAGAAGAAACCTTACCCTCCTCGTCTCTTTTAAAAACACGAACAACTTTTTCATACGGTTGTGGGTCTAAAAAATTAACTTTTTTATACGCATCTAATCGATCTTTTTGACTAATTGTCTCGTTTACACCATTTCTATCAATAAGCTGCACGTGGGTCAGTGTTTGCTGCTTTGTTACAGGAGAACTAGAGCAACTCAAAAGAGTGCAAAAAACTCCAACAGACAGACTAAATTTTTTCACATAAACTCCTTTGAAGGATCTCTAAATCTAAATAAAAACCCTTATCTTGTATCCCCTCTTTTGCTTTAAGAGAAAACTTTTTAATAATAAATTGAGGTCTGAGAGGGTTTTGAGAAAAACCAGGTAGGTTGACTCCCTCTAAAAGAGAGAGAAGTTGAAGAACATCGCTATTTTGCACCTCAACACTTTTTTTAAGAGACCACTCTTTTTCTTGATAAATAGCTGATTTCCTCTCTCCTCTTAAAATAAATTGAAGAGAGTTCTGGGTTGTCAAAAAACTCAACCGCTCTTGGATAGGGGCATAGTCCTCATCTGCATTTATTTTAGATAAAAAATCAACCTCTTCTCTTAAAAGAGGGACCCTTTCGACATATTTTTGTAAAAAAGCTAAATCACACGCGCCAAACTCTCGAATAAATCTATCCTGATCGTGTTTAAAAACAACAAGCGATTTTATTTTTTTTTCTAAACCCTCCATTTTCTGTTCCAACAGTGCCTCTTGCTGTAACAGAAAAAGAGAGTAGAGAGAGACTAAAAAAGGGGCAATCAAAGAGAGACCAATAACACACGAGAGCGTTTTTGGATGCAAAACAAACCCACTCTCTTCAAAAGCGCTCGTTAACTTAGCTCTAAGAGCGTTAATCATCTTGTTTAATAACAAAAACCATTTGGCAACCATTTTTTTCCTTCATCACTTCAAAAGATTTTTCGATCAAAACCGACTTCTGTTTTTTTACTATTGTATCGTACACTTTTTTTAAAGCGGGCTCAGACTCTAACGCTGCTAAAACCTCTATTTTTAATAGAGTCGCCTCCTTAGGCTTTTCAATCTGAGGATAAGAGATAAGCTCATACACAAACTCTTTTACCAAAACCTCTTTTGGGATTTCGGCTAAACAGGCGTGAACTCCTAGAGGCTCTTTCAAAAATGCCCCCTCTTGTTTGTGCCACTTTGTTTTTTTTAAAAAAGCATTAATTTCATCTTGAAAGTCACTTTGTGAAAAGAGCCCTTTTTGAATTTTTTTATAAACTAAAGGGTCTTCCCCCCCCATTTTGGCAATATAACTAAACTTTTCTCGAAGAACCGACTCTTTCTTTGCAAAGAGCAAGGTTAAAAACACCGCAGTTATAACACTACAAATCATAGACATTGATAAAAGTGTTTTAACTTTTCTTTTTATCTTTGAAACCTCTTTCATTGGTGTAAATTCACCTGTTCTAAACTGTAATACACTTTTTTTGTTTTGTAAAAAATCAAGAGCAAGTCCGATCTCAATTGAATAAGCCCTGAGATCTTGCCTGTCAAATTCGAGATGGGGAGCTATTTCTAATGAGCTTAAAGATGTCTCAGTCATATGAGCTGTCATTTCTTCAGAAATAGCGCTATACCCCAAATGAAGAATGTCTAAACGATCGACACCCTCTGTTTTCTTTAAGTACTCAAAAGCCCTAAAGAGCGCTTTTTGTAATTTAAGAAAAACATCTCCACTCTTTTTTTGATCAAGCTGCTTTTTAAAAAACTTAACAACCTTTCCGTTTAAAAACACAAAATCAATGTTCTCTTCGTTCGGAAAATCTTCTCTAGCTGCGTCTATAAGCATTCTAAAGCCGACGTCTATAACAAGACTGTGTTTTACCTCATTTTTTTCAGTATAAATAAGATAAGAGTTTTCCCAGCCAAAATAAAAAATGGTTGTTTTTTCACTTTGACCTTCAAAAAAACCCTTAAACCGCAACAATCCCTCTGAAATAGAAGAGACCACATCAGGCTCAAACCCTAGCGTTTTAATTTTTTGTAGGTGAGACTGCAAGGTTTCATTGAAAAACGTGTACAAGACAACAGTCGACTGCTTTCTCTCTACTTTAATCTCGGGAATCGTTGTTACGTGCTCTTTTGCAAACGGCAAAACCTTCTCCATCTGAAACGGAAGCGCCTTAATCACAGATCTTTTGTTGGAAAACGGAAAAGAGAGAGTTTTTACAAAAACCTCCTCAGGAGTTAAGGCAGAGACAACAACAAGCTTATCCGTTTTGTAGTTAATTTCTTTTAAAACACTTTTTTTAAGAAGATTGAGGTCCAGAATGTCTTTTTTGAACTCTTTTAAAAAAATAATTTCGTTTTTTTTTCGCGTGCCCTTTAAAAGAGCAACTTTAAAATAGTCACCATCTTCGTGAATTCCAAGAACATACATACTGCAGTCTTCTTCCTTTATTTACCTCGTGGATTTTAGTCGATGACGAAAAAGTTTGCTATGATTAAAATTAAAGAATGATCTACTTTAAACATGTTATTCACTTATTATTTGTTATTTACACAGGGATGCTTTTTGTAAGAATAGCCCTCTCCTGGGTCCCTTCTCTTTATAGATATAGAATTATCCACTTTATTCTCTTCTACACCGACCCTTATTTAAATATTTTTAGAAAAGTTGTCCCCCCTATTGGAGGCATGCTTGATTTAAGCCCTCTTTTAGGCTTTTTCTTCCTCCGTATGCTTGAATCTTTTGTTATGAAGCTTTTATGATCTATGTTCTTAAAATAAGAGGACTTGTACAAGGCGTTGGGTTTAGAAACACTACAAAAAAGATGGCTAAAAAACTCGGTCTAAAGGGTTTTACAAGAAACCTTTTAGACGTTAATGAGGTTGAGGTTATTGTCGATGCCCCAACAAAAGAGGCCCTCTCTCCCCTTGTCTCATTCCTAAAAGACTCTTTTCAAATTGAGACCCTCTCTTTACAAGAGCTTTCTGACTTTGAGATTCTTTAATTAACTCCCGGGCTATTTCTGCCGCTAAAAAAAAGGATACCTAGACTATCCTTCTTAAAAACATTAACCTTAATTTAATCTTGTCGCAAACTGAACTTGAAACTACATTTTTCCGGCTAAAACTCCCTAAAACTGTTTATCTAGGCCCCTCTGTTATATACTATAAAAAACTGCTCTCCACACTCAAACGACGTATAAAATACTCCTAATTTCCCTCAAACATCGCTTGAGAAAAACCTAAACCCTCTTTTTGTTAGAGACATCTTTATTATTAAAAAAGAACAAAAGAAAAAGCGAGGCTTTTTAGGGCCTCGCTTTTTTTAGCAAACTTCTTGGTTTGTTGCCGCTAGATTAGAAATCCCAACCTAATTCAACTAACATACCAATCATTCCAAATCCACCACCGTCTACTAAATTAAATGTAGAACCGTTGTACTGGTTTGAAACAGCCATGTGTTGGAACTGATTCCAGTAGTAAGATGAATCTAGACCAAGTCTGATTCTTACATTTTGAGAATCGTTGTACATTGCTGAATTGTACTGGAAGCCTAACATAATTCTTGCTGCTGGAGACATCACAATTGGATTCTCTTTTGCATATGTTCTGTACTGGTCAGACTCACCGTATTCAGCTTCGTCTTTTACATTAGCACCACCGCAAAGAAGTGCAACAGTTGTGTCGCAAAACATTGAGAAGTGTTTTGTAAAGTTCCACTGTGAGTTTAATCCAAAATCAGGACCTAGACCCCAAAACTTAGTTGTTTGCTCATGCTCAAGCACTTCGCCTTCAGCTGAACCACCTGTAAACTCAGTGTGACCTGTGTAGTAAATAAAGGCAGCTTTTAGACCCATATGTGGTTCAAAAGCAAGGTTTCCTGTTGTGTAAAAACCTCTGTTAAGGTCTGTTTGTAGATTGTAGTAGCTAACTTTAAGGTCAGAATCAACAGCTGCAAAATATGTAGCAGGTTCACCATCAATCATTCCTGGTGTCCAAATTGTGTTTGGAACAACAAACTCACTTGATCCATCAGAAGACCAGTTTCCGTGACCTTTTCTGCTTACGTAGTCAAATTTTGTGTTCCAGAACCAGCAGTCGTGTTCAAAATAGTAGCCTAATTCAGCTGTAACACCACTTGCTACATTGAATGTTGGTCTTAACACTTTTGCAGACTGTGGCAATGTGTTGAAAGAGGATCCGCTTTGTGTAAAAGCAAAATCTGTTCCTGTTAATACAAATTGCTCAAGTAAATAACCAACATCAAGGTGTACACCGTATCCGTTGTTTAAAGCAGGGTAAATTGTACAAGGGTTGTTCATTTGGCACATTTGCGCAGATGAATTGTTCATATTTGCTTGGTCAGCAACAACTGCTGACATCATAGCAACAGATGCTGCAGAGATCTGCATCAGACTGTTAATGTATTTACTCATAGTACCTCACATAGGTTGTTTTCAATGTATCTTATCTTCCTATAAAATAATTTTCAATATTATTAAAATACTTTTTTCTTAAATCACTTAATTTCTTGTAAAAATGAGCAAAAAAAAATCATTTTTTTTCTCTTTTTCTCCTCGGAAAGCGCTCTTTTTTTCAATAGTTCTAAAAATGAAAAAAAATTTTCTCTCAAGCTGTTTTTTTTCCTTTTTTTTGCAGAAAAAAAGAGCACCCTTTCAAAGAAACTTGTGAATCTTGCAAAAAATTAACGGGGATGTTTTTTAAAAAAGAGGAAAATCTCCCCTTGTCTAAAAACCCCCTCATAAAATGATCTTTTTTCTTAAGGACCCCCGAAAGTTTTAAGGAAACTCCTCCGCCGATAAAAACACCACCTGTTGCGTACGTCTTTAAAGCAAGGTTTGCTGCCTCCGCTCCGAGTATTTCACAAAAAAGAGAGATTGCTTTTCCCGCATCTGACTCAAAACCAAATAATTCAAACTCTTTTGTTACCTTTTTAGGCTCTTTTTTCTTCCCTTTTGAAAAAAACTCGTAGAGATGACTTAGTCCCCCTCCAGATAAAACTCTTTCATAAGAGACATGACCAAACTTTGCTCTTAAGAAACAAAAAAGTTCTATTTCAAGATCGTTTCTCGGTGCAAAATCTGCATGCCCCCCCTCTGATGGGACTGGCTGATACACAGTTTCTCGTAAAATAAAAGCCTCGCCAAGTCCTGTTCCCGGCGAAATGATTGCCTGAGTACCCGACTCTACAACTCTTCCTCGATTTATTTCAAAAAAGCTCTCTTTCCCCACATTTTTTATTCCATATCCCGCTGCGACAAGGTCGTTTAGTAAGAAAACCTCTTTTACCTTAAGCTTTTTGGAAAGCTCTTCTCCATCAATCTCCCAAGACAGGTTTGTGAGCTTACACTTTTTGTTTTCAATAGGACCTGCAACACCAAAACAGGCAGCACTTACTGTTTCATTTTTAAGAAACTCTAAAACAACGCTTTCAAAAGAAGTGTATGCGTTGCTTGAAAACTCTTCCACTCGCTCAAAAAGATTTTCTTCAGAAACAATCGCAAGCGCTGTCTTTGTTCCCCCAATGTCACCAACTAAAAATCGATTCCTCATATTGTTTGACTTCATAATATATGGTATGATTTTCTGCAAACATAACATCTGGAGGTTTTATTATGTCATCAGCTGAAGAAAGTGGAAAAAAGAAAGCGTTAGAGCTTGCTCTTTCTCAAATTGAAAAGCAGTTTGGAGAGGGGTCTATTATGTCTCTTGGAAAGCACTCTCTTTCTAAAAGCATACAAGTAATTCCGACAGGATCGGTCTCGCTTGACCTTGCTTTAGGAATAGGTGGGGTACCAAGGGGGAGGGTTGTTGAGGTTTTTGGTCCTGAGTCGTCTGGAAAGTCGACCCTTGCGATGCACATTGTTGCAAACTGCCAAAAAATGGGTGGCGTTGCAGCTTATATCGACGCAGAGCACGCTGTTGATCCAAGTTATGCGGCTAGAATTGGCGTAAATCTAAACGACCTGCTTATCTCTCAACCAGACTCTGGGGAAGAGGCTCTAAATATTGCCGAGATGCTCGCAAGATCTAACGCTGTTGATGTAATTGTCGTTGACTCTGTTGCAGCTCTTGTGCCTAAAAGTGAGCTTGAGGGAGAAATTGGTGATTCGCATGTAGGGTTGCAAGCAAGACTTATGTCTCAGGCCCTAAGAAAGCTTACATCAACTCTTTCAAAAAGCAACACCTGCGCAATTTTTATCAACCAAATCCGAGAAAAAATTGGCATCATGTTTGGAAACCCTGAAACAACAACTGGTGGCAGGGCTTTAAAATTTTACGCCTCTGTTCGAATGGAGATTCGCAGAACTGGTGGTTTAAAAACTCCCGATGGTGCGGAGTTTGGGAACAGGGTTAAGGTAAAAATTGTAAAAAACAAAATGGCGCCCCCATTTAAGTCTGCAGAGTTTGATATTATCTTTAATGAGGGTATTTCAAAAACAGGTGATATTATAGACCTTGGTGTTGACATGAATGTAATTGAGAAAAAAGGGCCTTGGCTTAATTACAAAGGGCATAAGTTTCAGGGAAGGGAGAGCGCTCGAATCGAACTAAAACAAAATCCTGTTCTGTTAGAGGAGCTAGAGGGAATCATTTTAAAAGCCTCTAGAGAAAAGCTAGACCTTAAAAATCCAGAGCAAGCTCTTTTAGCAAAGAGCGAAGCTTAGTTTTTTTATAAAAGAGATCTTCAAGGAGCTCAATACAGAGCTCCATCTCTTTTTCAAACCGTTTTCTTGCAAGAGTTTCGCCAAACAGGAGAACAAAGTTAAGCCCCTCTTTTTTCTTATCATTTTTTACATCTTTCAGGTCGTCTCGAAGTTGAAACGCAAACCCAAAGTGGCGGGCTAGTTTTTTTACTTCTTCAAGCCGACCAAAATCACCCCCACCAAAAACCCAGCCAAGAACAAAAGCTCCTTCAAACAAAGTTCCCGTTTTAAGATAAAGAATCTCTTCCAGTCGCTCTTCAGAAAAAGGCTTTTTTTCTACACCAAAAAGATCGTAATACTGACCAAGAACGGCCCCTTTTATACCAGAGGAGGTGCTAGCTTGCCGAAGTCCTATTGAAACAGCCTCTAGCGCTTTTGAAGAGAGCTTTGATTTGGCTGCTGCCATCTTCTCTCCATTCTCTTCTATTTTTTTAAAAGCCTCAGAAATTAAAGCATAACTTGATAAAAGAGCAATTGTCTCGCCAAACATTTCATGCAATGACTTCTTTCCCCTCCTAAAGCCGTCATCATCCATGCAGGGTAGGTCGTCTGCAATCAAAGAGGCCGTGTGAAAAAACTCAACAGATAGGGCCGCATCCATAACTGGCAGGTTCTCTCCGATCGCTTCGGCTATATAGTGCACAATTAACGGACGAACTCGTTTCCCGCCGCTAAGAAGCGCATACGAAATTGCTTTGGAAAGCTCATTTTCTTCTGGAAACGCTTTTTTTATCTCTTCTTCTATAAGCTCTTTCAAACGACAACTCCTTTTATAGAAAGACAGGGGGCAACTTTTGTGTGAGGAAAAATAATTGTGCCTGGATTTAAAACCGCATTGCAGCCAATCGATGCACCAAAACCTATAAGCGCACCGAGTTTTTTTCGACCAGTTAAAATTCGCTCTCCATTAAAGAGTATAGCAATTTCCCTCTCATCTAGCCTTAAATTCGCGCATTTACTTCCCGCACCTAAGTTTGCACCTTCACCAACGATAGAGTCTCCTACATAGTTAAAATGAGCTAATTTCGCACCATCCAATATCAAAGACCTGTTCACCTCTGTTGCGTGACCAATTACACACTCATTTCCTATAACACTCCCTTTTCGGATATAGGCGCCATGTCTTATTTCCGATCCATCTCCAATGAAACAAGGCCCTTCTATGAAAGACCCCTCCTCAATGACACAACCTCGTCCGATTGAAATCTCTTTTTCATTTTGCAGAAAAACACCCTTTTTAATGGGGCTCTGTTTTTCACAAGGGAGCGCTTTTAAAATAGAGGGGAGTTGATTTAGTAACAGCCACCCATTTTGATCGTGATGAAAAAAAGGAGCCAAAGCCGCATTAGAGAGCTTAAAAAGGTTTGTTGCAAGAAACATATAAACAATATCCACAGGTTGAAAATATAGAGTATAATAGTTTTTGTTATTTTCTTCTTCTTCATAGATTGTGGGAGTGTTGAAAACCCTGGTTTTTTAAACAGAGAGCGGAGAGCGGTGTTCAAAACTTGTCAGCAACTTGTTTAAAAACACGCAAGTTATAAACAAGGGATAGATATAAACAATGAAGCTGACAAAGCATGAACAAAAAAAGAGTGGGATGAAAAGAGGTTTAAGTGGGAGGGGGGTAAAAATATCAGAGTGAGAGGATTCGAACCTCCGACCTCAAGCCCCCCAGACTTGCACGCTAACCAGGCTGCGCTACACTCTGAAATAAATCCAACAAGATGTTATAGTCTCTATCGGAAAAAGTCAAGAGGGAGGGGTGCTTGTTTTCGTTGCTAGAAAAAAGCTGGAAAAAAGCTTTAGAAAAAGAGCTTAAAAAGAGTTATATAAAAAAACTTGAGACCTTTTTAGAAGAAGAGGCAGGTCTTTTTTTCCCTCCCCAAGAGGAGGTGTTTGAGGCTTTTCAAAAAACACCTTTTGAAAAAGTGCGGGTTGTAATTTTTGGTCAAGACCCATATCATGGTGATAATCAAGCTCATGGACTCTCTTTTAGCGTAAAAAAAGGAGAAAAGATTCCTCCTTCTTTAAAAAATATCTTCAAAGAGTTACAACAAGATTTAGGACTCCCTCCCCCAATGCACGGTTTTTTGGAGAAGTGGGCCAACCAGGGGGTTTTACTTTTGAACACAACGCTTACTGTTAGAAAGAAAGAGCCTCTTTCTCACGCTGGGAAGGGGTGGGAGCTGTTTACAGATAGTGTTGTAGAAGCTCTTGTCAAAAGAGAAGATCCACTTGTCTTTCTTTTATGGGGAAATTTTGCAAAACAAAAATGTAAAATAGCTTTACATACCCACCATCTTGTTTTAACAGCAGCCCATCCTTCACCTTTTTCTGCGAACAAATTTTTGGGCTGCAACCATTTTTCACGAGCAAACAGTTTCCTTGCAGGGTTGAAAAAAGAACCAATTGATTGGGCGGTGTAGGGGTGTTTCAAAAAAAAAGGGTTTCTAGGGTCTTTTTTTTTATTGTCTTTCTAACCTTTGCTCTTTCGTCTTTAAGCGCAACAATTGTCTTTCCTATTTTAGCTCCCCTTTTTTTAGGTGGAGTCGACACCATTATTCGCCCAGACTTACCAGAAGAGATTAGGGCAATTGTTTTTGGGGTTTTTCTAACAGCCTTTCCTTTGGCTCAGTTTTTGTTTGCCCCTTTGCTTGGGGAGTATTCTGACAGGCGAGGGAGAAAAAAAGCTTTTTTAGTTACAATTGTTTTAGAAATCGTGGGCTACCTTTTTTCAGGATTTGGAATTCAATACCACCACCTTAGTCTGCTTTTTTTAGGAAGGTTTATTACAGGACTTGGAGCGGCTAATTTTTCGGTCTGTTTGGCAACTCTTGCTGACGTAAGCTATGATGAAAAAAGTAGATCGCGATATTTTAGTTATGGGTCTTTAGCAAGTGGAGCTATGTTTGTTTTGGGGCCTCTTTTGGGGGGACGGCTCTCAGATCCTCAAACAATTTCATTTTTCAGCCTGGCTTTTCCTATGTGGGTTGGTGGGCTGTTGGCTCTTGTTAATTTAATTTTTATTTGGTCTTTTTTTATAGAAACAAGAGTAAAAAAAGATGTGGGGGAGGCAGATCTATTAAAAGCTTTGCACAATGTTGGGTGCGTTTTTGAAAAAAACTCTCTTTATCATGTATATGCGGTTTTTTTCTTTTTTTTATTTGGCTGGAATATGCTGTATCAATTTTTACCAGCCTTACTTGTGGAAGAGTTTAAAGCAGAGAGCTCTTTAATTGGTGACTTAACTTCTCTTATGGGTGTTGTTTGGTTTTTGGGAACCCTTTTTATATCGATAGTAGTTAAATTTTTCAGGCATCAAAAATTTGTTTTAATCCTCTCTTTTCTTCTGTTTGCTCTAACGGTTATCTTTATCCCCTTCCCCAAAAAACTTTTTGTCTTTGTTTTAATAACAGCTGTTGCTGTTTTTTTGGCTGGTGGAATTTGGCCTATTTTGGCGAGCACAATATCAAGGCTCGGAAAAGAGTGCTCTCAAGGAAAAACTTTAGGGATTACTCAGTCGATACAATCTCTTTCAATGCTTTTGGCCCCTTTTTTTGGAGGTTTTTTTCTTCAG
Source organism: Chlamydiota bacterium (assembly GCA_016866545.1). GTDB lineage: Bacteria > Chlamydiota > Chlamydiia > Chlamydiales > 2-12-FULL-49-11 > VGMD01. The sequence continues at coordinate 23,226 of VGMD01000012.1, read as the reverse complement.
TCTCATAGTAAAACTCCTTTTATTTTTTCGGCGATCTCTTTGTTTGTTGCAATTGGATTTTTAATTAAGATAAAAAACTCTATCTTTGACGTGTAAAGCTGTTTTACATTAGGTCTATTTGATTCAATTGTGCTATAATATTAGACATGTTGAGAGATTTTACATCAATTATAGCTGAGCTTTCTATCCAGGGAGAGGGCCGTCTTTTTCTTTTTGGAAAAGAAATTTTTGTTTTTACAAACGAAAAAAATGATATGTGGCAGATGGCGACAAAAGTCTCATCTAAAAGACACTCTGAAATCAGAGAATTTTTTTCTTACCCTTTTTCGGCTCATGGGTCTTTAGCTATTAAAGATTACGCAGGAAGGGGCATCTATTTTCTCTATGATATTCCAAAAGCAAACAGGTATGTTTTTTTTCAAAAAATCATTAAAGAGTATCTTGAGCAGGCAGACAGCTGGTCTAAAATTTTAAATTAGTATAGATTTTCTTTTAGCTACCTTTTACTATTGATCTTTCGTAAATTTTGGGGGTTTTTTGTTTACTGGATCTATTGTTGCGATGGTCACGCCTTTTTTGGAAAATAAAGAGATTGATTTTGAAAGCGCTCGAAAACTTATAAAAATGCATTTATTAGAAGGCACAGATGCGCTGGTTATTGGGGGAACAACAGGTGAGGGGCCAACGCTAGAAGAGGACGAGTTTTGTCTGCTTTTAGAGTTTGTTTTAAAAGAGGTGGATGGAAAAATCCCTGTGATAGCGGGCACTGGAAGCAATTCAACAAAAAAAACAGTCGGCTTTACAAAACGTGCAAAAGAGATTGGCGCAACAGGAGCACTTGTGATTGTTCCCTACTACAATAAACCAACAGACTTAGGTGTCCTTGCCCATTTTCAAGAAGTAAACAAAGTCGGGATTCCTCTTATTGTTTACCACCACCCGGGTAGGTGTGGCATCGAACTTGATTCAGAAACCCTCATAAAGCTTTTAGACGAGGAATTTGTAGTCGGGATTAAAGATTGCTCTAAAAATTATAGCTCCTTAAGACATGTATTAGAAAAAAAACCAGACGCTATTATTTTATCAGGAGATGATGACAAAACTATAGAGATGATCCAAAGGGGTGCTAAAGGGTCTATCTCCGTGGTAGCAAACCTGTTTCCGGGTCACTGGAAAAAGATAATAGATGTTGCAATCCACGGAAATTTTCTGCAGGCGGAAAAAGAGTATGCAAAGATAAAAACAATTGTTTGGGCAATCTCTTTAGAAATTAATCCACAGGGAATTAAATGCGCTCTTTCAGAGGGGGGGTGGTGCAAAAATGAGCTTCGCTTACCACTTCTTCCTGTAACAAAAGATACGGAAGAGGAGATTTATGAGTCACTAAGAGAGGTTCGGACTCTTTTTAGTTCCTCGGGGGAAAGAGAGTTTGCAAAAACATCAGACAGCTCACCGTCGATCATTTTTTGATAAAGTCTTGATGCTTGATAGTGAATAATTATTTGCTCTTTTTTTGCAATTTTCACATCATCTGGGTGGTCGACAATGCTTAAATAGCCGGTTGGAAGTTCTGCAACTTTTATTTCTGGCATTTTCTCAAAAAGAACTTTTGCTAAAACAGCTTGATCGAAAACAAGAGGATCAGTTTTTAAAGCCTCTTTACACGCATCTTTCCAAAAACCGAGTAGTTTCCTCGTAGGCGTTGTGTTGTTAACAAAGAAGGTGGCGCTATTAATTTTTGATTTTGCGTCAATAGGGAGGTCGTGGTAGATTTTTAACGCAAGGTCTGCTTTGCACGTGTTAAAAAACGTCGGAGGGTTTACGATAATGCTATCTACATCTGTCCAGACAAGTGGTCTATTGTGTTTTTCTAAAAGTTTTAGGATAAATTCGGGTTTGTGACAACAATTTGCGCTCCAAGATCCTAAATTAGGCACAGCTATAACTTCGTAATCTAAATGGAATCTATTTAAAGAGGCAACTAAGTCTGTTGCCTCCTTTTCATAAGGTGTGTTTTCCGTATAAAAACTAACAAATAGCGGGGTCAAATTTAAACGCCTGCGTGGATTTCTTGGTTTTCGTAAATTCTTGCCATTTTGTAATGAACAACAATTGCATTGTCTGGAAAAGCCGACTTATCTTCAGCAGTATCAGTAGTAACAACATATGTTGCTGGAAGTCTTTTAATTTCAACCATAGTAGGGTAGTGTAAAATTACTTTACGTAGGGCAACTTGGTCCTGGACAACGCCACCTTTTTTAAGAAGCTTTTCACACTCGTTTTTCCAAAAATTAAGCAATTTTATCGATGAGGCAGTGTTGTTAATGTACATTGTGCTAGACAATATTTTCAGCGGAGAGTCAACTGCAACATGATCATTAATGCGCAAGGCGACATCTGCTTTGCACTCTGAAAAAATTGTGGGGTTTTGAAAAAAAAGACTATCTGCATCGACCCAAATAAGAGGTCGATTGTATTTTTCTAAACACTTCAATAGAAATTCAGGCTTGTGACAAACATTTGCGCTCCAAGAACCTTTATTTGGAATTGCTTCTACAATGCACTCGTATCCAAATTTTTTAGATGAAGTTATAAGATCTTCAATTTCTTTTTCATAGGGAGTGTTTTCTGGGTAGTAACTGACGACTAAAGGTTGATTATTCAAGACTTCTCTCCTTAATAATAAAGCTAATAAATGGTTATAGTGTGGTTAATTAAATATCAAAAATTACTATACAAAAATAGCAATCAATTGTCGAGAAAGTTTTGTTAAAGTTTCTTAATAAAAGCTTTTAGAAGCGATTCAATTTTTTTCTTTTCAACCTTTGAAGGACTCCACTCCTTTTGATCCAGCTGCTCTATTAGCCTTGTTAGTGCTAAAATGATATGATCGGAAAATTTTTGTTTCCGTCTATCTGTTTGGCCCAGAGGAAACGTATTTCGAATCTTTGCTAAAATAAGGTGTTTGGGCTCTCCTTGATACGATGTGACAATCGACTCTTTTTTTTCTGCATCACCCGATCTGCTTGCAAGCGTATAAACAGCTTGCTTTGGCATGTCGAGAAGCTTTGGTCTGATCGGCTCTTTTAAAGATAGGTAAAACTCATAATATTGTAGAAAGTTATAAGGGGTTTGTCTATTCCCATAGACAGTAAGAAGCCATTCGGTAAAAGCGCCGTCTTTGTAAGGCTTTAAAAGAGCTTGCGCCTTTTTGATTCGCTCCCCATGTAAAATAATTGCCTGCGTTTGGATTGCTTTAATTTCTTGTGTTAAAACTTTTAATGAATCCAAATCGTGTTCTAGATCAGAAGAGGGAGTTTTGTTTTCAAAAAGAATTTTGTGTAGCGCAAACGTTTCACCCTCACTCAAAGGAGTTGTTTTAAAAAAACTTCCGATATGCGGTTGAGAGAGGTTCTTATCAGCAAGTGTTTGCAGCTTTGTCTGGTTTTTGTGCTGCAACTTCTCAGATAATAATGAATTTAAATCTTTCATAATTTAAATGCAGAGTGCAAAGATCTCTCTTTAAACTCTTTTTCCGCTTTCCCTAAAAATTCATCTACTTGCATTTCGCCATAGACTATATTATCTCTCGATCTTAGTGAGATTGTCTTATTCTCACACTCTTGATCACCTATCGTTAACATATAACTTACTTGATCCATTTGTGCAAGTCTCACTTTTTTCGACACAGATTCATTTGATTCATCAATCTCAACAGGTAGTCCTCTTGATTCGATCTCTTCAGCAACATTTTTAGCATACGGAACATGCCTGTCAGCTACGCAAAGAATTCGAACAGCCCTAGGATTGAGCCATAGGGGAAATTTTCCAGCAAAGTGCTCAATGCAGATAGCTAAAAATCTTTCAATAGAGCCATAAATTACCCGGTGAATCATGACAGGTCTTTTTTCTTGGCCGTCGCTATCTGTATATGTTAGATCAAATCTTTGTGGAAGAGCCATATCGAGCTGGATTGTTCCACACTGCCAGGTTCTTTTCAGTGTATCTTCAACATGAAGGTCGATTTTTGGACCATAGAAAGCCCCATCCCCTTCGTTGATTCTGTAGGGCATACCCCACTCATCTAAGGCCTCTTTTAACCCGTTTGTAGCAAGCAGCCAATCTTCATCGCTACCAATAGTGTTTTTTTCAGGTCTCGTAGAGAGCTCAATTTTGTAGGTTAGACCAAAGATTTTATACACTTCATCAACAAGCTTTAAAACACCCAAAATTTCGCTTTTGATATCGCTTGGCTTCATAAAAATATGTGCGTCGTCTTGATGGAATGCACGGACTCTGAGCAGTCCTGTTAAGGAGCCTGAAAGCTCGTGTCTATGTACATGGCCAATCTCTGCGATTCGCAAAGGAAGGTCTCGGTAGCTATGACTTTTTGACCCAAAGTAGAGCATGCACGCAGGGCAGTTCATCGGTTTGACTGCATATGTTCTCTCATCAATTTCACTGACATACATGTTTTGTCTGTAATTATCCCAGTGACCAGAGATCTCCCATAGTTTTCGATCCATCATTGCAGGGGTTTTAATCTCTTTGTAGCGGGCTTTTTTGTGGAGCTCTCTCCAAAATAGTAAGAGTTGATTCCAGATGTACATTCCGTTCGGCTGAATAAGGGGCATCCCTGCAGCTACATCAAAAAAAGAGAAGAGCTCAAGTTTTGTTCCAAGAACTCTGTGGTCTCGTTTTTTTGCCTCTTCAAGAAAGGTAAGATAATCTTTCAATAGTTTTCTGTCAGGAAAAGAAATTCCATATACTCTTGTAAGGGAGTCTTTTGTTTGATCACCGCGCCAATAAGCACTTGATGTTTTGGTGATTTTAAATGCTTTTACTTTGCCAAGATTTGGTAGGTGCGGTCCTCTGCAAAGATCAAAAAACTCGCCCTGCGCATAACCTGTGATGGGGGCGTCTTCTGGAAGATCTTTGATAAGCTCTAGCTTATAGGGATTGTCTTTAAATCGTAAAAGAGCCTCTTCTTTATTTTTAAATGTGTATTTTTCAGGCTTGTAATTCTCTTTTACAATTTTTTGGATCTCCTCTTCAATTTTCGGAAAATCGTCTTCGCTTAAGGAGAGGTTTGCAAAATCGTAATAAAATCCAGATTCAATTGCAGGGCCTATCGTTGGCTTTGCGCCCGGAAAGAGGCGTAAAATTGCTTGAGCCATAATGTGGGCAGAAGAGTGCCAAAAAACTTCTCTGCCTCTTTTGTCGTCAAAAGAAAGAATTTCTATACGATCTCCTGAGTCTAGGGTTTCAGAAAAATCTTTAGCGAGCTCGTTTATAAAAAGAGCGCACCCTTGCTGTGGCTCATTTAAATTCAATTTTTGCAGAAGATCACTTCCCTTTATGGGACATTCGACCTCTAATTCTTTTTCGTTACACGATATTTTCATATTTTTGTATATACTAGAATTTATGGATTTCTCAAGAATAACAGAAGATAGCGAGCTTTGCAAGAAGTACTACGAAGCTGGAAATTTAGAGATAGAACAGTTCAGGATTTGTAGGTTTTCCGATCTGATTGCAAACTATGTGATAAATGAAAAAGGGGAGTTTGATGAAGCTTTAGCTAATGAGGTCATAAAAAATTTTCAAATTAAACCGTACGGAGAATTCGATTCAGCATATGCTAGTCATTTGAAAAAAATTCTTAACCTCTTTTTTCAAAAAAAAATTCAACTAAAGTTAAGACAGCTTAGCTTTCCTCTAGCAAATAGATGGGTTGAAACCCTTGTAGGGAAAGAAAAAAGAGACATTAGCGTATCTTTATTGAAAGCGTTACTAATTTTTCTTCGTCAAACTGTTGGCTCTTGTTTTGCAACCGCCCCTTTAATTTTAGTGCAGACAAACCAGCCCGAGTTTCTCTTTGAAGATCTCTATAATTTAATAACAAGAGGGTTTCTAAAAAGAGTTGTTGATGGAATCGAATACAAAGCCCCAATCAGCATCAAAACCTCTTGGAATTTAGATTTTGAGTCCCCTCTTTTAAGGTGTTACGAGTACACTGTTGCCTCTTTTGCTGATGCAAAAACAGAATTATATAAATGGAATGTCACTACAGCGTTAGGAATTGATACAAAAGAGGAGAAGGGGATTGGAGAGGCTGTTTTTAAAATTCTGCAAGAGAAATTAGATTTTGCAAATAGCGAAATAGAGGCTCTTTCAAAAGAACTCTTTCATGCAGAAGATAGGTATAAAACGGCAGAGGCTTTTTTTAGAAGTGCAAAGGATGTTGATGAGGCAAGACGTCTTGAAATGCAGGCTAAGTCAGAAGCGCATCATTTTTATGTTTTAAAAGAGATGATTGAAGAAAAAAAAGAGGGCGCTGAAAAAATTGCAAGCTTTTACCCCTTTTTTATTGACGAGCTTTTAAGACTTTTTCCCCTCTACTTCCAAGAAGTGTTTGACCCGGAAATGCAAAAAGGGAGTGGGGAGATATTAGAAGATAGGCCTGCTGGATTTCGCCTCTTATTCAAACATGGCAAAAGTGATCCTATTGGTTGGACAATGATTTATGAAGAAAAAGAGTACTTACAAGCTATAGAGGAATTTTTTAGGTTAGCCGAAGTTGATATTGCCTACACAGCAGATTTTAAGGGCTCAAAACAGCTCATTCAAGAAATAATTGACGCAATTATTCAGATGGTTCGGGAAAAAACTTTTGTTAAAACGGCATTTACAAGAATTGAAAAAATGAGAAGAAGGCAAGATAACCAAGTAGTGACAATCGAGCCATGGGCTTATATTTCGGGAGGAAATTTAGAGTCATTAGCATCTTGTTATTTTGGGCTAAAAAATAGACTCATTCGAAACGAATTTTTTCCTGAAACACCAACTGATCTTTGCATCATGTTGATTGAGTATATGAAAGACCTTCCTTATCAAGTTTCTAAAGAGTTTGAAGAAAATCCAATGAAGGGGATTCTTATGACAAACGAGGTTCACGCATTTGTCTTTAAACCGGGATTAAAGTCGTTTTTAGAGGCGTGGCAGCAAAGTGGAAATACGTATACATATATTAGAGATTACACAGGGATCATCCCATTTGCTGATACAAACTGGAGTAGCGATCTTTTCTGTTTTGCTTTAGATGAAAAAAGTAATAAGTTAGCTCTTTTTCGAAAAGGGACGTTTGGCTTGAAGCCGTTGCCCGATTCTTGGAAGTCATATTTTTCTAAAACGTCACCTTGGACGCTTTGGACAATTACTACCTAAAAACTTATTGGGTAATCTAAAGGTTACTGTCTAAAAAAGTAGACTTTTTTATAAATTTATTATATTATTTTTTGATTTAGAAAATGATGATAGATTAAAAGAGGTGTTTTATGCAGAGTGCTTTTTTACGTTTACCAAGGCAAGATTTAAGAGGTGAAACTCCTTACTCAAAACCTTTTAGCGATTCTCTTAATTTGCCTGATGTTTTTTTAACTCAGACCAAAAAAGTAAAAAGAGTCAGCTTTGCTTTACGTTGTCATTCACCAATAGCTTCTTTAGATTCAGATAAAATTACTCATCCAGATAGAAACTCTTCGTTGGCGAGAGCTCGTAGAGCTCCTAATTTATTTGAAGATGATAGGTCTCGGGGTGAATTAGAGGGGGTATATGAAGCTTATTCTGGGGCTGAAGCGCTTGAAGTATACGAGATTCCTTACGATAAACAAGCTGATTTTTTAAATTTAATTAGGGAGGGTGAAGTTCTAAAATTTACTCCTAGATTAACTAATTTATTTTCTACATCGCTTTCTTTGCTATTGAATCCTGCCAAATATTCACCATATTTAATGGTTCACGAAATAGGCGCTTTTCATAGTTTACAAGACGAAATCGTAATTTTATTTAAAGAGTTGCATAAAATGATTCAAGATCCCATCTACCTTGCTAGGGAAGAAGATCAGATTACAATCATCATTTCAAAAGAGCAACTCACGAGGATTATCCCTGAGAATATTGGGCCTATTTTAAGTCGTTTTATAGTATTTTTGGGAACTCAATTTTTTCTTGGTAATCAAGAGCAGCTTAAAGAAGAGGGTGGGTTTTCCTTTCGTTGTTTACCTTCAGACACCGATAAAAACTATTACTTCTTTAGTTTTTCTATACTCCCTAATTCTTTCTGCACTCAAGAATTTAATTTAACAGATGCACCTGAGATGTTTGGGATAGAAGAAATTGATACAGATAGTTGGCTTCAAAGTGTAGGGGAAACAGAAACTGTTCTAATGATTCCTCGGGGTCGGCGCTTAGATGACAGTTTCGCAATAGATATTGCTCAAGATCTATTACAAAAAACATTGGTAGGTAAAGATGCAGATAAAAAGGGGACTGAGATTCCAGATTATGTTCCTTTAGTAGCAAATATTGTGGAGCGTTTGCAAGCAATTAAAGAGGGTGTAGAGGGAGAGCCTATTTACCTATCGGTGATTAGAAATGAGATAAGAATCACAACTACACAAATAGGTCAACTTGCTACTTTAGACCTTCTAGATTCTTCGTCGCAAGAGGCGGCTCGTTTTTTTAACGAGATGCCAGAACGGTATAGGGAATTTAATCCTCTAGGCTCTACTGAAAGTGAGTGGTCACAATTTGATAACAGTGACTTTAGAGTAACTTCTATTTTTGTTGGATCAAATGTCTCCGTGTTAAAAACAGCTCCTAAAAAGCGTACATCTAAAACTTATATTCAGAATCCAGCTACAGGAGAGAGAATTGAGCTTCCTAGAGGGTACACTGTTCAGATACCAAAGAAAAACCTAACAATCTCTTCTACGACGCTAAGGCCGACTTCTTTAAAAGGCAGGACTACTCATCTTGCTGAAGTTCAGAAGTTAGAAACGACTTTTTCGATTGCATTTCGAGCAGTTTATGACGTAACAAAGTAGGATAAAGGTTTATTTCTTCCCAGACTCGCTGCTTGGGTGAGTACATTAGCTCTTGGATGTATCCCACTTGCCTCTCTTTGGGCAGCCTCAACTCTAATTGATTGCTTTGCAAAAAGAAAAAAAGTGTTAAAAATTACCTAAGAAGAGAGTTTATTTCCATCATTTAGTAAAGCAATAAAAAGAGTCTTTGCTAAATAGGCAAACTTAGAGCTTTTGCAGGTAGGGATTAACTGCTGCATTAATTTTAACCCGATCAGAAAAGGGTGGCAGAAAGTAAATTCGATTGAAAGAGCAGTTTAACACCTCCAAATGAGGCAAAAAAGGGAGTGAGGTCAGTAAATTATGGCTGCAATTTAAGTAAGAGAGGTGAGAAAAATCGGAAAGGCATTTGGGCAGAGATGTTAGAGATAGGTAAGATAAATCAAGAGAGGAGCTTTTTGTTACATATGCTGCAATAACTCTTTTTTTTGCCTCCTCACTCTTTGATCCCCCTCTCCAATTCGATAACTCTTGAAGAATTTCTATCAGTTTTTTTGTCTTTATTTTTATAAAATCGAATTCAGTTTTTTTCATCTCCTCCATAATTTCCCCGATAGACGATCTGCAATCAAGTAAATCTGCATAAGCGCGCTCTTTTTCGCTCTCTCCAGTTGCATCATCTAATACTTTTTCAAGCACTTCTTGCCTAGTCATGAGTTTTGCTAACTCCTCTTGAAAGGTAGTTGTAAGTGGGAGAAATTCGTCAGAATGAATTTTTTTTATACACTCTTTCCAGCTCTCCTCAGTTGCACAAAAATCAAGAAAGTCCTCTCTATTTTCTAACTTTGAGTAGAGAAGAGTTTTTGCAAATAAAATCTCTTGCTCAGAGAGTCTATCAAGACCACTAAATCGCATAGAAGTTGTCTCTGTCGGAAAACAAAAATGATCTTTTAATTTGATTTGAAGGGCTAGATAAAGCTCAATCTCCTCTTTTTTTATCTCTTGAATTTCTTGTTCTAAAAGATCTCTTCCAAGAGAAAATGATTTTGCAATTAGTCGCAATTCGATTATCTCTTTTGCAATTTTTTCTAAAAATGAAAAGGCGAATCCCCCTTTTAAAATAGAGATTTTATTAGCTACAGAGGCTGTCTCTTTTAGTTTTCTTGCAACTGTTATAAAGTTTAAATAATACAAAGACCTGTCAGTACAAGTATCAAGCGCTTCTGAAAGGGCTGCTTTAACAAGATCAAAATAATCTCGATCTTTTGAGGAGAGCGATACTGTTTTAAGAAGCAGGAGTGCTAGATTTTTTTGCCCAATAAGGGTTTGAAAGTCTGGCTGATGCTTAAGAAGATCATACCAATTCATAAAATCTTGGACAAAATCTTCATTAAAAATGGAGGGATTTATCTCTTCTAAACTATCTGAAAAATCAGCCCCCGCAAGCTCTTGCAGGGTTTCCATAAGCAAGTTTATGGGAGGTTTTTTTCTTAAAGAAAAAGTTGCAATTGTTCCAGGAGGAGTATAAGGAGGCGTTCTGATGAGATTATTTATACAAATTAAATTTGATAAAGAGGGGGGGAGGGGTGGCAAAACAGTGATAAAATTGTCTTCCATGTCAATATTTGTAAGACCCGAGGGTAGCTCTGGCAAAGAACTTAATCTATTATGTGAGCAAATCAAGGTTTTTAAGTGATTTGGAAGAGCACAAAGAGCTGAAAGAGAGTTGTTTGAGCAGTTTAAGTTTTTAATGTTTAATAGGTTTAGCGATTCTGGAAGAGAGGTGAGCTCTAAGTTTGAAAGATCTAGAGATGGTTTGTTCTCTAGATAACAAGAGAGTATTCTTAACTTTGCAATTTCTGTATTAGGGCCTGCCTCCCAGGTTGTAAGGTGAAGGGTTGCTTCAATATCAGCTTTGGATAGTGAGTGAAGAGTTTGAAAATGGGAAATAAGTCTTCCTATTTTTCCTATCAGTAGCGGGGTTTTACCGCTAATTTTAAGAAGCTCTCTTGTTGTATCTACAACAGACAAAGAGCCGATTGCGTCTAGTGCAACTTTTGTCGCAAGCTCTTTTGTTCCATCATTTTTTGAAACTAAAATACCCCCATCCCAAGTTGTTAAAAACAGTTGTAAATTTAAAGGATTCAAGCCACTCCCTTGGAATTTTTTAGGTTGAGGTTGAGTTCATAGGTTTTTTGAAGATAACAGTTATCTAATTGATCTATTCTATACGCGCCCTTGATAGCTTTTACAAAGCTGTCATATTGCGCGTAATCTGTTGTATGTTTTGCGCTTAAAAAAATCTCTTTAAATTGTTTTGGGGAGAAAAAATAAGATTTTTCGTGTAGAGGCCAACTTGCTTGGATCGAGAGCGCTTTTTTCCGATACCCTTTCAAGGAAAAATAGGGGGGTAATTTTTTTTTAGCAGACCCTTTGTTATTTTTCCATATAGGCGCTAATTCATTTTTCGATGAAAAATCCATAGTTTTACCTTAGGATTTTTTATTTTTTTGTCCATGGGGACAATTTTACGTTAAGAAACTAAGTTCTTAGGTATTTGATTTTGTAGGGTTAATGAAAATGCTTTCTGTTTTTACATATACTTAATTTAGATTCTAACCTCTTCTAGAGACATAAGTTTTAAATTAAATGCTTCTACACAAGCTTGCTTAAAGCTTTCTAAAAAGGGGGTGATTTGTTCAATCGGATTGTACCTCTCAAGATATGCTTTGATTTCTATTCTATGAATTTCTAGTTCTTCCAAAAGAAGTTTGTGCTCCGAAAGAATTTTTTTGGAATCATCAAGAGAGATCATCATTGAGATGTGGTAATAGACTATGCAAAAGTAAGTTTTTAGATGAATATCACAAGCTAAGGCCGGAGGAAATCTTCGTTCTTTTGAAATTCCGATGTCAAAAAACCTGGCAAGAAGAACTATGTATTCTAAAGCAAGGGGGTAATTTTTTTCTGCTAACGCTTTAAGAGCCTCTCTAAAATCAGAAAAGTGCGACCCTGTTCCTTTTATCGTTAGAGGCTTTTTTAAATCTACTTTAAAACGGTCTGAGGGGTCTTCCACACATTTTGCAATTTTCAAAGGGGCTGGTGCTTTAATCGGAGCTGTTTCTTCTCTTTCTCTTTTTATTTGCACTGCAGAAAATCGTTTAGGACACTCTTTTGATGTCTGTCTTGAGAAAGCGCTAGCAAGGTTACTTGAAAAAGATTGAGCAGCAGAGCTTTCAAGACTTAAACATTCAAACTTACTATCTTTTAAAGCTGAGCTAAGGCAAGCACTATTTTGAGGTGGTGTTACCTGTACAGGAGAGCTTGGAAGGGGGGGGGGGCTCTTTTAAAGGAGAGACTCTCTCTTCTAGAAAAAGGGGGGTAGCGGTAATTAAATCAGCTGGAGCGGTATTTCCAGAAATTTCGTATAAAGAAATTAAAATGTTTTTGTATTTTTCAAACTGAGCAGAACTTAAATCAGTTATAAATAAAAACACAGATTTCAATCTATCAAGAGTTGGTTGATCTGGAATTGAGCTAAGATTTTCAAATGCTTGGAATTCCAAAAAATTTAAAGTCACTTCTATATTGTTTTGATAACTTGAGCTAGTTAGGGTCATAACATCCTTATTGATCGTGTCTTGAAAAAGATGAAAAGTATAGTGGATAGAGGTGTTTAAGAAAAGTTTTAAGTTTTTTGAATTGTTTCGTTATAAGAGCAGGTGTTATTCTTCCTACATGCAAGAATTTAATTGTTTAGATGTAGAGACCAAACTTTTTGGAAGATTATTTGTTGAGGCTTCGGCTGGGACTGGAAAGACGTTTGCGATAGAACACGTTGTTGCAAGGTTGATCTTGCAAAAAATCCCCTTGCATAAAATTTTAATAACAACATTTACAAATGCAGGCGTTAGAGATTTAAAAAGAAGAATCTATCAAAATTTGCAAAATCTCCTAAAAAGCGATTCTCCCCCTCCCTATCTAAAAACATTTCCTCAAATAGATGCGACCCTTTCTTTGAAAAACGCTCTTAGATTAATTGATGAAGCAGAAATTTATACAATCCACTCGTTTTGTCATAGAATGCTTTCCGAGTTTTCTTTTGAAGCAAATATTGACGCAAGCATCATAGACCCAGAAAAAGGGTTTCGAAAAAAGAGTTTAGAAGTTGCTATATTGGATGTGTTAAGAACTCTTGTAGATGCTGATGAATTCAGCCCTGCAATGTTGACAAGACTTATGGCTCCTTTTCGAAGAGAGACAAAAAATTTTGTAAAAAAAATGATTTCATTTCTCTCTTCAAGCCCTTTGTTGCCAGACTATCAGTCGTATAAAGTTCTTCAAGAAAAATTTCTAATTCTTTCTTATGAAGCAACTGATGCCCTTTTCGAGATTGCCTCTTCCTATAATAAAGTTACAAATAGAAGTGGGGAGGTTCATGAATTTGTAAAAACGCAATTAAAAGCGCTCTCTGAAAAAGATTTTGAAAAATTAATTTTGTCGACGCCCTCAATATTTGAGCTTTTCCAAGAGAAAAATCGAAAGAAAAACTCGTCAGTTGAGACGCATGAATTGATTAAACTGCTAGCTCCGATTGTGTTTGAGGCAAGCGACCCGTTCACTCTTTTTTGTAGAGTCGCTAAAAAAGTACAAAAAAGATTAGAGGATAAAAACGAAGGACCTAATATTTTACTAGAAACAATGTGTGAGTCGCTTGCAAATCCTATATTCAAAGAAAAAGTGAATGCTAAATTTTCTGTATGTATCATTGATGAATTTCAAGATACAGATCCTTTGCAGTGGAAAATTTTTTCGTCACTTACGCCTGAATTGCTCTTGGTTGTGGGGGATCCAAAGCAATCAATATATGCGTTTCGTGGGGCTAATTTACAAACATTTTTAGATGCAAAAAAAAACTTTCAGTCAGTCTACAAACTCTCATCAAATTATCGAAGCGACCCTCTTTTAATTAATTCTCTAAATAAGCTTTTCCAAACGCCAAATCTATTTACTCTTTCTGATAAAAAAGGGGATTTTTTTTACGAACCTCTGCAAGCGAAAAAAAGTTCTTCAGGAAAATTATTAGAAAACCCGTTGGAATTTATTTTAGTTGCCTCATCAGAAGAAGAGGCTCTCTTTTCTTTTATAGCAAATGAAATTGTCAGAATAGGGGGCGATTTTTCTTTTGCTGTTTTAGTTAAAGATAGGTATGAGGCGTTTCGTTTAACTGACTATTTGCAAAATTTAAATATGTCTGTTTTAACAACAGCGACTGCAAATATTACTGAAGGAGATGCATTTAAGCTTTTATTGCTGGGAGCAAAGATTTCCAAAACCCCTAAAAACATTAGTTTGGCAAAAGAAATTCTAGCTCACCCATTTATTGGATGGGAGGCAGAAAAACTAAAACGTGCATCTGAGGAAGAGATTTTGAACCCTTTTATAAAACTTTCTCAAGTTTTTAAAGAGGAGGGACTCCCCTCTTTTCTTACCCACTTGCACGAACTGTTATTCATAGAAAATAAAGAAGAGTATGCAGATTTCATGCAACTTGTAGGGCTTGTACTAGAAGAAAATCCAGAGTCTTTGCATGCTTATTTAGAAAAGCTAAGTCTTTTGGACGCAGATGATCACCCCTATCTTAAGCGAAAGCCTGTCATTGACAATAGCAAAATTCATATCATGACATCTCACATGAGTAAAGGCTTAGAATTTGATATTGTTTTTTCTTTGGGAACAGCTGCTAAATCGCCTGTAGCACCACTTAAAAAGCCAATAGACGAGGATGTAGAAAAAATTCGTCTTTTTTATGTTGCTGCGACAAGGGCCAAAGAGAAACTCTATCTTTTTGTGAAAGAAAATGAGTCTAAAGAAGAAAAAGCCCCAATAGACCTCTTGCTTGCAAAATTAAAGTCACCAAACTCTCCCTACGAGAGCCTTCCGACTTTGTCACTCGATGAGATTGAAACTGTTTTAATCGAAAATGACTTTGTCTATAGAAAAATTGAAGCGCCACTTTTTGTTGAGAAAATAGACGTAAAAAAAGAGGTCATAAAACCTTTAGAAGAGAGTCTTTTAAGTTTTCCCCCTGCAAGACAATATAGCTCGTTTTCCTCTTTATCTACACCACATCAACTCTCACCTGTTTCCAAAGAGAGTCATCTACCTCCAGGACCTCATACAGGAAATGTTTTTCATCTTCTTTTAGAAAAAATGATTGAAGAGGGCTCTTATTTTGATTGGAAGGAGGATCAAATAAAAGCTTTTATTGAAAAAGAGGTTTTTAAAACGCATTTAGAAGGGCTTGAAGAAATTGTCTACGATCATCTTCACGCAGCATTTTTTACAAAACTTGAAACGTTTTGTTTAAAAGAGGTCTCTCCTGAATATATGCTCCAAGAGCACTCTTTTTGTTTTAAAAAAGAGACTAGATCTTTTATGAAAGGATTTATTGATTTAGTCTTTCTCTATGAAAATAAAATCTACATTCTTGATTGGAAAATGAATCTTCTCTCTTCCTATACGCCTGAGACAATCAAGAATGCAATGACAGAGCATAACTATTATATGCAAGCATCGATATATAAAGAGGCTTTAGAAAAAAGTTTTAAAAAATTCTCTTTCGGAAATATCTTTTATTTTTTCTTGCGAGGCAAAGAAAATGGAGTCCTTAAATTATGATTGATACAGCTTTTGCAAGTGCAATTTTAAAAGAAAATAAGGATATAGAATTGCATGGGTTTGTTGCTGAATTGATGAAAAGAACAAGGGAGGGGCACCTTTCATTTTATAACAAAGAGATCTATCCAAAAATTTCCTATCTTACCAAAGGGGATAAGAGTCCAATTGTTTGTTATCATGACCACTACTATTTGAGAAGAAGTTTTGATCTTGAGACGACTATTTTAAAACAGCTGAAGCGACTGCTGTCTGCAAAAGCTAAATTTACATTTGTTCCAAATCCTACAATCCCACTCTATAACGCTCAAAAAGAGGCTCTTTATAAAGCGTTTTCAAACACACTTCTTTTAATTTCTGGGGGGCCTGGGACTGGAAAAACGTATTTAGCAAACGCTCTTATTTCGTCTCTATTAGTGCATCAACCAAATGCCTCTATTTTGTTTACAGCACCCACTGGAAAAGCTGCTTTTCGGATCAATCACCCACAAATTACAAAAGGGACTCTGCACAATTTACTTGGACTTAGAGAAAAAATGCCAGATCAGTTTGAAGCAAAGCCTCTCATCTACGATTTTATCATAGCAGACGAATGTTCGATGATTGACGCAAAATTGTTTGCTCTTTTTTTATCTTCAATTCCTGAAGGGACCCATCTTATTTTGATGGGGGATCCCAACCAGCTTCCCCCTGTAGAGGCAGGATTTGTCTTCCCAGATTTTTTCAAAATTAGAGATCTTCCTCAAATTGAATTGGATCAGCCTATGAGAAGTGATCGAAAGGGGATTTTAACTCTTGCTCAAAAAATTAAACAAGATGAGCTAGAGGAGGTTTTTTCGCTTCTTAGGGATCGAACAATTGCAGATATTGATTTAGTGCCTCTTCCTAAAAATCCGCCAATTCCTACAAGCAACTCGTTAACGATATTAACCCCTTTTCGCAAAGGGTATCTCGGTACAAATTTTTGTAATGAATACATAGAGGCTAATAAAAAAAAGAGTTTAAAAACACCCTTGATTATAACAAAAAATGATTACAAATATCAGCTTATGAACGGAGATATGGGTTGGAAAGAGGGAGATTATGGACTATTTCCCCAAAAAGTGCCCTTAAGTTTGCTTACAGAATACGACCTTGCTTGGGCAATTTCGATCCATAAAAGTCAGGGTAGTGAATTTGATCACGTATTTATTCTCCTTCCTGAGGGGTCTGAAGCGTTTAGTAAAGAGCTTATTTACACAGCTGTGACAAGGGCGAAAAAAACAGTTACAATCGCATCTAACGAACTAACTCTTAGAAAAACGCTTGAAAAAATTTCAAAACCTAGATCAAATATAGCTTCCCGTTGGGAAGATCGTTACCTTTAAAAAAGTCATCGAAGTTAAACTCCTCTTTTTCATAAAAGTCGCCCTTTTCTTTTTCTCCGAGTGTTTTTTCAAACCGGTTCCGTTTAAGTTGCTCAAAAAAATCGTCTACTGACGGGGAAGCTTCGTTAGGAAACGGTGTCGTTGGAAAGGGAAATGATGTCACTGGAGAGGGTATAAGCTTGGCTGAAGAGGCTACAATATCCGTATGTTCTTCACTAGATTCGGGGGATGATTCTTTTTTAGAAGGAGACTCAACTCTTTTTCGTTTAAGAGCTTTCCCCCTTGGAGTTAAAGATTCTTGATAAAGAGGTGTGATAGGAGGAATTTTAACAGGAGATGGGGTTGATTTTTTTATCAATCCATACCGGTTTTTTAATTGCAAAGAGGGTCTATATAATTTTAGGGGGGATGGCATTTTAGAAAAAAAAAGAGAGGCAACTTTAGTCCATTCAATTCCCCTATCAGATGTAGCAGTAGGTAAAATCTCTAGCAGAAAAGCATCTTCCTCTGGAGTAAAATTTGATTTATTTACTTTGGGGCTATCTACTTCATAAAATCGACATTTAAGAGTTTTAAGAGGGATACAATCTTCTTTGTGTAATCTAATAAGCTTCCATTTAGTGACGTAAATTGTTTTGCGTAGCACTTGAATTATATAGGGGGGATAGTCCGGAAGATCTGCTTCATGCACCTGTTTTATTAACCTGCTAGATAATTCTTGAGACCATTTAAATTTAGGTGAAATTTTATAACAGATCGTCTCAGAAACAGACTTTGTTGATATTGGGGAGAGAGTCATGCCATCTCTTAGATTTTTAATTGAAAAGAGTATATTTAAAAAACGATTAAAATCAACAATTAGGTATGAAATTTAGCCATTGATCCCAATTTTTCGAAAGATCGGGAGCAAGAAAAGTGAGGTAGGGATCATCAAAAAATGAGGTGGGTGAGTAGAGCTTTTTTTTCAAAAGTTTTTCAATTTGGTCAGGCAGAAGGGGTGAGGGCGCCTCTACTGCTTGAAGATAATATTCGACGAGGGAAGAGAGCTTTATGGAAGAGGTTTTTGTTACAAAATCTTTTCCAAAAAGAAGAAAAGGGTTTGCGGGTGATTTAATTGCGTTTAAAATAGCAAGATGGGGAATATGTTTCCAAAATTCGCTGATAGAAAACTCTTTGTGAAGATAGATCCCCTTTTTTGAAAGAGAGGGAAGTTTTCCAAAAAGAGAAAATGTTTTACCGTTTTCTAAAGTGACTTGAATAGATGGGTGTATAAAGCGAGAGGGGTCTAAAAAGGTTGCCTGTTTGCATGCGGGATCAAAATAGATCGAAAAAAAGCAATCTTTATTTAAATCAAAATTCTTAAATCCCCGATGAATTTCTTCTAACTCTTCTAAAAGTTCTAATTTTGCACACTCTTTAAATAAAGCTGTAGGTAGAAGATTTTTTCTCTCCCAAATATCAAAGAGATCCTCTTTGCTTTGCTTAAAAAAGGCCTCTTTTGCAAGAGATCTATCAAGATAGGATAGAAAAAATTCTCTCGATTCTTGTTTAATCGGTTTTTCTAAAAAGATACCAAGCACTCGATTGCAGTAAAAACGAACGGGGTGTTTCATAAGCTCTATGAGATGACGAATATCAATTTCTAAAGAGGGTTCATCTATTTGAGGGGGGGAAGAAAGAGGCTCTTTTTTTTGTTTTGGGTAAAAAAAGAGAGAGGGGTGCTTTTGAATCGGATTTGTATTGAAATTAGAGCATATCTCTTGGACACACAAAGAGGGTTCTAAAGGTTTCCCATCTTTTTCAGATAGGCCTGTATAGCTCAAGATCACCTTTTCTTTCGCTAAAAGAAGAGCTTCTAAAAGATAGAAACGATCTTTTTCTGCATTTTCAGGTAGGTGATCACTTCCAATACGCCCTTTTAATTCATTTAAGGAGCGTACAACTTTTTTCCCAGGGAAAGAGTCTTCATCTAGTCCTAAAATAAAAATTACTTTTGCATCTATGTTAACCACTTCAGATAGATTTGAAAATTGGATCACAGGCTTTTGGGAATAAAATCGATCAAAGGTTTTTTTTGCAAAAATTTCTTTTAAAACCTCATGAATTGAGGAGAAGGGGAAAATAGAATCGATGTTTTTTGCAAGTGTTGCAAAGGAGTGAATTTCAGCTAAAACAAATGTAATTTCTTCACTCTCATCAAAATACTTATTCAAAAGAGTATCTAAAATCAAAATCCAATCACTTAAGCTCGCTTCTGTTTTCTTAAGAGATAAAATATCTGAAAATAATGTTTCTAGGAAAATGATAAGGTTGCCCAAAAGTTCAAATTTCGAAATTTCCATCGATGAGGAGTAAGCAAGCGATTGAAGCATCTCTTCAAATGCAAATTTCCAAGAGCCTCTTTCTGAAACACCTTCAATTTCAAGGACTTCTTTTTTCATTTCATGATTAAATCCCCATTGAATGTTCATCTCTTCAACTAATGTATGAAAGAGAGAAAGTTCTGAAGAGGAGAATTTTTGTTTTTTTAAAATAGGCTCTGAAAAAAGAAGGTCTTCAATTGTCTCTACATCGAAGCGGCTATCTACAAGGGAGAAAAAGCGCTCCACTGTTTTTAATATAGGATTTGTTTTTAGTGCAGAAAGATCTGATATAAAGTAGCCTAGAGGACAAGAGTCTTGCTCAAAGATAAACTGAATAAATGGAAAATAGAGATCTAAATCTTTGCTAAATACAACAATCTCTTCTGGTAAAAGAGAACCATTTTTCAAAATTTTAGTAAGGTTTTCTACTAAAATTTCAATTTCTCTCATTCGTGAGCTAGCCTCATGAATTTGTAAAGAATCGTCTGGAACTAATTTTTCAGTTGGGGATAGAGAAAAAATGTCTTTTTGTATCTTTGCTAAAGCGGTCTCATTTTTAGGGGGAATAAAAAATTCATGACTCTCTTTTTCAGATAACCATAGAAACATTTTTTTCGATAACGATCCAAAATTTGCCAAAAGAGAATTTGTGTCTGTTGCAAGAGATTCAAAACTCTCTCTTTCTGATTCAGAAATAGACTCGGATTGAAAACTTAAATCAGCTCTAGCTATTGCTTTATCTGAGATTAAGTCCCCCCAGTAATTCGGTGTTGGTGATTTAAAAAAATAGGTAATAGGCCAATTTATTGAAAGAGCATCAAGAAAATTTTTATAAAGGGTTGGAATGTGGGGAATATTAAAGATGATAACATGGAGAGGGAATTTCGGTTCTGGGGGTTTTTGGAGGATGTGACAGGGAAAATCCCATATTTTTTTCACCTTGTGCCAAAGAGTTTGCTGGAACCCCTCTTTTTTTTCCCACGCCTCTAAAGCTTTTCCCCCATAGACCCCATAGTACAAAAAAATATGACTCAACTCACTTGATAGAGATGAAATTTTTTTCTTGTCGTTTTTTAAATAGGAGAGGAGGGGATAAAGGTCGTCTGTCGGGTTAAGTAGCAAAGACTCAATATGAAGAGAGAGGCTTGAAAAGGAGGGGAACGAAAAAGAGCTTGGATAAGAAAGTTTTATAAAGTGCTCAATTCCTTGGGCTAAACTTAAAAAGCGAGCGCCAAAAAACGCTTCAGATGAGTCAGTTAAATGTTGTGTTAAAAAATTTTTTGTGTGATTACTAGGAACAAGAATGATTGTTCGAAGAGAGGTCTCTTTTTCATAAATCACTTCTTTTAAAACAGTTGCAAGAGCAAGTAAGTGGTTAGAGATAAAAACAGTATTTGAAGTAATGTTAGATGCCGGTACAATGGTCTTCTTTAACATAATAGTAAAAGGTCTTTTTTATGCTTAAATCAGCTGTTTCGCAATTTGATAAGCATGCGTTTCGTTTACTCAATATAGCTCAATTTTTTGCTGTTTTGAATGATAACCTTTTTAAATTTTTAACGATATACCTCCTTATTGATTTACTTGGAAAAGAGGCTTCAGCAGATATTTTGTTTTGGGTTGGTGTCTGCTTTGTTTTGCCTTTTTTGCTTTTTTCTACTGCTGGGGGCGTTTTAGCAGATAAGTTCAGCAAGCAGAAGGTGATTGTTTGGTTAAAAGCTTTAGAGATTGTAGTGATTGGTTTTGGGTTTTTTGCCTACTATTTTCAAACTGTTTCAGGATGTTATATAACTCTTTTCATGCTCTGCTTACAAAGCGCTTTTTTAAGCCCCTCAAAATTCAGCATCGTCCCAGAACTTGTTCGTAAAGAACAGATTCCAAAAGCAAATTCAATGATAACCTCCTCTTCTTACATGGCAATGATTTTAGGAACTTTTTTAGCTTCATTTTTAACAAGAGTTACAGAGAGGAATTTTCTTCTTTGCATTTCTGTGTGCATGGGTGCAGCTATTATTGGCTTTATAGCAAGTCTTTATATCCCCTACACTCCACCTGTGAGAGGGAAAGAAAAGCTGTCACTATTTTTTGTAAAACAGACGATTCAGACCCTAACATATTGTAAAAAAACGCCAAGACTTTTTTTAGCAGTCGTAGGTTCTGCATTTTTTCTCTTTATTGGCGCATTTGTGCAGTTAAACGTCATTCCATTTGCTATGGATTTTTTGCACTTAAGTGAAGTTGGAGGAGGAGATCTTTTTTTAGGAACTGCAATTGGAATTGCACTAGGAGCTGCTATCGCAGGAAGACTTTGTAAAAAAGAGATTGATATGGGGCTCTCCTGTTTTGCTCTTTTAATTCTTTCTTTAGCTCTTCTATTTCTTCCGATGATGAAACATTCAGTTGTTGGATCAGTTATATCTCTTTTTGTGTTAGGTCTTTTTGGTGGGCTCTATGTAGTTCCTTTAGAGGCTTATATTCAGGCTTTTAGCCCCTCAGAGATGAGAGGGCAAGTCTTTGCTGCTGAAAATTTTTTAAGTTTCTCGGGGGTATTGCTTGCTCCTTTTTGCCTCTTTTTGTTTGGCAAAATAATGAAAGTCTCCTCTGCGGCAGGCTTTACTCTAATGGCAGTTATTATATTTACAGCTTTTGTCATAATGACAAAGTATTTGGGATCTCAGTTTATTCATTTTATTTCAAAAAGGTCGATGCACCCGTTTTACCACCTCCACTTTATTGGATACCCATTCGGACCTAATTTTCAAGAAGATAGAATTGCTATCGTTTATAAAGGGAGATCGGTAAAAAATTTAATGCTTCTATTGGGAGAATCTGCAAAACTTCACCTCTTTTTTGTTAAAGAGAAGAAAGAGTGGTGGGATGCATGTTTGAATTTCTTTACAAACATAACCCTATTTTATGAAGGGGAAAAACTGGAAGAAAAATTAAAAGGGATCTCTTTGCAAATAAGACCTGTTTTTATTTTTCGACAAGATAGCTTATTTGATCGTTTTGTAGAGATGGGTCATATGGAAAAACTAACAGAAGAGAGCGGCTACGAAGTAAAGAAATTTGGAGTAAAACACGTCTCACACTTTAAACCCGAACTAAAACACTTTCTTAAAAGAACATGGGTTACCATTCAATTTGAAACTATCCAAAACTCTTTTAAAACAAAAACTGCTTTATTAGAGGCTATTGAAAATTGTTTGTAGACGCTCTTCTATTTGATCTGCTGTCGGTCTCCGATAGTAATCTTCACTCGTCATCTCTTTACACAGGTCTCTATAATCTTTTAAAATTTGAGGATCAGTGCCATCCCCTCGGGGAAGGGTTAAAACAAATTCATAAAAAGACTTGCCTAGTGCATAAATATCTGAAGCTTTATTTGCAAGACCATACCTTTCTTGTGAACGAATAAATCCCGGTGTGCAGATAGTTCTCCTAGCCCCCTCAGGTACAATATCATCACAATCAGCGACTTTTGCTACAAACTCTTCGCCCTCTTTAAAAAGCAGGAAATTCATAGGTTTAATATCTTGATGAACAAGACCTTCAGAATGAATCTTTTTAATTCCAGAAACTATATCTAATGCAAATTTTATTCGTTGTTTTAGGGAAAATTGAGGGGAAATCTTAGACAAATCTCCCTCTGCGATTGTGTCTAGGAACCCAACTCTATGTGGTGCGTAGGCTAAAGGGGAAATTTTAGTAGGCAACGAAATGTTTCGATGCCCTCTAACTCGTTCTGCATGTGGGTTAGTTTGAATCTTAGATCTAGGAATCTTATTTTGTTTAACAAAAGCAACACGAGTTAGTCCCCAAACTCCAGGACTTGATTGAAAAAGTGAATAGCACTTCTTAGCAATTTTTTCAATAGTTACACGACCCTCTATCTTTCTTAGAGAGAAAAAATCTTTTACTTCTTCTCGATTTTCGCCGTCATTTCTATAT
>VGMD01000011.1 GCA_016866545.1 Chlamydiota bacterium | reverse complement strand
GTTACTCTCGATGATGGCTCTCTTCAACTAATTGATATCGATAAAATGCACATATACCCGGGCTACTCCTACGTTTTTAGAAAAAAGTGCGAAATCGAAGAAAACCGTCTTATCAAAGACTTTCACTGATAGGACTATAAATATGAGGCGTAGATGAGTAGGTTTTTTTTAGTTATTCTATATCTGAGTATGAGTGGTCATATATTTGCCGATGTTACGTCTAATCAGGTAACAATAGTTTCTGCATTTTTATCAAATATAAATCATAACAAAACTCGCAATATGGAAGATTATATAAAAAATGGAGAATTTCTTTTATTGGCAGATATTCCAAAAGTGATATTTATAGAGTCTTCTATATATGATCGTTATTATAAAAAAAATCACTCTAACGGGTTATACCCCAAAACTTCATTTCGCTTTATCGATCCTGATTCTTTATGGCTTTGGCAGTATATCGAGATGATTCAATGTTTTAATCTCAAAGTAAATCCGTATAAAGATACCCTAGAATATATTTTTATGATGTGTAACAAAACAGAGTGGGTTTCCAAAGCAATCGATTTGGATATTTTTCATACAGACCAATATATTTGGATTGATTTTGCTCTTTTCCATGTATTTAAAGATCAAAAGATTTTTGATTACGAACTGATCCAGCTGAAGAGAAAATCGTATGAGTTTGTTCGAATAGGTGGGTGCTGGGATTTGGCAGTTGAGCCTAAAAAAAGAAATATGGATATTTATAGAGAGGTTGCTTGGTATTTTGCTGGAGGTGTGTTTGGAGGAGATAAGGAAAGTTTGCAGAAATTTCATAAGCTGTTTAAAGAAAAATGTAAGGAAGTAATTTTCGAAAAAAAGAGCATAATGTGGGAAGTAAACATTTGGTATCTTGTTTATTTAGAAAACAAAGAAATTTTTAGCGTCTATTCTTGCGGACATAACTCTTCGATTTTATCCAACTATTAAGAAGCTGCCTGCGTGGTTTCGAAACGGTTTTATCTTGCACGAAAGTAGCATCCGATAGAATATTCTGCCATTAACCGAGGGTTCGGGGCAGAGTATATCAAATTGATTCAGAAAAAGATAAACCTATTATTCAGGTTTTAGGACAGCTTCTGAGAGCAAAGTTGGCGGCGGATTTCGGAGGCGAGTATGGCGAAGGCGGAGGCGACGTTGAGGGAGTTTTTAGAGCCGAGGAGGGGGATTTTGATGATATGGTGGGCAGAGGAGAGAGTTTTTTCAGAAAGGCCGTACTCTTCGTTGTCGAAGAGGAGAGAAAAGGTTTTAGGGAAGATAAAGTCATAAAGAGAGAGAGCGTCCTTTGCGGTTTCAATCCCAATTAGGGGCGCTTTTAGTGCGGAAAGGGGAGTGTTTTGGTGGCAGGTGATAAGAGAGCTTGTGTCCATGGCGCTTTTTTCGATTTTCGGATGGTCGATGTAGGGAGTTTTTTCAGAAAAGTGAATCTCTCCTAAGCGAAAAGCTTCGGTTGTGCGGATGATGCTGCCTACATTAAGAGTATCGATTTTACAAAAATAAAAGAGTTAAGAGATCTGTTGCAAAAGAAAAAAATTGCGCATCACGATCTTTTTCTTCGCAATATTGTTACTCTCGATGATGGCTCTCTTCAACTAATTGATATCGATAAAATGCACATATACCCGGGCTACTCCTACGTTTTTAGAAAAAAGTGCGAAATCGAAGAAAACCGTCTTATCAAAGACTTTCACTAGTAAATATAAATTTCGTTTAAACTTTCGGTGTCAGGCAGGATATTTGTAGTTGCAAATGTCCTGCCTAAGAATTCCGTTGCTATAGTCTTACTTAGCCTGCCCTGTTTCTGAAACCTCTCTTATGCTGCTAGAGAACATTTGTGGTCTTGCAGTTTCGAGTTCTTCTTGGTCACGAGTGCTATTGCCGCCATAAGCCTCTCTAGGTAGGGTAAGTTTATAATGCCTTTCTTGTTCCAGAGGTGGAGTTTGTGGTTCGAGATGAAAAATGCTCTGGCCATAGGCGCCTGTAGGCTCGGTAAGTCCAAGCTGGCGTGGATCTCGCAATTGGTTGCCTGCTTCAATCGCATTCGTCTCGGGGAGAGAATCTGGACTTCTTGGAGAGGGTGTGTGAAGTTGGATTTGAGGTGGAGTAGATCTAGTTTTAAAGAGGGGGGAGGAAATTTTTGCAATTAGCGCCAGAGCAGCTGAGGCGATTTTATAGATTGCGTATGGCAGGGCTATAAATGGCATTAAGCAATACTTTCCTGTTTTTTTAATAAAGCTATCCTCTGAGGCAACTCGAAACGCTTTTGGAGCTAGGTAAGATTGTATACTTGGCATAAAAAACATCCTTTTTTTTGTTTATTATTTTTTTTATTAACTCATTTTTTAAGTTAAATCTGATTGAACAAGTTTTTATTAAGATAATTATATCAGAAAAACTAGTTATTGATAAAAAATAAAATTTTTTTAATCATAAACATCTGATTGTTAATGATGTAAGGTATTTTTTTAGAGGGGAGGGTAGAAAGATGTCTAGGTAATTATTGAGGCTTTCATCTCATAATAAAAATATATAAAAACTTGATAAAAGCGTCAACTATAAGCCCTTCGATTCAAACTCGATTGAGTTGGCGGCGGATCTCAGAGGCAAGAATAGCGAAGGCGGAGGCTACATTAAGAGAGTTTTTTGAGCCAAGGAGGGGAATTTTGATGATAGAGTGAGCAGATGAGAGGGTTTTTCCAGATAGGCCATACTCTTCGTTGCCAAAGAGGAGAGAGAAGCTTTTGGGGAAAGTGAAGTCATAAAGAGGGGTAGCATCTTTTGCGGTTTCGATAGCTATTAGGGGCTCTTTTAGCGCGGAAAGAGGAGTGTTTTGGTGGCATGTTACGAGTGCGCTTGTTCCCATTGCGCTTTTTTCTATTTTTGGGTGATTAATAAACGGTGTTTTTTCAGAAAAATGGATTTCTCCTAGCCGGAAAGCCTCGGTTGTGCGGATGATGCTACCAACATTATGAAGGGAGCGAAGGTTGTCGAGGTAGATGTCAATCGGCAAAAAGGGTTCATCTGATAGGGAGTCTAGGTGAGTCACTGAGGGGAGAAAAGAGTCTTCTTTTAAGGTGATCGTTGCCTTGTGTAGGTGCTCATGATATCTATCAGATAGAGCCTCTTTTGAGTAGGGAATCGGGGGAAGAGAGAGCAACTCTTCTAATTTTTGGTAGTGGGAAAAGAGGTTCTTATCTAAGTAGGCTTTTCTTAAAAGTTCGGAGGCGAGCTTGTGCTTTGTTTTTTCTGAAAGAGAGAAAAATTTAGTTTTGCTGATTAAAGAACTCATCTAAGGTTCCGTCAAATACAACAATGCGCCGCTCCTCTATAGAGATGATTTTTGTCGCAACCGAGCTGATAAGATCTCTATCGTGAGAGGCAACAATAACAGTCCCTGGAAACTGCTTTAAGCCTGCTCCGAGTGCTGAAACTGCCTCAAGATCTAAGTGGTTGTTTGGTTCATCTAAGATTAGGGTATTATGCGTGTTTATGATAAGTGAAGAAATGATGAGTCTTGCAGTCTCACCTCCAGAGAGTTTAGAGATCTCTTTTAAGGCTTCGTCTCCTGAAAAGAGAAGTTTGCCAAGGGCAGATCTAATATCTTGCTCGTGAATGTCTGACTTTCTTGTGCGAATCCAGTTCACTAGATTAATAGTCATTTTTTTGTCGACGAGGTCTGAGTGGTTTTGCGGAAAATAGCCTAAAGAGAGGTTGTGTCCTGGCGTAATAGTACCAAAATCAGGGGGAGTAATTCCTGCAAGAAGCTTGAGAAGAGTTGTTTTCCCGCGGCCGTTATTTCCGATCACTCCAATTTTATCGCCCCGGTGAATTTCTAACGAAAAATTCTTAATGACATCATGCGAATCATAAGATTTTGAAATGCCGGTTACTTTGAAAGCGACTTGTCCTGAAGGTGAGGGGTCGATAAATTTAATGTAGGGTCTTTGGATGTTTGATTTTTTAAGTTCTGCTGGTTGCAGCTTTTCAATTTCTCTAATTCTTGACTGAACTTGGGAAGCTCTCGTACCGGCGCCAAATTTTGCAACAAACTCTTTTAATTGAGCAACTTTTTTGTCTTTTGACTTGTTGTCAGCCTCTGTTCTGGCTCGAATGTCAGACTTTGCTACAATCATTGTGTCGTAATTGCCTGGGTAGATGATCACAGTTTCGTAGTCAATATCTGCAATATCAGTGCAGACAGTATTGAGGAAATGTCTATCATGGCTGACAACAATTAAAGTGCCTGAATACTCGTGTAAAAAAGTTTCTAGCCAGCCAATAGAGTCTAAATCAAGGTGGTTTGTCGGTTCATCAAGTAAAAGCGCTTCTGGCTTCCCAAAAATTGCTTGGCAAAGTAAAACTCTAAATTGATGATCTAGAGGAACTTCACCCATCTTTTTTTGGAAAGAGTCGTCTGGGATTCCCATTCCTGATAAAAGAACTTCTGCTTCAGACTCGGCTGTATAACCATCTTCTTCAGCAATAATTTCTTCTAGCTTGCCAAGTCTCATCCCAACTTCATCTGTCATCTCTTGCTCATAGAGAACATTTTGCTCTTCAATCGCAGCCCAGAGCCTTTTATTTCCCATTAAAACAGCATCAATGAGTTTCTTGTCTTTAAATTCGCTAATGCTCTGTTTTAAAAATCCAACTTTTTTTGGGAGGGAGACTGTTCCAGACGTTGCTTCTTCTACGCCCATCAAAATTTTTAAAAGAGTCGATTTTCCGGCTCCGTTTGGCCCTGTAAGACCGTATCGGTGACCTGGATTAAAGGTCATTGTGACGTCTTCGAATAAAACTCTTGCGCCAAGCTTTTTTGTAATTTTATCTAAGGTAATCATAGTTTTTGCTAAGATGATAGCAGATGATTACAATGGAAGCAATAGCCTCTTTTTTAGACTACTTAAAAGTTGTAAGACAACTCTCTTTGCACACTGTTCGAAATTATCAAATCGACCTTGCTGCCTATATGACCTTTTCAAAGGGCGAGTTTGAGGAGGAGAGGCTTCGAGAGTTCATTGTTTTTATGTACAAAAAAAATTTAAGTAAGAAAAGCGTTTCTAGAAGATTATCGGCCCTTAGGAGCTTTTCAAAATATTTACTTCGTAAGGGTGTGATAAAAAAAAATCCCCTACTTGCAATAAAGACTCCAAAAATTTCTAAAAATCTCCCCTCTTTTTTAGGTAAGGATCAAGTCATTTTGTTTTTTAGTGCGCCTAATCTTAAAACCTACCTGGGGATTCGCGATCGGGCTATTATGGAGCTTC
Organism: Chlamydiota bacterium; assembly: GCA_016866545.1. Taxonomy (GTDB): domain Bacteria; phylum Chlamydiota; class Chlamydiia; order Chlamydiales; family 2-12-FULL-49-11; genus VGMD01. The sequence goes on along the minus strand of VGMD01000011.1, from coordinate 48,763 downwards.
TCTATGCAACAGGGATTAGGGTCTCAGAGCTTGCAGGACTGAATAAACAAGACCTTGATAGGGAAAATCTTTGGATGAAAGTTAGAGGTAAAGGGAATAAAGAGAGAGTGATTCCTTTAACAGCTGTTGCCCTTGAGTGGATAGAAAAAAACCTACATCATCCAAAAAGACGCGAGAAAGAAAAGGAGGCTGTTTTTTTAAATCGCTGGGGCTCAAGGCTTACACCAAGATCAATTGATCGGCTATTTGTAGCATATAAAAAAGAGGCAAATATCGCGATAAAACTTACGCCACACACCCTGCGGCACACAATAGCGACACATTTTTTAGAAAACGGAATGGATCTAAAGACGATCCAAGAAATTTTAGGGCACTCCAACTTAACAACGACAACCATATACACAAAGGTCTCTTCCCAATTAAAGAAAGAGACCTACGATAAAGCGCATCCTTTAGTTAAGCCATTTGAAACTGTGTAGGCCCTTGAGGATGAGTCGACGGTAGTGCTTGAGGAGGTGCTGCTCCTTCTTCTTCTGCACTCTCTAAATGAACTGTCTCTCTTCCGGTGGAGGCAACTGAAGAGGGAGTTGCAAGAGCGTCGGGGTTATCGCCGGAAAGAGGTTTTGGTGGCGGTACAACAACAACTTTTAACTCTTTCATAACAAGAGGCTGAGGAGTTGGTTTTTTACAGCAACAAAGTTTTGCAAGTGTTGAGAGAGCAGCTTTTGCAATTTTATAAATTGCGTAGGGAAGGGCTGTAAATGGCATTGCGCAATACTTCCCAGCTTTTTTGCATGTTGTATCACTCTCTTGAATTTGAAGAGTGTGTGGTACAAAACAAGATTGGATTGATGGCATAAGTAACTCCTATTATTTTGGTTATTAATAAAAATATATCGTGCAGCTCTTGCTTTCTCGTAAATGTTTAGGGGCGTGCATATCGTAGGCATTTCTCAGCACAGCTGCTTGATCAACAACTATCTCAGCTAGAGGGTCAAAGCTATCCAAATCAGAGGCAGGTGGAGTTTCAGTTTTAGAAGAAAAAAGATTCTTAGCGGCTTTCCAAATTTTATCTAGGAGATTTGTAAACCCTGATGTGAAGTTAGACAAGAAGGTGGTAAAGGTTGTTTTTGAGGAAGGGATAGGAGATGGGGCATGAAAGGTGAGGGTAGCCAGACTTTTTGGACTAATGGAACTTGCCATAAAAACCTCATAATTAAGTTTTATATGAAATAATTATAGTAATAATAGTAATTAAATTCTTATCAACACTGGTTTTTTATGCAAAACGTTGATTATAAGTTACATAGAACGGACTCAGGAGAGTGGTAGGGGTAGCCTAGATCGTGTGCGACGTGGGCATTTGTCACTTTTCCCTTATAAATGTTTAGTCCGCTAGAAAAAAGAGGGTCGTTTTTTAGCGCTTTGAGGCCTTCGTTTGCAAGTCTTGCAGCATAGTAGTAGGTTGCGTTTGTAAGTGCTTGAGTAGCAGTTCTTGCGCAAGCTCCCGGCATATTTGTAACGCAGTAGTGGACGACATCATCGAGGATATAGGTGGGGTTTGAGTGTGTTGTTGGTTTCGATGTTTCAAAACAGCCCCCCTGATCAATCGAGATGTCGACTAGAACTGCTCCCGGCTGCATTTGACGGACCATATCGTGGGTGACAAGTTTTGGTGCTTTTTTGCCTGCAATGAGCACAGATCCAATGACAAGGTCGGCATGTTTAATAAGTTTTTCAATGATTTGCGAGCTTGAATACATCGTTTTTAGTCGCCCTCTATAAATTGCGTCTAGTTCGCGCAGCCTTTTTAGATCGCGATCGATTATTGTTACATCCGCACCAAGGCCGATTGCCATTTGCGCTGCATTAAGCCCTGCTACGCCTCCTCCAAGAATCAGAACTTCAGCGGGATAGACGCCTGGAACGCCCCCTAAAAGAACGCCTCTGCCTCCATTTGCAAGTTGTAAGCTTAAAGCGCCCGCCTGTATTGCGATTCTTCCTGCTATTTCGCTCATCGGCGTAAGAAGGGGAAGTTTTCCTTCCCGATCAAACACAGTTTCATATGCGATTGCGATTACTTTTCTTTCGAGTAGATGTCTTGTTTGTTCGGGGTCTGGTGCTAGATGGAGGTAACAAAAAAGAATTTGACCCTCATGCATGAGTGGAAACTCTTCTTTCTGAGGCTCTTTAACTTTTAAAATGAGTTCACTCTCCCAAACTTCTTTGGCAGTAGCTCCTATATGAGCCCCTGCTTTTATATACATTTCGTCTGTAAAACCAATTTTCGCTCCGGCATTTGTTTGGATAACTACGCTGTGCCCTGCCTCTACAAAGCCGTGCACCATTGTCGGAGTTGCACCAACTCTGCATTCATGATCTTTGATTTCTTTGGGTATACCAATTTTCATAAAGAAGCATCCTCATCTAAAATTTTTTAGAGGGAAGTCTAACTTATTCAAGGTTTTTTAGACAAAGAGTTCCTTGAAATATTAATTTGGCCGGCCCATCCATCCAAATCCTTCCCTCACTATCAAATGAAAAGGTAAGCGTAGATGATGTAAATAAAATTCGTATAGGTTTTTTAGTTTTTTGCAAAAGAGCAACAGCAGCACCTCCGCTACCGCACGAAAGTGTTTCTTTATCAACGCCTTTTTCAAAAGTGCGGACGGCAATTCCATGGGGAGTGATTTTTGCTAAGTTGACATTTACCCCACCAAATAGCGATCGAAAAGTTGGCGTTATCCCTTCGTCTTCAATGTTATCTCTAAAAATCACGAGGTGAGGGGTTCCCGTATTGATAAGGTGACCAATTTCTCCATTCGGCAGCAAAACAGAGCAGTTTATGATTTCTGCTTTCGGGATACTTACTCTGATTGCTCTCGGAGTATAAATTGCCTCTGAAACGCCGGCGAGTGTCTCAATTGATAGGTTTTTTGCAAAGTGTAGGGTAGTGCATCTAAGACCGTTTCCACACATTGTAGCCTCGCTGCCATCTTGATTTAAGATACGCATTTTGACATCAGCCAATCTTGATTTTTCTAGTAATATGAGGCCGTCTGCCCCGATGCCGAAGTGTCTGTTGCAAATGCGGGCTATAAGATCTTTCTGAATAGGGAATGTGTTGTCATTATTTTCAAATAAGACAAAATCATTCCCTGAGCCCTCGTACTTATAAAAGAGTCTATTCTGCAAAACCTGGAATTTGGGAATAAGAGGTGATTACTTTGTCAATTAAACCAAACTCTTTAGCTTCATGTGCACTCATCCAGGTGTCTCTATCAAGAGCTTTTTCGATCTGCTTTTTTTCTTTTCCTGTTTGATCAACATAGATTTGGACAAGAAGTTCTCTTGTTTTAATAATCTCTTTTGCTTGGATTTCTAGGTCCGTTGCTTGTCCGTAGATAGTTCCGCTAATTAGAGGTTGGTGAATCATAATCCTTGAGTAGGTGGTAGCAAGCCGTTTCCCTTTTTCAGCGGCAAGACTTAGGATTGATCCCATGGAGGCTGCAAGTCCCATTACAAGCGTGTAAACAGGGGGTTGAATTAATTTGATTTGATCCCAGATGGCAAAACCAGAATCAACTGAACCACCAGGAGAGTTGATTACTAGTAGAATCGGTTTTTTTGCATCGAGAGATTCTAAATACCAAAGTTTTTTTATAATAGCATGTGCAGAGGTATCATCTACCTGAGTGTGGAGAAATACGATTCGCTTTTTTGTGAACATCTCATCGATTTTTGTATCGACAGGGGGCTCTTTTTTTGTCTCTTCAGGTGTTTCAGACATGAACTAAATCTCCAGTTTTGATTTCAGGATAGAGGGGCTTGTTTTGTAACAGCTCATCTATTTCCCTTTTTGCACGGCTTCTTACGTTTTCACTAATTACCGATTCGGCCATACCGTTAGGTTTTGCCTCTTTTAGCACATCATATAAAATGTCTGCAATTTTTTCCATCTCCTCATTTTTAAAACCTCTAGTTGTTAGTGCTGGTGTGCCGATTCGAATTCCGGAACAATACCAAGCGCCGTTCGGATCGTTTGGGATGCTATTGCGATTGACTGTGCAGCCAAGGCTTGATAATAATGATTCTGCTTGTCTTCCGTTGAGTCCAAAGTTTTTCTGCACGTCAATTAAAAGAAGGTGGTTATCTGTCCCGTCTGTAATTAAAGAGACGCCTTTCGATTTGAATCTTTTGGCAAGAGTTTGTGCATTTTCGATAATTTGTTTTGCATAGGCTTTAAAAGATGGGTCTAAAGCCTCTTTAAACGAGATTGCTTTTGAAGCCATTACGTGAGGAAGGGGGCCGCCAAGAGCAAATGGGCACCCTTTGTCTATAAATGGTTTGAACTCTTCTTTGCATAAAATAAGGCCACCTCTTGGGCCTCTTAGTGTTTTGTGTGTTGTAGATGTTACTATATGCGCAAAAGGGACTGGATCAAAATTTCCGACGAGAGCCTTTCCTGCAACTAGTCCTGCAAAGTGAGCCATATCTACAAGAAGAGTTGCTCCGCATCTATCTGCAATTTCTCTCATTTTTGCAAAATCAATCAGTCTTGGGTATGAGGAGTAGCCTGCAATTAGAATGAGAGGTTTTTCACGCATCGCTATCTCTTCTACTTGCTTGTAGTCGATAAGACCTGTTTTTGGATCTACGCCATAGGAGACAGCTTTCATCATTTTTGAAGAGAGATTGACTCTACTTCCATGAGTTAAGTGACCTCCACAATCTAGGGCTAAGCCGAGTAGTTTCTGTTTTGAAAATTCTTGCCTAATTGTCTCAAACTCTTCTGGAGTAAGAGCTGCTACACTTTTTTTCCCAAGAGCTTCAACAGCTGGTGTCTCAACTCTTTTAATAAGGATTGACCAAAAGGCAACTAAATTTGCATCAGCACCCGAGTGAGGTTGGACGTAAGCGTGCTCAGCACCAAATAAAGATTTAGCAGTATCGACTGCGTAAGACTCGACTGTATCGACATGCTCGCAGCCTGCGTAGAATCTGTGGCCTGGGTGGCCTTCGGCATATTTATCAGTGAGTAAGTTCCCCATGGCGAGTTGAACGGCAAGAGAAGAGTAGTTTTCAGAAGCGATGAGTTTTAAAGAATTTCTTTGCGATTTTAGTTCGTCGAGAATCGCATTAGCAATAATTGGGTAATTTTTAGAGATGTGATCTAGGCTTGCTAAATAGGCGATAGTGTCTGTGTGTTTCTCGACATTTGCGCATGTTTGTAAAAAGTTTTTTAGAAAATTCATAGGGTTCCTCGCTAGAAAATTACTATCTAGGATAAAGGAAAGGGATTTTTACTTGTAGATTTTGTGCATATGGGTTAGACTTTTTTCATATTTTCCAACAAAGAGATCTGTAATGCGTGAAGCTTTAAAAGTTATTCTCTCAATTCAAGAGCTAGACATCAAAATGATTCGTCTAATGCGTCTAAAAAAGCAGAGACAAGATGAGTTAAAACAAATTGCTATACTCAAGCAAGAACTTTTAGAACAACTTGATAACAAACAAGATGAGATTGCTGATTTAAGCGAGGAGTGTTTGTTATACGAGAGAAAAATTGAAGAGCATAAAGAGAAGATCAAAAAACTAGAAGGGCAGCAGACATCGATCAAAAAGATCGAAGAGTTTAATGCGATTACCAAAGAAATTTCTTCCTTAGAAAGAGAAAAAGGCTCGTTTGAGCAGACTCTTTCAAATTTAGTTGATAAAAAAGCTATTGAAGAAGAAGTCTATGAGAAGACAAAAAAATCTTTGGCAGATTCAGACTTAAGCAATAAGACTTTGGAAGAAGAGATCAAAGAGACTATTCAAGAAATTAATAAGGAAGGAAGCGGTCTTAAAAAGACAAGAGATGAGCAAGTGAAAACCGCAGACCCTCAAATATTTTCTATCTATGAAAGACTTCTTCGAAATAAAAAAGATAGAGTTGTTGTTCCGATTGAGAATAGAACTTGTACAGGGTGTCATATTGCTCTTACAGCCCAACATGAAAATCTTGTTCGTAAAGGAGAGAAGCTTGTCTTTTGTGAACACTGCTCAAGAATTCACTTTTGGAATGAGGGGAAAGAAGAGAGTATTGATGGATCTCTAAGCGGGGTGAAGAGAAGAAGACGTAGAGTATCTTCTGCTGGCAGCGCTGTTGCTGTAGATGATGGGGAAACTGAGTAAAATTTCAGGGAAGGTTTAAGCAACCGCTATTAGAAATAATAGAGGAAAGTCTGGACCTCGCAGGATAAGGATACCGGCGAAAGGCCGGGGGCCGTAAGGCTACGGAAAGTGCAACAGAAAACACTCCGCTACTCTCTAGTTTTTAGGGAGTAGACAGGCTGAAAAGCTCACTTTGGGAGTGAGCCCCTTCATAGAAATATGAAGATAGGTGCAAACCCTATCCGATGCAAGAGATAAAAACTTACTTAAGTAGCGATCCGCTAAAGTTTTTTGTTAGTCGCTTGAGGGTTTTAGTAATAAAGCTCCTAGACAAATGGTTGCTCTTTGACAGAATCCGGCTTACACTACCTTCCCTCTTTCTTTAAAAAATATTTATCTATTTGTAGATAAAAAATCAAAAAAAATATAGCATAACTCTTGTTGAAATCTTAACAAAAAAATGGAGTTACATGCTTTCGCTTTCATCACCTAAACCAGAAGCTTGTTTGCGACCTGAATTTATGCTTGGACTTTCTAGCTATATTAGATCTTATGACGATCTTGTAAAGCTTAGAGATATCTTAACAATAGATGGAGATGATGGGACAAAAGTTGCAATCGAAAGACTAAAATTAATCGGTATTGATAAAGATAAAGCCTCTTTTGAGGAGGTACGCCTTTGGTTTTTATCGTATCAGTTTGTTTTTGCTAAAATGAATGAGGTAGATCACTTTGAGGCTAATTTAGATGCAAAAATGGCGTCTATTTATGTAGTTGCAAGTAGAGCTGATAGAATGGCTGTAGACTATTTTGAAGAGATGAAGACTACATTTCGGGATAATTTTTCGGTAATCGATCAATTATTTGAATTCAGACGACGACGCGACGGTTTTTTCTTCTACTGCGAAGAGGAAATTGCAAGAGAGCGGATTTATACTAAAATGAGTGAAGATATTGAAAAAGAGAGGGAGATTGCTTTAAGTAAGCGCATAAGAAGATTTCAGACAGCTTAATTGAGAGTAGGCTGTTTTAAAAATTTGAGTATAGAAACCTTTACAAATAAGGAGAGATAATATGTTGCCTGTAAGCGCCCCAGAATCGCCGAATTTAATAATGAGGCCTACTTTAGTTCCTTTGAATTTCGGGTATGAGTTGCCTTTAGAGGAGGTGATGCTTTTGAAAGAGGGTCTGTTTATTGAAGAGACGGCCTCTTTAGATGTTGTTACAGAAATTGCTTTAGAGAGACTTAGGGGGTTAGGTTTTAGTTCTATACTCTTTTCTCCTCAGCAAATTCGAGTTTGGTTTTTAGCGTATGAGTTTGCATTTGTAAAGATGACAAGTATTTCAGTTGCGGAAAAGAGCGACGGGTGTAAAAAAAGCTCAATGGTATTTATTTCAAAGTATATTCATCTTTTAGCAACGAAGTATTTTAGTTCTATGCAAGAGAGGTTTTCTGACAAGCAGGGAGCATTGGATGGCTTATTTGAGTTTAGAAGAAAGAGATTAGGATTTGATGCTTGGGTTTTAGAGGAGAGTACCTCGACTGACGTTTATGATTTAATAAATGAGATTTTGGAAGATGAAGAGGCTTTTAAAGCTGCTAAAGAGAGGAGAGAAAAAAAGCCTCTTAAATTCATTTTTGGATAGATAAGAAGAGAGTAATTATTGACAACTCTTGCTTTTAAGCTTTATGTTAAGGAAATGGAAGTAAACAATGTGCTCTTTTCCGGTGGTACCTATCAAATTGAGGTAATAGAGGGTGAAAGTTATTGGATCTTTTTGCATCTAGATGACTTAGGCGATGTTTTTGATCAATTTTGTAGTTGTGGAAAAACGGGCGAAGGGCGTGTTTGCCCTCATGTAGAATTTGCAAAAGAGGCAGTTTTTAGAGGGTATAAATTTCCTCTCCACGTGAGGTTTAGGTCTTCTCTTTGGTGTGAGCTATTTCGTCTTGTCGCGACTAGATATGGATATGAGTCAAAACTACTAAAAAGAGAAGACGATACATATCATTTGTCTTTAGGAGGGGAAAAAAGCGCTTTTTTTTTAAAGATGAAGTCAGAAAAGGCTAAAGAGTATGCAAAAGAGTGGATTGACGAAAGAAAAAAAGAGACAGAAGAGACCTCTTTAAAATTTTCTAATTTAGCTCCCGAGGAGCTTGAAAAGTATAAAAAAGGGAGGCCAAGCGACGCCCTCCAATTTGAATTGTCGGTTTGGGCTGATTTAGCTAAGTGGTTTATGATTTCAGAGGATGGGGGTAGGAACTATCTTGTCTCATTTACAGAATACAAAAAAGGGCTTCCCGAGTATGTAATGATTGAGTCAGATGATTTGGAATCTCGGGTCTATTTAAATCCAGAAGATTGGCCTAAAATTATATTGCCGATTGCAACTTACAAAACTAATCTTAAAGTATTTGATTTTAAAGAAATAGAAGTTAATAAAGTTATTTATCACCCACATCAGAGGTGTTTTAGTATAGAGTCTATTCCATTGATGGAGGAGGATAAGCCTGACTTTGAGTGGGATGAGTGGACATTTAAAAAAGGAATAGGATTTTTTCCTAAAAAAACAAATCAGTTTTTCAAAAAGGAAAAGATTGAAGAAAAAGAGATTCCCGAATTCTTGGAAAAGCACGCAAGGCTTGTTGAAAAATATTTAGATAAGACTCCTTTTACAAGAAAGCCGAAAAGTGCTCAGTATGAACTTTTTTTTGATACAAAAGGCAATTTTCACATAGAGTGTTATCTCTTTCTGCCAAAAGATTTAAGAGCAGAAAAATCTGCGTTTTTTGACCCGTGGGCCTATATTGATGGAAAAGGTTTTTTTCGATTAACGAATCTCTTGTTCAAAGGGGTAGAGAAGATTATTCCTAAAGAGATGATGGGTGAGTTTATTGAGAGAAATAAAAACTGGTTGAATAAGTTTGGGGAATTTCAGATTCATTTATCGAACGTTGAGACGAAATTTTATTACGAGGTTCAAGACGACTTATTAGTAATTGAAAAAGAGGATGTTTTCAAAGAGGGCGCAAGTGGTGTAATTGATTTAGGAAATTGGGTCTACATTAAAGGGGAGGGCTTTTTTTCAAGAAAAGAGACAATTCAGCAAGGATCTAATTTAGAGCCGATTGAAGTTGATCGAGAAAATGTCTCTTCATTTATTCATGCACATAAAGATGACTTAGATCATATTAAGAACTTTTTTTCTCCCGATGCAGGCCTTGAAAAAACAGGGCTTGAGATCGCACTGGAAGAAGAAAACATCGTCATCGAGCCGAAATTTTTTTTCAAAGAGTGGGCGAAAAATTGTAAGCCCAAAATTTTTGGTGATTTTATTTTTTTACCGGGGAAAGGTTTTGCAGAAGTTCCTGATAATTTGAAATTGCCATCGAAGTATTATGAAAAAGTGATTGTCTCAGTAGATCAAATTCCTTATTTCATCAAACACGAATTAAAACGGTTAAAATCTCAGGTTACACATTTAGATAAAAGATTGATGGAGCCTTTGAGGTTAAAATTGGTTGTAAAGGGTGTCAAAAAAGAGAAAAAGGGTTGGCTTGTTGAGTTTTTTTATACCTCTTCTTTAGGGGAGGTTTCTGTTAAAGAAATTTTTGAAGGAATTCTTTCATTTGCGCCATTTATTTTATCGGATGCGGGAATGATTGCGCTTACAGAAAAAAGGTTTTACTGGGTTAGTCGAATTACAAAATCGATGTTTGAGCCTGGGACAAATAGACTCTATCTATCAACACTTGATTGGGTGAGGCTTTCATTATTTGAAGAGGTCCATTTACCAGATTCTAGTGACCCTGCAATTAAAGAGTTCGGCGCGATTTTGAATAATTTGATAGAAGAGGGGCCGATGGCTGATATGCCAAGGCTTGGAGATCTGAAGAGTAAGCTTCGCCCCTATCAAGAAGTTGGAGTCAGGTGGCTTTGGTTTTTATATACGTATGGTCTTTCAGGGTTTTTATGCGATGAGATGGGGCTTGGAAAAACGCATCAGGCGATGGCATTGCTATCTGCTGCGATGCATGAAAAAAAGCGGTCTATGAGAGACAAGTTTTTAATAGTCTCTCCAACATCAGTTGTCTACCATTGGCAAGAGCTGCTTGAAAAATTCTTACCAAAAGCAAAAGTGCACTTACACCACGGCCCTTTTAGAAATCCAAAATCTTTGCAGCTTAAGCACGATATTATTTTAACTACCTATGGAATTTTACGAAGTGACAAAGAGCTTTTTATGAATCATGATTTTGAAATCGCGGTGTTTGATGAGATGCATGTGGCAAAAAATCAAAAGTCTCAAATTCATTTTGCATTGAAGCAAGTCAAAAGTGAAATGAAGCTTGCGATTACAGGAACTCCATTAGAGAATAATTTGCTCGAACTCAAGGCGTTGTTCGATATTATCCTTCCAGGTTTTTTGCCTACGCAAGAAGAGTTTAAAGAAGAGTTTGTCTCACCTATTGAAAAAAATAAAGATATTGATAAACAAAAAGCGTTAGCTAAATTAATTAAGCCGTTTATTTTACGTAGAAAGAAACAAGAGGTTCTTTCAGATCTGCCGGAAAAAATTGAAGAGATTGCCTACGTTGATTTATCTGAAGAACAAGCGCGCATGTATCAAGAGATTGCTCTTCAATCGAAAAAAGTTTTAGAAGAGGAGGGGCCCGGTTTTTATATTCATGTATTTGCCCTGTTAAACAAGTTAAAGCAAGTTTGTGATCACCCATCACTGATTATAAAAGATGAAAATTTTTTTGAAAAACATCAAAGTGGGAAATGGGAGCTTTTTGTTGAGCTACTTGAGGAGTCTCTTGCTAGCAACCAAAAGGTTGTTGTCTTTTCGCAGTATCTTAAGATGCTTGATATCATTGAAATCTATTTGAAAAAAGAGAAAATTGGATTTGCAGGAATACGGGGAACAACAAGAGACAGGAAAGAAGAGGTTTCTAGATTTCAGCAAGATCCTAATTGCAAAGTTTTTGTAGCATCTTTGCAAGCTGCGGGGGTTGGTATCGATCTTACAGCGGCCTCTGTTGTGATTCATTATGACCGGTGGTGGAATCCGGCAAAAGAAAACCAGGCAACAGATCGAGTGCATAGAATTGGGCAAAATAGAGGAATTAGCGTCTTTAAATTTGTGGCAAAAGATACAATCGAAGAGCATATTCATACCCTGATTGAAAAGAAAAAAGATCTTATAGCGAATGTCATTAGTTTTGACAACGAGCAAGACTTGAAAAAACTCGACCGCAACGAGTTAACAGCCCTCTTGAAAAAGCTCTACTCCTCCATCTAAATTTTGGTCTCATTTTGGTGTCAATTTTGGTGTCAGGCACGACATTTTGGACATTTGGCCTCTTTAAACAACTCAAATGTCCAAAATGTCGTGCCTGACACCGCAATTTGACGCCCAAATGTCCAAATGTCGTGCCTGACACCGCAATTTTTTATGAGGGGGTTAGGGTGAAACCGCTCTCTTGGAGGCAGTGGGGGAAATAGATCTCGCAGAACGCTTTAGAAAATTTTGAGTCTTTAAGATGGATGATGACTCTGCCATCAAAGTCGTTAGATCTATTTTGCGGGATCAAAATACCAGAGCAAATAAGAGATTCTTTAACAGGAGACTCTGGGATAAAATGTATGTTATCCTCGTAGATGACAGCAACTTGTGTCCCTAAATGGTTTTTTAAATATTGAGGATATATCGTCAAATTGAACCTCCTATTATTTGAACTAACTCTCTAATTCTATCCGAATGGTATTGAGTTAGCAATGGCTTTAGATAGAGGGACCAAAATTGTTTAAATTTGTCCTCACCCCGTACTAATTCTTCGATGGAAATACCACCTCTTAAATCTACTAAACATTTTTTTAAATCTTCCACTCTTTCTTCTCTGCAATAAGTTTCTAAGTTATTTCTAAAGGTTAATATCTTTTCAAAAACGGCAATACATCCCTCAGCAGGCATGCTACAGATCTCACGTGGAATTAGAATAAAGGGAAGAGCGGTCTCTTGCAAAGTTAATCCCATTGAAAGAGCTCCCATTAGGAGGGTAGCTCTTTTTTCCATCAGGGTAATTGCAGATTCTTCGAATTCAAAAGCCATCATCTGGCTTTTGTACTTATCAATTGGTAGGGCACTACAAAATTTAGCAAGCTCGTGATCAAGGGGGGAGGTAGAGCTTAAAAATCTTATGTAGGGGATATATAGGGGAGTTTCAATTATAGTGCCGCAGATACATCCATGGTCAATACTATGGAGCGAGGTAGGTGAACAGAGTAAATTACCCTCATGTCCATCCAAATTTCCAAAAATGATATCAAAAACTAATTTTCTTCTAAGAGAGTCCTCCTGGAGCATGGTTTTTACAGAGGTAGCAGGAAGTTCTTGTAGCAGCATCATGGCGCTTTTCCCTTCAACTACTTGTTGAACTGAGCCACTCTCGCCAAACAAGTTAACTCTTGCTGTAAATGGGATAGGAAAGATTTTATCATCATTGACAACACTTGCTAGATGTTCCCTTTTAGTAGTTCCATAACGAGGAATTCCTGGGCTTGTTGTTAGAGCCTCTTCTGCAGTCGGCTTAAAAACAAAAAGCGCTTTAGGTAAGGCAGATGTCGGGCGCTCATATAAAAAATAGGAGCCATTAACGCCTTTACAATCTTTAGAGCTAGTGCCAATTTTTGCTGCATCTGGAGATGTTTCAAGGTGTAAAACAACTTCGTGAAGAGCGTAAATAATTGAAAATAGGTGGTTTTTGTTAGAAAGAAATGATCGTGCTTCAACTTGTCTTGGGCCTAGAAATATACTGGCATAAAAACTCTTAATTTCAACCACGGAGACCTCTCTCGGAGACGAAAATCTAAGAGCAATATCGCTCAGGATAGTCTCTAAATCCTTGGGCTCTCCTGGTGGATAGACCCAAGGTTGCCCTCCTACTCCGTGTACCATACATTCACCAATTTAAGTTGAGTTTTTCTTATAATCTAACTATAATATGTTTTAATAATGGATCCACCTAAAATTTTACATCCACGTATAATTACTACTGATGAGTATGACTCTTCCTGCAGAGAGCCAATCAGTGAAATTCTTCCGGGCCTTTTTCTAGGTAATGAGCTTGGGGCTGGAAAACTCTTATTTAAAACAGATTCTCTAGAAGAGAGAGAGAAAGCTCTTCGAGAAAAAAAAGTTACTCATATCCTCTGTGCTACCTTTCCTTCAGTATCCTACTTTGAGTCGAAATTTATCTATCACTATGTGCCGATCAGAGATCTTGAAGAAGAGAGTATTTCTACTTATATTTCAAGGGTTTACGAATTTATTGAGGAGGGGATTCGTGAGGGTGGAGTTTTTGTCCATTGTAGCGCTGGGGCATCGAGAAGCGCCTCTCTTGTAATTGCCTATATTATGAAAAAATGGGGCTCATCTTATGAAGATGCCCTTGATTTTGTACAGTCTAAAAGAGCGTGCGTTCAGCCAAATAGGGGATTTGAAAAAGAGCTTAAAAGTTTAGCTACAGAAACTCTTTTTTTTCCTAAATTATAATTATCCATCTATTATTAAAATTCATTTTATGTTATAATTATAGGAAAAGCTACTTCTTACTCGGGGTAAATAATGAGTGCTATTAGTTCATCTAGCTTAATTTCAGGGGTTTGCTCTCCTATTAGAGAGGGGCGATCAGGCTCTTTTCTAGTCAAAGGAAAGGATTTAGCCTTTCTCGCGGGAAAAGTAGGTCTTTATGCAGTGGGTACTTTAGCCTTAATAGGAGGGTATGGTGTTTGTTGCGCGCTTGGATTAACTCATATAGGGATAGGTGGTTGGTCTGAAACAGGCCTTAAATATCCGATCGGATTAGCTATTAATCAGCTCGGGCTAGCTCAGCGCTTTCAGGTCTACGGAGACTATCCGATCATAGTTCATCTTTGGGATAGATTTCACGAGCACGCCACTAAAGAGTGGTTCCATAAAATCAAAAATTAGATAGTTCCCCATCTAAAAGTAATTTCTTGCTGAATCTCGGGGTGAAGTGATAAGTGGACGGGGCAGTGGTTTGCGGCCGCTTCTAGTTTCTGTTTTTGCTCAGGTGTAGGATCTAAGGTAGACTCAACAACAACTTTTATTTTCGCAACTCTTCTTGGAGGCGAGGTAGACATCTCTTTTTCTACAAGCGCTTTTGTAGTTTCTAAAGAAAGATCCATTTTTTTTGCTGCCAAAGCCATTAATGTGAGCATGCAAGATGCTAAAGAGGCTGCGAAAAGGTCTGTTGGAGAGAAGTATTCTCCGACTCCACCTACCTCTTTTGGGCCATCTGTAATAAGCTCTGCCCCATTTTCATGGGTCGCAGTTGTTCTTAACGTATCTGAATAGGTAACTTTGATTTTTGTCATATCTTCACTATATTTGATTTTTTAAAAAAATACACTCATTTAAGAGCGGTATAGAGACTTTTTCGTTTGAAGAAGGTGACAAGAAAGATGAGAAATAAGAAAAGAGTCATTAAGCCCATTAAGTAGAAGCAGTCGTTTAGAGCAAGAGAGGTCGCTTCATTTGTAAGAAGTTCTTGCAGCATCGGTGTTCTTTCTGATTTTGTAAGTCCGAGAGTTTTTGCTTGCGTATAGTAGTTTTTTGTAAGAGGAGAGAATTTTGTTAAACTGCCTCCAAGTCTTTCATAAAAAAACACTTGTCTTCTTAACCAAATAGTATAGAAAATGGTTGCCCCAAGAGTGCTTGAAGTGCTTCTTACAATTTGAAATAGGGTAAGAAGTTTTGGGACAATTTCGGGTGGTTTGTTATGCGTAATTAAGTGAAGAAGAGAAGGGAGAAGAAGAGCAAAGGCAAAACCTGCAATAAAGCGGGAAAAGACAATTCTTTTAAAGTCTATATCTATATTGAAATTAGAGGTGTAAAATGTACTGATTGCTAGGAGGAGAATCCCTGTTCCAAAAGGGATCCAAACTTTATGTGACCCTAGATAATTTCTCATCACATGCATCAAAATCCCGGCAGAAAAGACCATGACGCCTAGTAAAGCTGCAACCCAAATGACAGTGTATCTGACATAAAGAGTTAGCCAAATAGAGAGAAGTAGAGTCATTCCAAAATAGATCGCAAAAAGAACCCAAATATTGATAAGAGCAATTGGAACAAGAAGGTCTTTTAAGAGGCGAAAATCTAGCAATGGGTTTGGATGATAAAGACTCCAAATAACAAAAAAAGTGAGGAAAATTAGAGAGAGGGGAAAGCAGGTTGCAAGTAAATTTGATCTAAACCAGTCAAGTTCTTGCCCCAGAGTTAAAAAAAAGGCAAAAAGGAAAAAACCGATTGCAAATGTTGTATATCCAATTCCATCAAAACGAGTTTTTTCAAGAGGGTTAGAAAATTTTCGAAGTTGAAGATAGAGCGCGATGCCAAGTATGCACATAAATATAACATTGATTTCAAATATATTTCTCCAATTGTAATCATAGGCAATCCAGCCGCCCCAAGATCCTCCTAGAATAGGAGCTGTGATAAATGATAAGAGTGTGCACTGCGTCATCGTTTTTTTCCAATCGTCTGATAAAAGAGATCCTAGAAAGGAGGTGAGTAGAATAAATAGAGGTCCTGAGCTAGCCCCTTGTAAAAAGCGGAAAAAAATAAAAAGGGGGTAGGTTGCCGCTTGCCCTGAAAGAAAGGTAGCGATGATAAAACCTATTTGACAAACAGCAAAGTAGTTTTTGATAGGGATTCTCTCTTTGAAGGCAAGTGCTAAAGGAATTGTAAGCACATTCCCAACGCCATAAAAAACAGTTGCGTAAGAGGCTGTTACTTGACTGCTTCCAAGATCGCTTAAGATGTATACAACGCTTGCACTAATCACAGCAAAGTTAAATAAAACTGAGAAAATCGTAAGGATAATCAGAATAAAAAGAAGTTTATGTTTCATGATTTGTTAAACGGTATGGTTTTATAAAGTTCAAGCTGAGAATCAAAATTTTCCGTAAAAATCTTTTCAACAAGTGTTTCTGAGCCGATTTCTTCAAGGCTGTAAATAGGTGTTTCATAAGTTGGAGAGCCAAGCGTTGTTTCAGGGACCATCTCTCCGCTGCTATCATGAACATCGGTTGTTGCCTCCATCGAAAGCCCTATGCGAAGTGGGTGTTTTTTAAGTTCATTTTGGCAAAGCCCCACGCGGACAGGAAGTCTTTGTACGATTTTAATCCAGTTTCCAGAGAGATTTTGGGGGGGGAGGAGAGAGAACGCATTTCCAGCCCCTCCAGGAAGCCCTAAGATAGTTCCATGGAAAACAACGCCCCTTCCATAAAGGTCAGATGTAACTTTCACACTTTGTCCGATTCTCATTTTTTTTAATTGGGTCTCTTTGTAGTTAGCATTTACCCAAATCTGATCTAGAGGAATGACTGACATAAGGGGCTCTCCGGGGGCAACCCATTTTCCTACTTGGATGGTTCGTTGAGCGCCAAGTCCCTCAACGGGCGAATAAATTTTACAACGATAGAGATTAACCCATGCGTCAACTAATTTAGCTGCAGAATTTAATACCATGGGGTGGTTTCGAATAGAGGTGTTTTGGATCATGGCTAAGCTTTTTTTATAAAGAACTTCGCTCATTTGTAAAGAATAAATACTTTCTGTAAGAGCTGCTATTGCGTGCTCGTAATTTTCAACAGAGACCCCGCCCTCTTCTACAACGGCTTTTCGGTGATCAAAGTCTTGTTTTGCTTTGATAAATAGGGCTCTTTTTACTTCAATTTCTGCTTTTAGTGCAAAAACTTCATGGAAGAGTTGACATACTTGCCGAACAGTTGTTGCAAAACTCTCTTCTGCTTTTTTTAAACCGATTTTGGCATCTGTATCATCTAATTCAATTAGCAATTGACCCTTTTTAATCAAGAAAGTGTCGTCTGTATGGATTGCTTTTACAAAACTTGGAATCAGAGGAGTGATAATAATTTGATTCCCCTCTACATAGGCGTCATCTGTGTATTTATAAAATCGCAAAACAAAAAACCAAAGACAAAAACCTAACACAAAGAGTGTTAAAATTGTGATTATGTAAAATTTAGCAAATTTTATTCGGTTCATTTATCCCTTGCCTTTAAAGGGATAGAATAGGTTGAAAGGTAACCACCTCCAAGAGCTTTTGTCAATTTGATAATAGAGGCGTATTGAAGATATTTCAGCCCAATTTCTTCAAGTTGCTTTTGGAGAAGTTCCTCTTCTCTTAATAGAGTTTCAAAAGAAGTGTCTAACCCATGCTTTTGAAGAAGTTTTGTCAGCTCATACCGATTTGTTGCTTGCAAGATGATGTTTTGTTGAATTTGCTCTCTTTCAAAAACAGATCTGACAAAAACAATTGTATTTGCTACTTCTTCTGCACTTTTTAAAATAAGGTTATTATACGTGTAGACCGCCTCGTCAAAAAGAGCTTTTTTCGCTCTGACATTTGCTCTAATTGCGCCCGCTGTGAAAATAGGTAGGTGAAGAGCTGGAATGATGCCAGACATAAAACTTGAGCCTTTAAAAAGATTTGAAAAATGGAAGGTTTCAAAACCTGTAGATGCAGAAAGATCGATATTTGGAAAAAAATCAGCAATAGCGGCTCCTACTTCATGTGCGATTGCCTCCACTCTCCAAATAGCAGCCATTAGATCAGGTCTTCTTGCCAAAAGATCGATAAAAAGGTGTTCTGGAAGCTCTACCTTCAAGGGAAGAGAGGGGAGTTTTTTGTTAACAAGTAAAAATTCACAGGGTCCAGACCCCCTTAACATGTTTATAAGGTGTTTATTTACTTCAATTTCTTCTTTGATAAAAACAAGATCTTTTTTTGTTTCATCAAGATTTTCTTTTGAGAAAAAAAGAGGTAATTTAGAGAAAAGAGACTCTTTTTGCATGAGATCTGAAAGATCAAAGAGATGTTTTCTTACCTCTTCTAGCCTTTCTAAGATAGACTCTCTATGTAAATTGGTTTTTAGTGCAAAATAGACTTGCGCTAATGCAGTTGTAACTATTAATTTGACTTCAGCAGCTTCTGCTTCTTGAGCCTTTTCTCGCCCAATTGCTGCTTGAAAGATGTTTCTGTATTTTCCCCAAAAATCAAACTCGTACGAAAAGCCAAGGCTTAGGTCAATAAGATTTCCCGCCCTTGGTATAGAGGGATTTAAAGATTTATAAAGGCCATTATTGCTTAGGTACTGCCAAGTATCTACAGCGTCAAAAGAAATAAAAGGGAAGAGTTTGCTTCTTGCGATAATAGAAGATTGTTTAGCAAAATTAATTTTTTCTTCGATTGCTTTGATCGATGGATTAGAGGCTAGAGCCTCTTCAATTAGCTCATTAAGCTCGCAAGATAAAAATATTTCCCACCAAGTCTCTTCCGGCCAGTCACTTATTGCGAAAACCGAGTTTTTTAAATTTTTTTCTAGGAGTGTGGCGTCTTTAGGAGGGGAGATGAGATTTTGTGTCTGCTCTTTTTTGGGCATGGAGATGCATGAGGAGAAAATAAATATAATTATGAAATATGAAGCCCTCATAATTTACGGAATAATTTTTGCTGTATAAATAGTCAATTAATTGTAAAAATTTATTGGTAAAAAAAAAGAGTGGAGAATCAATGAAGGGATGAGATATACTTATTGTCCTATGAATAAAATTTTTACAATAGCTATCATCGGCAGACCAAACGTTGGCAAATCGGCTCTTTTTAATCGAATAGCAAGAGAGAGAAAATCGATTGTGGAAGATATTGAGGGTGTTACAAGAGATGCTCTCTACAGCGAGGTCGAGGTTTTTGGGAAAAAAATTCGTCTTGTTGACACAGGGGGAATTGACTCAAAAGGAAATATTGCATTTAGCAAAGAAATTAGGGTTCAGACACTTGCAGCTCTTGATAGAGCAGATGCAGTTGTTTTTGTTGTTGATGGGACAATAGGACTTACTCTTCAGGATGAAGAGATTGCACAAATTTTATTTAAGAAAACAAAACCTATTGTGCTTGCTTTGAATAAAGTAGACGACCTTTCGAAAAGTGATATGGTTAAATCAAATTTTTATTCACTCGGCATAACAGATATGGTTTGTGTCTCTGCCGTGCATGGAAATGGGGTAGCAGATCTTTTAGAAGTTGCTATGGAAACTTATTTTGAGCCGTTTGAAGAAGAGAAGAGTTCTTTGCCTAAAGTTGCAATTGTTGGACGTCCAAATGTGGGAAAATCGACTTTGATGAATTCGATAGTGGGTGAAGAAAGGTGTGTTGTCAGCGATATTCCAGGAACGACAAGAGATACCATCGATGAAGTGATAGGCGGCGTTTTATTTATTGATACAGCAGGACTTAAGAGAAAGCAGCAAGAAAAAGAAGTTGTTGAGAAATTTGCAAGAATTCGAACCGAAGAGGCGATTCAAAAAAGTGATATTTGCGTATTAGTGATTGATGTCCAAGATGGTATTACTACTTTTGAGAAGACAATTTTGCAGCTTGTGGAAGATGAAGGAAAAGGGTGTATTCTTTTTGTTAACAAATGGGATCTTATTTCTGATTACCGCATGGAGCATGCAATTATTCATTTGCGAAGCGCCCACCCTGTATTAGAACATGTTCCAGTGATTGTCGGATCAGCAAAAACAGGGCGAAATGTAGCTGAGCTCTTTTCTGATATTTTCCATGTGTATGAGAATTTACAGCGAAGAATAGGTACCGGTGAGCTGAACACATTTTTGGAAAAAGCAATTCAACAAAATCACCCCTCCTCAATTAGTGGAAAAAGACTTCGTATCTATTATTTAACCCAGGTGAGTGTAAAACCGCCTCAGTTTGTTCTCTTTGTTAACGATCACGAGCTGATGATGGAGACGTATCGAAGATATTTAATGAATCAATTTAGAAAAGTCTACGATTTTATGGGGTGTCCGCTGCGCTTTAAGTTAAAGTCTAGAAAACGAGCAAAATACACCTTTTCAGAAAAACCTGAATCTAAAGAGCCTGAGTACGCTCGCTAAGAATTTTTGATTTGCCATTTCCGTGAAAGTGGGTAATCACTGTTTCTTTACTCTCTGGAAAATGCCAGCTCCAATTATAGATCGGATCGAGTTCATAAAACGGAGAATCTGTTTGAGTAATTGCATGTGATAGAGCGTCTTGATCGCCTAAAAATTGATCAAACTGCGTGCTTGCTAATTCTACCCATTTAGAGATAATTGGGCTATTTTGATGAAAAGCAATTACTCCAGAGTTGTAGGTAGGTCTTTTTAAAATTAGATTAAAAGGTGTAAGAGTGTCTTTACAAATAGCTAGCTCGACATCTTGCTGTAGAAGATCAAACAATCCAGATAAGTTTTTTTCTACTCTACAATCAATATCAATCCAAATCGTTTTTTTGAAAGGGGATTTTAGGCAGGCAAACGGTTTTTTATACCAAAAATGTCTTGATTGCCAAATAGATTTGCCATGGGTCTCTTCCCAAAGTTTTTTTCTCTCTTCAGGAATATGAGCTTCGTTATTTTGGAAAAAAGGGTTTGAGCAGTGCTCTAAAGCTCCTCTTTCTAGACACCATTTTCTCCCTTTTTCAGAAAGGCCAAAATCGGCAAAAAAAACGGGGTAAGAGTTTGTTTTGGAGTAGTTTTCCCAAAACCAGTCTAAAAGGCGTTCACCTATTGCATTCGATCCGACGATAATTCCTTCATCACCCATATGTGGGGTCCCATTTGTAGATCACATTGTTGATCGTTCTTGTCCGGTAGATCCAAGGGTCTTTATTTTCTCTAAGGAGTCTATCACACCCTTTAAGATAGCCTATGAAAAAACCGTATCTTCTCATTGCAAGGAGCATATACCTTGCGCTTGTTGGTCTAAAGTGGCTTCTTGGTCCATCGACAGGGCTTATGACATTTTGGTGGAATAGAATCACTTTTTCTGCAGCGATACTAAGAGGGTCATCTCTTTTCGGAAGTGAGGGCTCTTCCTTATAGAACATAAGATCAGAATCTTTTCCCCAAGGGGGAAAGTAGCCAGGACCGTTTCCATGCAATGTAATAAAAGAGAAAACTAAAACTAAGAGTTTAAAAACCATGTTGCAACATGAGAATCGGAAAAAGTTTATGGTCACGCATTTGATAATGGGCATGAGTCTCAAAAAGTCTTTCATTATGTAAAATAGCCCCCTCCTTAGCACCTATTATACCGCCTAAGTACCAGCCCGTTTCAAAGCTTAGAGTAATCAGAGCTGCTGGAATATTGTCTTGTTTTATAAAATAGGCAGTCGATGCAATAAATAGGGCGTTTAGAGAAAAAGCTGTAAATGCAGACTGTTTTTGCCCGATGTAGAGGTAGCCAAGCCCTGGGATTGTTGCATTAAGAAATCCTGCTAGAGAGGGATTTTTTTTGTATTTATGAAAAGCTTTTAGGATATCGTTTGCCCCGTTTTGGCAATCAATTAAATGCTCAAGTTCAATAAGCTCTTTTTCCGCTTCAGCTTGGTTAGGGAGAATTTCGCCCTCTTTGACAGATGTGATGAGGTAATCTTTAGGAGTTAATTTTAAAGCAAGAGTGTTAACTTCTTTTTGTGTTGACGAGGTATTTGAAAGCTCTTTCATCTCAAAGAGATCAGCTTTTAAAATAGCTGAGGTAAGTTCAAGTTTTTTCGCATCGACAGGGTAGAATTTTTTCATTGCTCTTAAGATAAAATTGGCTCTTTCTGGATTGTCAGATTGGATGTAAGAATCTGCTAATATGATGAGTAAATCATGAAATCCGATAAAATTCCGATCAGTTCCTGCTAAAATTGAATTTTCAAATGTATCTATAACATCAAAATATTTTTTTCCTAGATAGTAACAATTAATAATTTGGTATTGAATTTCGGCCTTTCTGTTCAAGAGGGTATCAGGAATTAAAATGTCGGCTCTTTTAAAGGAGGTAATTGCGCTATACAGATCGAGCTTTTTTGCAAATGCAAGTCCAATTTGATACTCTTTCCCCCAAGCCGATAGAAGCTCTGTCTCTGTGAGCGGGTTAAAAACAGGAGAGAGGTGTTTTAAATACTTATCTTGAACTGAAAAATCAATTTTTGGCTTCATTGCCGTTTTAAGACTCTCATGAGAAGTGCAAGAGAGATTAAAAAGGCATAATCCGCTTAAAATTAATAAATTAATTGTTTTCTTCATACTCTATATCGTCGGCTGAGCGTATCAGTTCTAGTCCGTTTTGGAAGTCTTCAACATTAGTCTGATTTCTATTTCCAAAAATTTCTTCTTGCTCTTTTGTAATTTTGCCATAAATCTGTTCAGACTTAATTATATGTGGCTTAACAAATATAAGGACATTTTGTGTTGTTGTCACCTTGTTATTTAAAGAGAAGGCGGCTCCTACTAAAGGAAGGCCGCCAAGGCAGGGAATTCCGTTATTCACCCGGACTGATGAGTTTTGCATGGTTCCACTTAAGACAAGGAAATGACGGTCTGGTAAGTGGACTTTAGTTTGCATGCTTGTTTTTGAAGTAGTGATTCCATTCACTGTGTTTGTTTGGGCATTGTTAGTATTAATGCCCCCTGTTCCTTGGTTAGCCTCTTCGGAAAGTTCGTAGTCGATGTCCATCGTAATGATGTCATTATCGCCGATAATAGGTGTGATGCTTAAAGTGACCCCGACGTTTCTATACTCAAGGTTTGCATTAGTTGTTTGGCTAAGGCCTGAAGTTGTTACTAAAGAGCCTGTAAAAGGAATATTTTGTCCTGAGAAAACCTTTGCATTTTGGTTGTCTTGGGCGACAATTTTTTGGGATAAAACTTCTGTGACTGTACCTGTGTTTCTAAAAGCTCTGACTAAAGAGCCTAGGCTTGCATATGATTTGCCCTTATGCCAAATAATATCTCCAATCACTCCAAAAAAGCCTCCTAAGATTGGGGGAATATTTTGGCCATCTGGCAGTTGTGTGCCTGAAATGTTTGAAAAAGCTCCTGGAAAGGTGCCATTTGTAGAGCCATCGGTTGCAATGTCACCTGTGCTCCAGTTGCCCCCACCCCAAGAAAATCTATTATGAACAGCCCCTTGAGAGCCCCAAGAGAGACCAAACTCAAGATCGTCGGTATTGTTGGACTCTACGACTAAAATTTCTATAAAGACTTGTTTGAGAGGTTGGTCAATGCTTTCAATGAGCTCTCGCAATTTTGTTAAAACACGCGGCTGACCTGTTGCGATAAGCGAGTTTGTCGGCTCCACCCACTGTGTTGAGCGAATTGCTTCTACAAGACTTGTGTTTTTCTTTTGCGTTGTTTGCGAGCTCAAGTCAGAGCTGATGACAGTCAATGCTTGTACGATTCCAGATCCTGATTGATGCTGCAATTTGTAAATTAAAAAGCCCGTGTCATCAATTGTTTCGACGCCCGACTCAAACATTTTGCCCCCTTTTCCAGAGGCTGTTTCTTGATTGTCAAATTCCTTTAATAAGGTGATCACTTGATTGATATCAGATTCCCTTCCTGTCAAAATCAGTGTGTTTGTTCTGTCTATGTAAGTGAGGTGATCGATTACTTCGGCAAGATCCATATTTGTAACGCCGGAAGCTACTAAATGCTGTTCAAAATTTTGCACTAATTTAATGAGCTCGCCGCCAGAAACATGAGTCGGCTTATAGATTTTATAAGTTTCTGCTTGTCTTGTAGGAGAAATAACTGGAGGAGGCGCTTGTCCCATATCCAAATTTTCGAGTAAAGTTTGGATTTTATCTAAATCGGCCTTATCCCCAGTAAAGACAATCGAGTTAGAGCTTGCAGAAAATTGGGCGCCAGAGACACTTTTTATTAAGCTGTCTTGATTTGGCGCTTCTTTCACAATTTGCTTTAAGTGAGAAAGGAGATCTTGAGGGTTTGCGTTTTTAACTTTATAGACTAAAAAATTTGTTCCAAATTGTTGTTTTACTTGAGATCTTGCGTTTTCAGGGACATCTAAAACAAGAAGGATATCTTTTAGTTTTAAAATCGTTTGAGGAGAGGCTACAAATTGCACAGCATTCGAATCGGGAATAATTCGAAGAGAATTAATTGCTTTAATCATAGCATCGGTATCTCTACTTGGACCATTTAGATCAGCGTGTTCTGCAATGCCAAGAAGGGTGGTTTTTAAATCCGATGCAGTAAGATAGCGAAGTTTATAGACAAATACTTCAGAATGAGGTGAAGATTTATGAAGAGTGTCGTTTGCTGCAATTAATTCTTCTGCTTTTTGAACACTTGCAGGATGGCCCGATAAGATGATTGTATTTCCATTTGGTGTAACCGAAGCTGATTTTAATGTTTGGATTAAATCGGGATCGGTATTATTTGTTTTTGAAAGAGTAGCCCCTGTTTCTCTTAGCAAAGAAGCAATTTCGGTTGCAGGTCTATTTTGAATTGGAACAAAAATAAGTTCATTTCCCGATTTTTGTGGCATGACTTTTTGCTGCAAAGAGTCATTTGCTGTAATTAAGTCTTCTGCTTTTTTGATGCTTTGAGGAGAGCCTGATAAGATAACAGTATTCCCATTAGGTGTAGAGTCTGCAGTTTTTAATGTCTGAATCAAGTCTAGATCGGTGCTGCCACTTTTCGAAAGAGTCTCTCCCGTCTCTTTTAAAACGAGTACAATTTCTTTTGCAGATTTGTGCAGAGTTGGAACAAAAACAACTTCTTTCCCCATTTTCAAAGGAGCTGCTTTTTGAACAGGAGTATCATTTGATGTAATTAATTCTTGCGCCTTTGTAAGCGTTGAAGGAGATCCAGATAAAATTACAGTATTGCCATTAGGCGTTGCATCTGCAGTTTTTAAAGTCTGAATTAAGTCTGTATCTGTGCTTCCTGTCTTTGATAAAGTATCTGCTGTTTCCCTCAGAATCGCAACAATTTCTTTAGCGGGTTTATTTAAAGTCGGGATAAAGAGAACCTCTTTTTTTGCTCCAGCTGTTTTATCTACCGAGGGAACGTCATTTGTTAGAATTAATTGTTTAATTTGAGAAAGGTTATCAGCTGTCCCCGATACGATAATAGAGCTTGAATTTGCAAGAGCTTGTGCATTTTTTAAACTTTGAATAAGAGTTTGAGGAGGATTTGGACTATTTGCAAGCTTGACTGCAGTTTCATGCAGAATCGAAATCATATCTGCTACAGACTTATTATGGACCGGGTAGAAAGCAACACTAGAGCCCGGCGCTTCTCCGTTTTGTGAATTGTCGGTAAGTTGGATAACTTCTTGGATTCTCGCAAAAGCCTCTTTTGGTCCGTGAAATATTAATACTTTGCTTTCAGGAAGGTAATCCATAGTAGCAATCATTTGACTTAAGGGATTATTCTGAGGTAAATCGGAAGAAAGACTTGAAAGTGCTTTTTTAATCGTATTTAGAGAGGCGTTTTTTAAAGGGACAAAATAAGGACCTGCGCTTGCTTCCGTGGAAGTTTTTTGATCAAGTGTTTGTAAAACTGCTTGCAATCTCTCTAAAGAGTGTCTATCCCCTGTGAAAACTAATTGATTTGAAGAGGAGAGCTCTTTTACGCTTTCAAGTGTTTTAAAAAATGTAGGATCAGATAGATTTGCTGATTTTAAATTATTTGCAGCCTCTAAGATCAAATTTTTCAGATCAGCAGAAGTGGTTTGCTTTGGCGTATAAATCAAAAAGTCATTGCTCAATGGTGTTTGTGTAAGAGATGCTTTAGATTTTTCGAAAGCTACATCAAAAGAGGGTAGTAGAGATGACAACTCTTTTAAAGCATCGGGATTTCCTGTAAAAAGGAGGGAGTTTGTCGATTTTATCCAATGCATCGAATTAATAGCTGCAATTAAAGAAGAATTTAGATTTTTTTGCTTCTGCAAGTAGTCGGCTAGATTGCGTAGGGAAGAGCTCAGTTGGTCTTCTGTAGTGTTTTTTATATTATAGACTAAAAACGAGTTAGCAAGGGAGGTGTCGCCTTTTGCAGAATCAAGGCTTTTTAGAAAGGAGTGAATGATTTCTAGATCGTGGGGCTCGCCAAAAAAGATCAGAGAGTTTGTTGACTTGATGTATTTCATGTTCGCTAAGACATTTCCTAGCCCTTGAGAATAAAACGATTGAGACCCTGCTGCTTGAGTCATTTTTTTGAGGTCTGCTTCCACTTCTTCAGGTGTTTTATATTGAAGTTTGTAGACAAAGACATTATCTGCGTTTAAATACTTTGGAGAGTTTTTTGCAGAAACTGTTTCTTGTTTATCTAGGTCTTGTAAAATCGCAAGCGCTTTATCAATTAAGAAGGGTGTTGAGACAACATAAATTGTTTTTGTGCCTGGTTGGGGGATGATTTCAAGTGTCGTTGTGTCGGCAATCGGAGCTAGAATTTTTTTTGCAAGTGTGGAAAGTGTGACAGCGTCTGCATGCTGAATTGTATAGGCATCAACATCATAGGGGGTTTCAGGAGCATCAAGGCTTAAAAGGAGCTGCTCGATTGTATCAATACTTGAGGAAACATCTGTGATGATCAGCTGTCTTGTTTCTAAAGAGACTTCTACAAGAGCATCTTTTGAAAGCATTGGGATAATCAAAGATGCAATATGAGAGGGATTGCCTTTCTGGATGCGAAAGACTTTTGTCATAATAGCAGGTTTTATCTTCCCTTTTAAAGGGCTTTCAGAAGAGACGACTGTCGGAATTTGTTTGACCGATTCATTTCTATGGATGAGGAGGTTTTTTTCTTCTTCGATAAGAGTCAGCCCATGAATTCGTAAAATTTGCACAAGAGCAGAGAGGACATTATTTAAGTCGGTTTGATCTTCTGATACAATTGTCACATTGAAGTTTAGATCAGATTCATTATAAATAACATTTAGCCCTGCAATTTTACTAATAAACTTTAAAAACTCTTGAATCGGGACGTTGTCGAAATTAATCGTATACCCGTCTAAAGAGGGTTGAGAATCTTGTTTTTTAGGAGCAGCGTGAAGCAAGCTAGGAGACGCAATCAATTGCATCGCGATGATAGCAGAGTGAAGAACGTATTTTCTTAGTTTCATTTATTAGTATATTTAAATATTTAAATACTTCTCCAGATCCTAAAAGAAAGATTGAATAATTGCAAGATCGGCATCTCTTTATTAAAAAAAATTAGAAGATGCGAAGAAGTGAGAGCACTACTTTTTGGATAGAAGAGCTTTCATTATTAAAAGAATTTGTAAGAGTTTCGAGCAAAACAGAAGAGAGTCTGTCTGGTGATAGGTGTTTATTTGTGTTGATGGTTTGGATCGTAAGATCATCTATATCTGAGCGGACTTTAGAAGAACTTGATGAAAATGGGTGGAGAAGAAGTAAATCGCCCGGAGCCCATGAATCAGTTGTTGAAAAAAAGGGAATATTTGGTTCAACTCCAAGCATTCTCGATTGATTCCTAAGTAATCTAGCAGAGCCTCCTCTGCTTGGAAGGTGAAAGAGGGATTCAAATCCTGAAGAGATAAAAGAAAATTGGTCTAAAAGAGGGCTAAGGTGCAAAATAGTGATCGCCTCTTTTTGCCCAAAAGATTCGTGGCAAAAGAGTTGATTGAGTTCAAAAGCAAATAGGCTTGAAGTGAAATTTTCTTTTGGTTTGTTTGTAAAAAAGTTGTGCATTCGAGCTCTTAAAAGACCTTTTAATACAGCAAGAGAGATCATAGAAGAGAGTTTAGACGAAGGAGACTCTGCTAAAATAACAACAAATGAGTTGTCGGGAAGTTTAAAAAAATCGTAGTAGACGCCAAAAAGATAGGTGCCTTTTGGTTTTGCAAGACCAATTTCTAGTTCTGGCCAACTAGGAATTTTTGGAAGGAGTTGTTTTTGCTCTTCTGATAAAATTTCCCATATTTCTAAAAGTTCATTTTCATCAGAGCTATCCTTTTCAAGAGAGTTTGATTTTAAATAGCTCGAAAGATCTGCGATAAAATCGACCACATCTTGGTAGCGAAGTTTTGCATTTGGGTGTAGAGCTTTTTGTAAAATCGGTCTAAGGTGGCTAGGAATTAAGTCAAATTGGATATTGCCAAAAGAGAGTCTACCTGTAATTAATTCATAAAATAAGATCCCAAGAGAGAAGATGTCTGAATTAAAACAGATGTGGAACGGATCTTTTTTTTGTTCAGGACTCATATAACTTGGAGTTCCAATGATCCGATTTTGCCCTTTTGGTTTAGTTTTGCTCTCTTCAATTGTGTGAGCGATTCCAAAATCAATTAATTTCACATGACCATTTTCTGTGATCAGGATGTTTTCTGGTTTTAAATCTCTATGAATAATCCCATGGGAGTGCAAATGTAAAAGGGCGTAAGAAATTTCTAAAATAGTATCGATAGCTTTTTTTAGAGAAAGGGATTGGTTTAAAATAAACTGTCTAAGTGAAATTCCTTGAATAAATTCCATTGCTATGTAGAGCCCATTTTCCCATTCGCCTTGCCCATATAATTTAACAATATTTGGGTGGTCTGCAAGACTTATGATTTCAGCCTCTTTTAAAAATTGGGTAGAGAGCTCTTTATTAGATAAAAGCGAGGGGAGTAAGACTTTAATTGCAATTGGTTTTCTAATCTCTTCTTTTGAGCCAAGAAGAAGAAGGCTCATTGACCCATGGCTTAAGAGGGTGTCTATTTTATAAGGGCCTATTTGTTTTGGGAGAGTGAAAGAATCTTTTGCTTGTCTAAAGGTTGGAAGAGTAGTTTGATTATAGAAATCAAGACGGTCCATTTGCAGAGATTTCCTTTAGTAGAGTTCTAAAATTTTTACACCGATTGTATCGCCTATCTCAATCATTTCGCCTTTTCCGATCGTTTTTCCAGATACAGTAAGGTGAACAATTCTTGGGTTTATTTCAATAGGGAGTTTATAACCAGGTCCCATCTGACTTAATTCGTTTAAAGTGACTTCAAATCTTGTCACCTCAAGGCTAATTTTTATAGGAATATCGGCAACAGAAATCGATTCTAAGGAGTAGGCCTCTCGTTTTTCCTGAAACTCTTCCCCTTCATTAATTTCTTCTAATTCCTTATCTTCTAAATCTGTATCAATAAAATCTGGATCATCAGTTTGCATGAGCTTTTCCCTCCTCAAATGCATAGATAAAATCAAGAATCTTGAATTTCCCATCTTTAAGTTTTATCTGAAAAAGGGGAGTCTCTTTTAAAACAACTTTTAAGCTCCCTTTTTGATCGCTTGGCTTGTAAAAAGCGTTATCGAC
This sequence comes from Chlamydiota bacterium, assembly GCA_016866545.1. Classification (GTDB taxonomy): domain Bacteria; phylum Chlamydiota; class Chlamydiia; order Chlamydiales; family 2-12-FULL-49-11; genus VGMD01. Next base: position 19,402 of record VGMD01000011.1, on the reverse strand, counting down.
AATGATAAAATCGCCCTCTCTTAAAGAAGTAAGCTCTTCTTTTGTTAATTCAACCGAGCCGTTAGCAATTGATAAAGGGATCTTTAGGGAAGGAAACTGTTTTGCAAGATCAAAAAGAGTTAGATTCTCTTTTGAAAAGAAATTCATAAAAGATTCTTTAAACTTAGGCGAGATAAGAAGTCTTCCCCAAATCTGCTTTTCTCCATGTAAAATAGATACGTCAATCGAGTAACATTTTTCATCGAGCTTTATATCTTTTGTAAATTTTAAGGAGAGCTTTTTGAAAAGATCTAGCTTGCTTATTCCCTCGAAGGCTACAAGAAGAGCGTATCTGTATACTCCTTTTAATAAGTCAGGATTAAAAAGTTCAAAAGCTTTATTATCTTTGTCTCTTAGCCAAGAGACAAACGTTTCAAGATCTTCATGAGGAATTACCCAAAAACAATCTCCATTTAGGGGACTTGCCTGGAATGAGATTGATATCGGAGATGAGCCAAGGCCTGTAAAAAATGAGTCGCTTGTTTTCCATTCCTTAGAATGAAGCTCGATTGTAAGAGGATCGATATTCAGCTCTGAGGAGAGAAAAGAGGCGATTTTTTCAATCGGGAAGGTTTCAAAAAAAGAAATTTCTGGAAAACCCATAACATCTTTTAATTCATTTTCAATGGGTTGAATCCATGATGGCAACGTTGTCATTGTTTATTTTTTCCCCTGTTGACCGGAGAATAGCCTAATCGAGCCCTTTTGGGAAGAGAAAAAGAGGGGGCTTTTACAAAGGGGGGCGAAATGGCAAACCCAAGGTTCGGAAGAGTTTTTTGTAAAGCGTTTATTAACAAGCTTTGCTTCTCGGAAATAAGCTGGTTTGTTTGCAAAGATCCATAAAAAGAGATGTGAAACGAATTTGGGGCTGTATCGTACTGTTCTATAATGATTTCTACTTTTTCACAAGAGGGCAATTCTACAACCATCGTTGTTTTCATAATCCCCTCTTTAAAAGCTAGTTGAATTGCTGTTGGGAGAGGCTCTGCCAGGGGTCTTATCTCTTGTGGAACGGATACAAGGAGTTTAGAAAAAACAAAGTTGAGATCTTTTGGAAATAGAGGGGCAGTATAGGGGTTTACGATTGAGGGATGCTCTTCTGTAAGAGGCTTTTCTTCCTCTTTTTCAGGAAGAGAGTTTTCTAAGAGAGTTTTGTCTTTAGGAAAAGAGTCGAGTGAGTCTTTTGCCTCCTCTACTCTCATATAAGAGGAAAAATCCAAAGCGCTCTCGTCTCTTTTGGAGGGAGCGACCTTTTTTTCTTTAGACTCTGTAAGATAGGTAAGATTCATGGAGGCAGTTTAAAACATATGGCTTTCAAAAACCACTTTTTTTTGGCCCCCTTTATAACTTTTTTAGAAAATTGAGAGAGTAAGCATGAGGGTAAAAGAGCCTAAAAGAGTCGGCCAGTAGCAGATTGCTAGAATGTAATTTTTGTCAAAATCGGTCAAAGTTTTAGGTCTTCTCAGGATAAAATCGATGGTAATAGCAAGAAGAAGTGTGTAAAAGGAGATGAATAAATACTCACAGTAGGCAAAAGATGAGACTTCCAGATACTCTCTTAGAGAAGAGTGGTTTGTTACCGCGATAAAAATTAGGCCGACAAATATAGAAATTGTAGCAAAAAGGGAGTCTAGAAGAGAGTCTCTCGGGATAAATAGAACTAAGAAGGCAACGAATATGCAAAGAATTAAAGCTAATATGTTAGAGAGAAACGCGCCTAAAAAATCTCTCACGAGAAATAGTTCAAAAATGTAGGTGATCGGGGTGTCTGTTTCGGAGGGGTTAAAAAATTTATAGGGGGGTTCATTTTTAAGAATAAAATTACTTGTTTTGATTGACCAGCCAACCGGATTAATTCTTCCATTAAGACCTGGGTTTTCAAGTGTATTAAAAGAGGTGAAATTTACATAGTTTGGGAAAAAAACAATGTTTTTATGAAGCTCTTTTGGCCAAATTGTGATTTGGGCAATTCTTTTATCAAAAGGGAAGAATTTACTAGAGAAGGGAGCTGTTAGCCCAAGGCCGAAATGCCATAGGAGTGTGATTGATTCGCTACTCTCCCACCTTGAAATTTCTTTGATGCTTAGATTGTATTCAGACGATTGATAGGGGAATAAAAAGCCCATCTCCATCGGGTTATCTTTTGGATATATTTGCGAGATAAATCCACTAATTAAAAAGGAGGTGTCGTTTGGAAAAGTTAGAGAGTCTAAATAAACGGCTGTAGGAATTAAAATTGTTGAAGGGTCAGTGGAGAAAAATTGTTGAATTTTACGAGAGCTTGCAGTTCTTTCTGCTGTTTTTAAAGCTGTTGACGGAAGGTCGATGAATAAAAAAATAATCAATAGAGAAAAGAGGGTGTCGAATAAGAATGAAATTGTCCATAGAGCTTTTGGTTTGGACAAAGAGGGGTTTAAAATCGTATAAAAGAGAAAAATAATTGAAATGCCCCAAAGAAAAATGAGGGCAAAAAAGCTATGAATCATAGAGATTGGGTAGGGGTAAATATCTTGCCAATTTCCCGTGATGACAAGAGACCAATTCACAAGAACGGGAAATTTTAATTCAAACGATGTATTTTTTATCCTATCAAATGGACTATACGAGTGTTTGGGAGGGGGTTGAAGTCTATTATAATTTGCAATATAGGCGTATGTGTAAAATCCAAAATTAAAAGATCTTAAGTCGTTTAAAAACGTGCTCATATTATAAGTTATCACTAATAACGTATTCCAATTTGTTGGAATTATATAGCTTGCTTTAGAAGTGCGAAGATTTGCATTAAGTTCTATTAAAACCCATCCCGTATCTTGCTCTGTTTGTGGAAGAATAAACGAATTTATTTCATGAACATGACCATCTTCGTCGTATCCAAAACCTGAAAGGAATTTTTTCTGGCTGTCGAGTTCCACAATCGAAGAAATAGGGGGTTTTATAACCTGCTTTAAGTCGCTTTGTTTTGTGGTTGTAGCAATAAGAAAAGAGAGGTTTTCTAATTCCTGGAATGCTAGAGATAATTTTTTTGCCTCTTTTAAAAGCTCTTTTTGCAGATTAGAAAATAAAGCCTGCTCAGTTTTTTGCATCTCATGAAAAATAGAGAGTGTAAAATAGGAGGAGATTGAGAAAAGAGAAAGGGTGAATATTAGTCCAATTTTTTTCATTTAAATTATAGTAATTAATTTTTACTTATTATAATCTCATAGTTTTAATTATGTTGAAATTATTAAATTATCGTGGTTGCAAGAATTGAAGTGAAAGAGCCTAGTATTAAAGGCCAGTAGCAGACTCGACGGATCAGTGAATTGTTGTAGACCGTCTCTTTTTTACCAATCCGAAAAATAAAATCTATTGTCATTGCTAGGATAAGAGCGTAAAACGAAATAAAAAGGTATTCGATATAGGCAAATGAGGTTGCAGCAAGGCTGTTTCTAAGGCTTGCGTGGTTTGTAACGGCAACAAAAATAAGCCCTACAAATATCGAAATAGTTGCAAATACGGAGTTTAAAAGAGAGTCGTAAGGAATGAAAAGAATTAAAAATGCAACAACCATGCAGAGTGTAAGAACTAAAATATTAGATAAAAAAGCACCTAAGAAATCTCTTTGTAAAATGATTGCAAACTTAAAAGAAATAGGAAGATGGGTAAATCCAAAAAAATTGTAAGCTTCTTTAGGTTCGATTAGATAAGTGCTTCGAAGAATTTCCCACTCGATTGGATTTACATTTGGATCGATGCTGTAAATGTCTTGGGCATTTAATTTTTTGTAATTGAGAAAATTTGGGAAGAAGACTATGTCTTGATGGGTCTCTTTGGGCCAAATATTAATAGGGACATTTCTTTTATCAAACGGATAAAAAACAGGAGAGAAAGAGCTTGTAAGACCTGTTGAAAAGTGCCATAAAATAGTTACTGAATAAGACGTCTCCCACCTAGAAACTTCTGTGATATCGGATGTGTAGAGGACAGATTCGTTCGGGAAAATAAATCCATAGGTAAGATTTTCATTTTTTGGATAGATTTGCGAGACAAATCCAGAGATAAGAAATGAGGAATCATTTGGAAAGGAGAGCGATTCTATATAAATTGCTGTAGGGACAAGAATAGCTGATGCCTTTGGAATGTCTTCTGCTTTTTTAAAAGAGAGAGTTCGCTCCGTTGTTTGTTCATAGTGTGCTGGAAGATCAAGAAAAAAGAAAATAATGAGTAGCAGGCAAAAAAAGTCAAATACTAGGGAAGTGATCCATAGCGAGCTAGCATTTGAAGGGCTTATTTTTGATAGAATAGCAGTGGTTAATGTGATAAGTATTCCCCAAAGAAGTAGAGTATAAAAAATTAGATGGATGTCAGAGATCGTATAGGGATAAAGGTCTGTCCAGTTTCCAGAAAAAACTAATGCCCAATCTGGAATGAGTGTTGTTTTAAGAAAAATGGATTGATTAAAGATTCTAGAAAATAGGTTTGGAATAGAGAATATAACAGATGGAGGAGACTCATTATTGGGGATATAATCTACATAGGAGGAGCTATCAAATCCAAAGGATAAAGAGCCTAAAGAATCAATTGCCGGCACTAGGCTAAAAGTAAGGACTAAAAAAGAGTTGTCCTCTCTTTTTATGATGTAATACCCTCTACATGTAAATAGCTTAGAGTCTAAAATAAGATTGACCCAACCCTCATCCGTTCTCATATCGGGCATTGTGAAAGAGGATATTGGGTGAGGCTTTTCATGTTCATCAAAGTCGTGGGACCACCCGTACACAAATTTTTTTTGCGCATCAAAAAGAGCTACAGTCATAAGGTTTGGAGAAAGAGCGTTTTTTACTATTTCTGGATCTGTAACAGACTTTAAATTTATAGCCTCTGATTCTAAAGATTTTAAGAAATTAGAAATAAGTTGTTGGCAAGAGAGGAAGTTTGTTTGTAAATTTGAATACTTATCAAATTGATTGTTATATAATTGTGTGTATAGCAGGTAGGAGTAGTAAAATGTAGTAGCAGTAAGAGCTAAATAGATAATTTGTTTTATTTTTTTCATTTTTATAATTAAAATTATTTATTTACAATGTTCGCAGATTGTTAATTAATGATCAACTTTGATAATCAGTGTCATTTTAAAATATGATTTTAGTTTTTTAAATCTTAGGACAGCTTTAAGAAGCTTTTTAAGAATGAACTTTTATCGATTCTACTTCTTGGAATTTATCTTTGGAGAGTAGTAAAATAAGTTTATGCAAGAGTTTGAATATATAGACCGCCTTTTTTTTGAAACAGAGCTTGATGAAGAAGAAGTTCGGCGGAAAGTTGCCTTGCAAATTGCTAATCAAGAAACCTCTCAAGAAGCTTTCGATCTTGGGAAAAAATTTTCTGAGGAGATCGAAAAAAACTTCTTAGTCAATCTTTCTCTGCAGTTAATTAGTGACGAAGTAGGTTATGGTGTTTTTGCCAAAGAGGCTATTTTGCCAAATGTTTTTATAGGCGAATATCTAGGTGTTATTCGAAAAAATGATTTTCGAAGGTATACAGAAGCACAAAACGATTATCTCTACCAATATCCGATTGTTTCGGATGAGGGGCTCAATTTTGTTATCGATGCGACAAAAGGGAATTTAACTAGGTTTATTAATCACAGTTGTACACCCAATTTGGATAAAAAGTTTGTTCTCCATAAAGGAATTTATCATCTCATTTTCGTAACGAATCAAAGGATCGAAAAAGGAGAGCAACTGACTATCAATTACGGTAAAAATTACTGGTACACTCGCCAAGAACCAGTTCCTTTTTAGATCTTTTAAAAAAACGATAGTTTTTCTTGCAGGTATTCAAACAGCTCTTTAAAATCTTTAAACTCTTTTTTAGAGTCATTTACATTTTACAACGGAAAATAGGATATGAATTTAGTAGGATTAGGGCAAGTTGCCGTGGTAGGTTTTATTTGTGTGAGGAGCGGAGAGGTTGTTAAAAAAGTTTGGGCTTGTTTAAGCTCTGACGATAGTTGCAAAACAACAAGGGTACAAACGAGGCTTTTTTTAGGCTTTCCCGGTATATCTGAAAAACCGAAACTGGTGTCAGGCACGGTGTCAGGCACGGTGTCAGGCACGACATTTGCGGTGTCAGGCACGACATTTGGGACATTTGAACATAAAGTTAGTAGACTAAAAACAGTAATTTTGAAAAGTTAACTGGCTTGCTCTTTGTCAGAATCATCAAAGGATTGTTCTTTCTTTCGTCTGATGAGGTGTTGATAGCTTTCAAGAAGGATTGGTCGTCTTATGTTTGCTTTAAAAGAGAAATTGCTTTGGCTCATCGCATTTACAAGGCCTTGGTAATTAGCATTAAAAAGATCGACTGCAGAGGGATTTCCAAGCAGCTGGATGTTAAAAGAGTTAGGGGCAGTATCAAAATGTTCGAGTTTAATTTCGCAATTGTTGAAAACAGATCCTGGCATAGAAAGTTTTATTGTTGTGATAGAGATCCCCTTATGTTCTTCAATCATTAAAAGACCTACTAGTTTTTCAAAAAGTTCATAGACATTTGGGGAAAGGGTTGCATATGCAGGTGTTTCTGAAGTAAGAAGAGGGGGTGTTACCCCTGCTAGGTCAGTTGGTTGCTGTATAACTAGATTTGATTCATCCTCATCTTCATCCCCTTTTTTATCTTTGTGCTCTTTTTGCAACGAGTGAGATTTTTTCTTTTCTAAAGAGCTAATTTTTTGAGACTCTTCTTCAATTTTTTCATCTTTAGCGATTGGAACTAGGGGCGCACCAATCCCATCAATAAGTAGGGTGGGGGAGGATTCTTCAAGAGAGGTGGTCTTTTTTGACTCTTTTATATGAGAGGTGGGTTCAAAACTTTTATCTAGATTTTTAAGGTTTTCTACACCAGTTGAACTCTCTTTAAAAGCAAGAGGAGCAATACTGCTTTTTTCCAGAGGCTCTAATTGAATTTGCGAGATAGTCTCTTTTTTTGGCTTTCTTAAAAAATTTTGATGGGCTTGTATTTTTTTAGCGGTTGGTAGGGTTGCTTCCAACTGCAAAAAGGGGGAGGTGGCTGTAAGTTTTTGAGTTTTTAAAAAATAAATAGATGAATCAACAAGTGGGGAAGTTTGAGAGGAGACAGTTTTAGTCTCTTTGGTCCCTTTTTTTTGAAAGGGGTCTAATTGGGTGCTTTTTGGGTTAAATAGATCGCTAAAAGAGGTCGACTTGGGAGTGTTTGAAAGATCCTCGCTACTCTCAGGACCCTCTTCTTCTTCAGCCTTTTTAGGTCTTCGCCTTTTATGCTGCTTTTGCATCTCTTCTGAATTTTCAACTTTTAGCATTCGCTTGAATTTTTCGGGGTCTACTGGATCATCACTACTAAGTTGAGAAGATTTTCTCGGATCTGGAATCCCTTCAATCAGGGGAGAATTTGTCATAATCCCTCCTTGCGCCTAGCGCTTTTTTTTAAGGAGTGGGTGCTAGATCCCATTTCATCAGTTTCAATAGCCTCTTTTTTCATCTCTTCGTAAAGAGCCTCTTTTTCCCATTCTGTTTTATGAAGCTTTAGTTTTTCGACATCCTGATTTTTCTTTAGCCGATCTTTTCTCGCTTTTTCAACCTCCTCTTCTGCTTTTGTCACAATTTTTTTCTGATCGACAACTTTTTTTTCTTCAGATTTAAGCTCTTCGTCGACAATTTTTTTCAGATATCTTTCATGAGTAATAATTTTATCGCTTGTAGTCCCTTCTTGCATTTCATGTAAAAATTTCTCAAGCTTGTCTTGTCTATGTTTTTTAACAAGATCTCTTTTTTCTTCAGCTTTTTTTAATTTTTCTAGCTCAACTTCCAAAAGTCGTTTTTTTTCTTTTAAGAGTTTTTCCGCCTCTTCGAGTCTTTTAACTTTAATTTGAGCGATCTGTTCTAGAGGATATTTCATCTAAAAAGTACGTTTAATTGTTGTAGAGTCTCATCAAGAGAGCATTTCTCATCAGTACGTTGTTTGAGAAACCGATTTACTTTATCAATATATTTTAAAGCGTAGTCAGCATTTTTATCAGAGCCTGGTTTGTACTCCCCAATTCGGACAAGAAGCTCATTTTTTTTGTAATTGGCAAGCACTTCTCTAATTTTTCCAATCAACTCCAAATGCTCTTTTGATACGATATGGGAAAGAATTCTACTCACAGATGCTAATACATCAATAGCGGGGTAGTGGTACTGCCTTGCAAGTTCGCTCGAGAGAATGATGTGGCCATCTAAAATAGAGCGGACTTCATCAGAAACTGGCTCATTCATGTCATCTCCTGCAACGAGAATCGTGTAAAAAGCGGTGATCGATCCTACATCAGAGTTGCCCGATCTTTCTAAAAGTTTTGGTAGAGTTGCAAATACCGAAGGTGTGAATCCAGCTCTTGCAGGAGGCTCTCCTGCAGCAAGCCCAATTTCTCTAAGTGCCCGTGCAAAACGGGTGACAGAGTCCATCATCAAGATCACTTTTTTCCCTTGATCTCGGAAATATTCAGCAATCGCTGTTCCAACATAGCCGGCATTCAGTCTTAATTGAGCTGATTGATCCGATGTCGATACAACAATCACAGATCTTGCAAGCCCTTCAGGCCCTAGATCATTTTCTAAAAATTCTCTAAGCTCACGCCCCCTCTCTCCAATGAGAGCAATCACATTGACGTCGGCTTTTGCATATTTAGCAATCATGCCAAGAAGTGTCGATTTACCACCCCCGGCTGCTGCGAAAATTCCAACCCTTTGTCCCTCGCCGCATGAGAGAACTCCATCAATACAACGAACTCCGGTTGAAATAGGCGTCTCAATTTTTTTTCTTTTTAAAGGGTCTGGCGGGGAGTTGATCACAGGATAGGTCTCTTGGAGATCAAGGGGCCCTTTTTCTTCAACGTCTAATGGCTCTCCAAGACCGTTTAATACCCTGCCCAAAAGAGCGTTGCCTACTTTGATTCTAAGAGAGGTGTTTAAGGGGACCACTTCAGATGAGGGGTTAATGCCAGACATTTCACCAAGAGGTGATAAAAAGACCTCTTCTTTTGTAAATCCAACAACTTCTGCAAGTAGAGGCGCTCCGTCTCTTTTGATCATGCAGACCTCTCCCATTCTTACTCTGGGAATGATTGCTTTAATTAACATCCCAACGACTTCTGTAATTCTACCATGAACAGAAGTTAACTCAACATCCTCGAGACCGTTTTGGAGGTTCCCAAAGGAAAAATCGAAGTCACTCATTTTTTCCGAACCTCGCTCTAATTAAATTTGGACGTTCATTAATGTTTTTAGCATTTCTGTCGACTTTCCTAAGATAACAGAGCTAAAATCTAATTCCTGAGAAGCTTTTTGTAATTTTGCTTGTACGAGTAAAAGTTTAGCAGCACTAACAGATTCCCCAGAAGAGTTTAAGTTCTGAAGCTCCAACGCTGCAGATCCAAGTTGCCTTTGACCGTCTGTCACAAGTTCTAAAAACTTAGCAACAGGGCTATTTTTTTGAGATAAATCAGGCTGAGGGCCTGTTGTAACCCCAGACTTCTCGGCAGCGCTTCGAATATTTTCATTTGCAGAGGAGAGTTTACTTCTTAACAGATATTTATCAGATTGTTTGAGCTTTAATCCCTTTGTATGTAACTGGTTTTTAACATCTCCTAGAGAGGATGAGACAGACTGAATTTGATTTTGAATGTCTGCAATCGTAGGAGGGGAAGAGATTGGTTTTATGCCCGATGAGGAGAGCTCCATAGGTGTTGGCCCTGAGGGTGAAATAGAGGTTTGCACGCTTTTTTCGTTCATAAAGCTTGCAAATTTTCCCTCTTCAGGTGTCTCGCCACCAATTTTTGGAGTAATCGGACTAATCTTATCTAGTTTATCAATATCGGGTGTAGGTGTGCTCATAATAGGCTATGTACGCTTTTGTTTAGAATGTTGAGGTGAGACAGGGGAAGAAGATTTTTTTACAAATTTTTCAGCAAATTCAATGGCTGCATCAGCAAGCTTTTTAATGCTTGAATCACTTGAATGAGAAAGTGCTTCTAAAGATTTTTCACCCGCTGTAACTTCACTTGGAACAAGTGTCATGCAAATTCCTAGAAAAGTTTTCGCCATTTCGTTATCAGGTTCTTTATCAAGGACTTCTTTCAAGATTTTCATCGCTTGTTTGAGTTCTAATTTGCAAAGATGCATGTAGCCAAATCCAACTTTTGGAAATGTGCTTTCAGGTTTTAATACTTCCGCTGCTTTAAAGAGTTTTATTGCAGAATCTTCATCTGCACTATTGACTGCAATGAAGCCTGCTTCCAAAAGGAGTAAAAAGTCTTCCTTATAATTTTTATACGCATCTTTAGACATAATTTTCTCCTAATTAAATTAACCTGATTTTTGGTTTCGAATCGCATTTCCAATTACTGAGTTAACCTGAGATAAAAGGTTTGAGATCGATTCACCAACTTGTGCCACATTAGCCATTGCAAACTGGATCATAAGAAACTTTCCAGGTGTTGCAGAGCTCATTTTACTAGCAACACTTCTTACCATCGAAGTCACGTTGCTTTGCATGCTTATGTATCTGTTTATAAGTGTTCTAAATGAAAGTGTGCCGTAATACGGGGAGGTGTCTGACATAAATATTTCCTATTTTTTAGATATTACATTTGATAAAGTTTTTAATAGTGCAGAGTATCCGTGTAAAAGGATCCCAAGCTTTTCAAATTCTTGTTGGTCCGAGCCTTGTCTTAAGAGAGTTTTGATTTCTAAAACATTTTTTTCAGCCTTATCTAAAAGGATCTTTTGTTTTTTATCGTCTTTTAGCTCTTTTTCGAGATCGTATTCGTAAATTGGTTTGCTCTCTTCTTTTTTTAAACCAAACATGGCTCTCATCTCCTAATATTCTTCTTTATAATTATGAAATAACAATTATTGCGCATTGTAGTCAATTTTATAATTAATTCCGTCTTTATTTAGTAAAACTTCGCTAGGTAAAATGTTTGTAATTGTCATCCCATCCAACGCATCCCCAATAGCTAAGATCTTTCCACTAATCAAGACATATTGGTTTTTATTTCCAAATTTAGACGATCCCATAATCTTATACTTGCTTGTAAGATCTATTGTAGAAGAGGTCTCTGCTACATAGATAACATAATTTTTTACCTGTTTAACTCCCCGAATTTTTTGGATCTGAGAGACAAGAGTAAGAAAATCTGATTTTCGTTTTTCTGAAACTTTTCCAGAGATCATAATCTCTCCATTCCCCATCTGCAACTCTGTCGCAGTAAATCCATATTCGATCAGTAAGTTTGTCACCTGAGTCTCTAGCGTGTTTTCAACAACCACTTGATTATCAAGTAGATTTAGGTAGGGAAAATTTAAGTTTAAATAGTCTTGCAAAGGGACTGCATCGGTTTCAGTTTGTAGATAACCCCTTAAAACAAAACGACCGGGAGCTGTTGCACTCATAGTGATTCCTCGCCAGTTCGGATTTTTAGCAATTAAAGCGTTCATTTCTTGCCAAACACCCTCATCAACAACAACATTATCTTCAATTTGTGTAATAAAAGGGAGCGATTTTAATAAGTATGTTAGCTCAGCATATTCAATTTCAGTAAGAACGTGGCCCACAAGAAAGATTTTTCCCGTAGACTGGGTGTAGGAGTATTGAATATTTGGGAAGTGAGCGATTGTCTCTTTTATTTCATGAGTTGCATCAACTGTTTGAGGCGTAATAGATTGGCTTTTAAATAGGGATACGAGGCTTACTAGACCTACTATAATTAGTAGGCTAAATGTGCTTGCGAATACAAGGTGTTTTGTTGGGATAAAAGTCTCTTTCCAATCTTTTTTTAGACTCTCTTCTAACGGTTTTTCTTCAATCTTAGGTAGCTCAGGAGTTTTTTCTTCATCGTAAAACCTTTGGGGCGGCGAGTAGATTGTTTTTTCAGAGGCCTCTTTATCAATGAAAAGAAAGACAGTTGTTCCGATCGATACAACTCCGCCAGAGGGGAGAAGAGTCTCTTCAGAAATTTTTAAACCGTTTATTATAACGCCATTTCTACTATTTAAATCTTCGATTAGGGCTTCACCTGAGGGAGAAATAATGAGTTTTGCATGTCTGTGGGAAACGCTTAAGTCTTGGAAAACAATGTCAGAGGAGGCATCTTTTCCAAGTATGTAGGTGCTATTTTCGGTCATGCCGAATTCAGCGCCTTGATTTGGTCCGGAAAGAACTTTTAAGAGAAAGCGAGAGGGGGATCCAATTGTAAAAGGCAAAATCGTAGGCTCTTGGTTGATCTCTTCTGTCGGGGAGGTAGCGTTTGGATCAAGGAGTGTAAAGCGGAAGTAGTTGTTCCCAATTTGAATTGTATCAGCTTCATGCAGATCAAATTTTGTAGAGGTATCCCCATTTACTTTAATTGGGTTAACTTCGCTTATGTTTTCAAGAGTAAAGAGGTTATCTTCTAGGCGAATCACACCGTGTTTTCTTGAGACCATTGGATCTTCTAGAAGAATTTGAGATAGTTCTGGATCTCTTCCTATAAGCCATTCATTCCCAGATTCCAAGGGAATTGTCAGCCCGATTCCAGGACCATCTTCGCAAATTAAATAACCTTTCACCTATTCCCCTTGTTTGTATTGAGGGACCTCGAATAGCATAGTGAAATTAACTATATTTGTCTATGTCCAAACGAGTTATACTGGAATAAATTCATTTGGTTACTTAGGTGGAGCATCTAAACGTTGTAGTTCAGATTTCCAAAACTCTAAATAATTAATAAATTCTTCTAGTCTGTCCCTAAAAATCCTATAATTCACTTCATAAGACATAATTAATGAGAGTGTCAAGATTTTCTCTTCAGGGTCGAGGGCAATGATTGCTCCGCCTGTCCCTTGCCCAATAAAATTTGCTTTCATGAGGTAGGCAAAAAGGGTCTCTTTTTCGGAATCTAATGAGAGGGGGCCAATTGCTGTTTTTAACAAAACTCCCGGGGTAAGCTCTTTTACCCATACGGATAAAGTTTCGTTAATCGGCAAACAGTATGGACCCAAAGCACTTTTATCATCTTTTATCGCTTTGATGCTAAGGTGTTTTTCTAACTCATGGAAAATATGTTCTATCATACACTTTATATTTATCTCTTGCGATTAATAAAGAAAAGAAAGAAGTAATATAGATGATGGATGATGAATTTGACAAGTTAATGGCTCTTCTTTCCGTTGAATCTGAGGAGAAAGAAAAGCAGCTCGATGAGATTTTTCAAAAATGCAGTGAGTTTTTTGAAAAATATAAATATATACTTTCAGAGGGAAGTAGTGCTGAAAAAGAGGCAGTGCAAGCAAAAATGAGCGCTTTAAGAGATAAAATTAAGCAGGAGAATGAAAAAGCTCATGCAGAGCTTGGTGTTTTGCCAAATGATGTAAAAAACTTAGCTTTAGAGGAGAAAAACTTTACAGAAGAGCAGTGGCAGTTTTTGCAAAAGGCTCAAGAAAAGCTTTTTCAAGAAAAGGCAGAGCTTGAAAAAAAAGAGATAGAAGATAAAGCAAAAAGAGAGCTGGAGCTTAGATCAAAATCAAAAAAAAGATCGCAAGGTCGAAAATCAGGGTGGTTAAAGACGTGAAAAATAATCAACTTACATTTGAAGAGTTTGAAAAGTTGCTATTTGGTGTGTATGACGATTTGAAATTCATCTTAAAAATGGGCGATCCTGTTCAAAAAAGAAGAGCGTACACCGAGTTTTTAAGACTTCAGCTTGCGATGAAAGAGAGTGTTGAACAGTATGAGAAGGAGACGGGAGTTGATTTTAAGAGAATAGATAAAATGGTAGAGGGGCAAAAAGGTTGGTTTTTTGAGGAGTGTGAAAATTTTAAGAAAAAAAGCCAAGAGTATCAAAAAGAGCTTGAGCCTTTGATTGAAAAAACAAAAGAGGATGTAGAGATTCCGGTGTCTAAAGCTAAGCGAAAAAGTAAAATGAAAAAGGCTTTAAAGTCTAGGGAATAGTAAAATATGTACGATCTTGAAAAAGTTTTTAAAGAGCTCATCGGCATATTGGATCAAAACGTAGTCAGTGAAAATAAAGATTTTTGGACCGTCTATTACGGTCTTTGGCGTTTTTTGTATTCTACAAATCAAAATATTGAAGAGAGTAAAAGTGTAGAAGATAAAACAGCTATTATTGAAAGCTTTGCTTCAAAATATAAAGATATTGAACAAATTGAGAAGAGTTTGCTCGAGCGGTGTAGAGTGGAGGATAGGGAAAAAATTGGCTCCAAAGAGCAGATTGTTTTTAGCCCACAAATTATAGAAATAAAAAATCTTTTGCTCAAAGAGCAGGAAAGGCTTGGTAAATTTATTAAAGAGGTGAAGAAAGAAAAAATTGCTCTCAGTAAGCCTACAGGTCAGGGGAAAAAAATTTCTAAAAAAGAAAAATGGTTAAAAAGTTAACTAAGGAATTAATTAGATGGATGATAATTGGGATGTAGCAAATCTTGCAGCAGGGGGTTCAAAAAAATACGGTATAAGTCTTGGGTCTAATCCGTATAATCCGGGGGCTATTCAGGCTCAAATTAAGAGCTTGCTTAGTCAAGTATCGAAAGGACATCCTCTATCAATGGCCCAACTTAATTATGTGATGTCACTTTGTGGGACTTATAGATCGGATGTTGTGGGAAATGATGCAGCAGAGCTTGCTCAAATTAATAAATATTTCACCTATATCCAGGACTTAACAACACAGCTCAATAATGCGTCAACGCTTTCCACATCGTCAGTTCCGGCTCCTGCAAACATAAATAATGTGTTTTATAACGACGTCATGAAGCTTTCTGCCGCTATTTTAACTGGTCATTTTTTTACAAAAGGGGCAGGATCGTCCCTTGCTCCTCAAATTAGCGGGGCTCTTACAAATGTATTGAATGCTGCTTTTGGACAAGCCGGGCCGGGTGGGTGGTCGTATGGCAACGCAAATTTACAACAGCTATGGCTCACAACATCAGGGTCAAATGGGGTCTCTGGGGATCCTGGGCCGATGAATCAATTGAACCAAGCGCTCGGAAGTGTATCGCAGACCTATACAGGCGTATCAAAATCTGCCCAGGCGCAGATCCAATCGGATAACTCTATATTGACTGCCGTAAACAATGCAATAGCTTCTTTGGAGAAGAAAATTCTTGATATCTTATCAGCAAGCGTAAATGCCCAGACGAGGGGAAGCTAAGATGTTTATAAGAGTCTAGTTTTTCTTTATTGTTTATTAATATATAAATCGTTGAATATTATTACTTTATATATTTTTTCGCTTCTTTTTTCTTGATTTTTTAAAGATATTCCTATATAATAAATGGTAAGGGAAGGTGTGAACTACTACCATATGACATCAAATAAAGATGTGGCTATGATGTGGTTTTTCTTAACACCAGCTTGTAAAAGTTTTATCTAAGTGGATGAAATAAAAGCCTTAAAAAGGAGGTGTTGTGAGTAATACTGAAACTGTTAATAGCGGCACAACTCTACCCGATCCTGAAATGTACTTAATGCAAGTAGCCATTGATACACAACAAGGGGAGATTGGTATACAGGCAGGGTTTAGTAGTTTGCTTGCTTTGCAATCTGCGGCTGCAACGTATAGCTTAAATCAAGCGCAAGCAATTGCAAGTGGTTTTGCAAGCCAAATGAAGAAAGATTCGACTTCTTCTGCGATGCAAACTGATAACGCTATTTACAATACAATGATGACTATGATTTCTGATGCGACAAATAAATATCAGACAATTGAAAGTGGCGGCGCTACGATTGCTACAAGTTTAAATCAGGCGCAAGCTCAGAGTTTGCAGTTATGTCAGGTTGTTGTTGAATTTTTAGGTTCAATGAGTCAGTTAATTACTATGATTGTGTAGTAATTTACATTATTAAATTAAATAATACGTGAGGATTATTTATGGCACAAGAAATTATGTTGGATCCTTCTTTTATTGTTACTCCAGTAGCAGAAGAGAGGAGAGGTAAAGATTCTAAAGAGGCACTTGCTCTTTCTTTGCATAAGCTTGAAGAACTTGCTAGCGTAATTGCGCAAGAAGAAGTTTCAGGTGGTAAAGAGAGTAGTTCTAACGTTAATTTAGAGTCTGTTGTTAATAGCATAAGGGATGTGTTAGTTAAAAATCCTTCTGCTTTTGACGACGTTTTAAAATTAATTGCTCCTCAAACAAAAAGCTTTGGAGAAGAGCTTTTAGTTAAGTTAGTAGGAGTTAAAAAGAATATAGATAAGTTTTCAGAAGCTGTTTCTGGTATCGACAAAAAAACTTATGGTAGAGATTTTCAAAAGCATATTGCGCCTTACTTAATTGGTTTTGGTGCATCAAACGAGGCTTTAAACTCTCTTTGTGACAACTTAAAACCTATGCTTGAAAGTCTTTATGCTAAAAATTCTTCTAAAATGCAAACATTTTTAGTAGGTCTTCTTCCTGTATTAGCTTTGGTTTCTACTCGTAACCCAGAAAAAGCAAATGATGTAGTTAGAGGTTTTACTGGTACATTAGAAAAGACATATAGTTTACCAGCAGAAGAACAAAAAAAGTTTTTTAAAGCGTTACAAACAAATTTAGTGACTCTTTCTAAGCCGAATGCTCCTTCTACAGATAGTTTAACAACTGATAGAGAGACAAAAAATTTTCTTGATTCTTATGTAAGTTCTGGAAAAAAAGATTCTCCAGACATGAATGGGAATCTAGCTCAGCTTATGATTGTTTTACAAATGTTTCAAATGACTATTTCTCAAATGCAAATTGACAAAGATAATATTCAAACAGAAATTGGTGATGCTTCTATTAAGGTAGCACAAGAAAACCAACAAAATGTTGAGCAAGAAATTGCTAAATCTAATGCTGAGGCTGAAGCTGCTAGAAGCAGACCTTGGTGGGAGACTGTAGTTGAGATTGTCGTCGCTCTGGTAGGCGCAGCTATTGCAGGTGCTACAGGTGGTGCAGGAGCTGGTTTTGTAGCTCTTGCAGTTGGTGCTTTTATGGCCACACCAGGATTTAGTGATTCTGTTTCAGCTTTTGGTGGAGTTATCACAAAAGCTTTAGAAAGTGCTGGTATGAGTAAAGCTAAAGCGGAAGCTTTTGGTGATATGCTTGCAAAAGTGATTATTATCATAGTAATTGCTGTTGCTTCTGCAGGAATAGGAGGGATTGGCGCGACAACTGAAGGTGCTACAAATGCAACTGTAGACGCTACAGCTGATGCTACTGCAACAAGTGTTGCAGATTCAACAGCAAGTAGTGCATCTGATGAGGCAACTTCTGTTATGAATCGTATTAAGTCGCTTTATAAGAGTTTAACTAAGCCTTTTGATATGAGTGCAAGAGGAAAAATATTTACTTTTGAACTTGTTTCAAACTTAGCAGGCTCTGGGATTTGGATGGACGCTATGGAAATGGACCCAACTTTTTTGAAGAAACATCCAAAACTTGTTGAGGCTTTAAATATTTTGGCCACAGTAATTGGAGTAATTGTAAGTATGATAGTTGGTGCAAAGTCTTTTTCAGGGCTAGGAAATGGCAAGTCTTTACTTGAAAAATTTCCTGCGCTTTTCAAAGGGGCTATACCACTCAACTTCTCTTTACAAGCGGGTTCTTCAGGTATGGAGTCTTTTCTCTCTTACCAAAGAGCTGGGTTTTTAGAAGAAGAGGCAAGACTTACTAGAGATATAGGTCAAGCCGAAGCTAACATTATTTTCTCAAACGCAATTTCGGATGCTTCAAATAGCACGCTCCAAACGATTAATTCATCTGCTACAGCGGTTACAAAACAGATTGCAGATGATATGAGTAACCTTTGTAACAATTCTGGTGCGGTGTGGAAAGAGGCTGCTAAAGTGTTAGCTCATTAAAAAAATTAAGTTGTTAATTTTTAAAACTATTAAGGAGTAAAAAATGACACACAATTTAACACAAGCAAGTGGACATGATTTAGGTGGAATCAAAAATGATCCTTCATCGGATTCAAGGTTACACCTATTAAGTTCGGCCTCTTGCTCGTTTATTGCTCTCATGGATTACATGGAAGCAATGATGAAGCTTGCTCATAATTCTGCTGAAAATAAAATTGCATCGGCTAATCTTTCGACGACTGTAACTGAATCTGCAGCCAATGCTGCCTACGATGTGCAAGACAAAGCTGCTAGCGCTACAGAGTTTCAGGCAAACATGCAGTATGCAAATATGGCTGAATCTCTTGGTAGTGGCGTAATTGCAGGCGGGTCCTTGTACGGGCAGTACTCTTCGACTAAGTTTTCAAGACAAATGGATGCAATGCTAAGCGAATCAGGAAATTGTAAAAACAATACTGGAGTTACTATTTCAGATGATACTCTTGAAAATCGACGTCAAAGGCTTGGTATTCATGATTTAAGCGAAGATGAGAGTGAAGTTCTTAACAACTATACAACGAAACTTAAAAATGGTACGATTTCTCGTGAAACTTATAAAAAGCTTGTCTCTGGAAGTGGGCTTAATGAGCCTTTAGAAACGGGCAAAAGAATAACTCTTAAACATGTTCTCGAGTATGCGCACGGGACTGATGAGTTTGATAAGCTTTTGGGAGGAATTGGAAAAGGGAGAGATGCTGCAAATAAAGACCTTAAAGCAACGCTTGCTAAATTGCAGAGTGCTAGCGATATAGGAAATTCGATCGTTAAAGCTGTTACATCGGGTGTTAATTCTCAGCAGACACTTGGCCAGGCGCAGGCTCAAAGAGACCAAGGTGCCGCTGCAGAAGAGCAGGCGTTATCGCAAGGGGCTCTACAACTCTTGCAAGATGCGATGAAGACACAAGATCAAATGTTTACGCAATCTTGGCAGGAAGCACAGCAAGTTTACACACAATACGTGCAGGCTGCTGTCTCTGTAGACTCAAAAGGTTAATAATTAATTAATTGCGATGTTGTTTAGCCCTCAATTCGAAAGAGTTGAGGGCTTTTTATTAATTGATAATTAAATAAAAAAATGGCATAATAATTAATAATGTTTTTAATTTATATTAAATTAAGTTTATTGGGGAGGGGTTTATGGAAGGGGTAGGTCGTGGTGGTTTTATATCCTCTTCAGCGGCCGGTTCTCCTGCATCACTCGTGGGGGCTCATATTGGGCCAGCCATTTCGGCTGCTCTATCTACAGCGGCTGTTGGGCAATCGCTTTTGCCTCCTGGTATTCGGGTAGAAGCGGAGCTTGGGCCTCCAGTGCCTGAAATTAGAGGTGTTGAGGCTTCTCTTGGCGATCCTCAGAGTTCAGGGGTTTTGATTAGAAGAAGATTTGGAAAGCAATTTGGGCAAGACATTACGGTGCCTTCAGGAACGTTGCAAAAAGTAGAGCGCCTTTTCAAAGAGGTG
>VGMD01000010.1 GCA_016866545.1 Chlamydiota bacterium | reverse complement strand
GCTCATAAAAAACTTTTATAATTTCCGAAGTCAAAAGTTCTGAACGCATCCAACCACCTCCATTAAACCCACTAATCTGGATTAAAGTTCTGGGGTCAGTTCTGGGGTCAGGCATTGGGTTAAGTTCTGGGGTCAGGCATTGGGTTATGGGGTTTGGTTGTATGCTAATTTTACGATATTCGGTATCAGGATATTCACATAAAAATAAATTGTATTTTTTTACAAACCCCATAACCCAATGCCTGACCCCCAATTCCCCCCAATTCACTTCAGAACTTTTAAACGTAATGATGCCTATTGCCCGACACAATCACTCTGAAGCATATGATCGCTTCGTTTCTCAATTATAATTTAATTATGACTTGAATTGAACTAGAGAACTGATATAAAATGCCCTGACCTTTATTAGTGGAATATTATTATGGATTTAAAAGGACTGTTAGCAAAACTCAAGCGCATTTGGGACCCAAGAACCAGTCTAGCCAAAGAGTGGTTAAATTGTGCAAATAAATATGAAGAAAGCCTACGGGCAAATAAGCTTGTAAATCCACAAATAGTTGATTCTATTCTGCAAGAAAGAAGCCGAATTCAGGCTCTTTTTCAAAAACTTTTACCGGAATTTAAAGAACAAATTTCAGTAGTTGTAACAAATGATACTCGCGTTGAACACTGCGCTATTTTTTCATGGAATAAGCATATTTATGTGCTTGTTTCTGCTGCTCTAATAGGTCGACCTATCGACCATCCAGAATCAGCTGGAGAAAAGGCTTGGGATTGGCTAGCTCAGCATGAAATTTCTCATCTAAAATCTGGGCATTTACCTTGGCTGTTTCACGTACGTAGAGTATTTCGGCTAACATTCATATTTCTTTGTATCACCAGAATATTTTCGTATGCACTCCCCTCTAATCATCTGGTTGACTCATGGTTAAACACATCTCTTTGGATTTTTTGCGCTGGGTGGAGCATTCAAATGATTGTCAGCTTGGTTATTGAATATAAGGCCGATTTTCAAGCGACCCACTCTATCAAGGATCCTCTAGTTTTAGAAGATGCCGAACAATTTCTTTCTAGAATGGGCTCACAAGCTATAAAAAGATTTCCTCAGCCTCTTGGTTGGTTAAATTATGTACTACATTTGCTATTCTCTGACCCCCATCCACCTTTTGTATTACGTCAATGGCTATTGCGTAAATATGCACGATTACTAAGAAATGCTTTGACGAAACCAGCAACAACCACAAATACAAATAAACATTAAAATTCGTGTTATGTTATGGGGTCAGGCATTGGGTTATGGGGTTTGTAAAAAAATCAAATTTATTTTTATCTGAATATCCTGATACCAAATATCGTAAAATTAGCACACAACCAAACCCCATAACCCAATGCCTGACCCCGAATTCAAGATCAATTGGATCGACTTCTTCCCCATTTATACTTAAACAAACAATTAAAAATGCCGTAACAAATCTAAGAACGTGCACTTTCCTCTCCATTCTTTTTAAAATTTAACAACCTCTCAAAGAGAGATTTTTTGATTATAAATCTGATCCTCAGTTTTTAAGTCAAACTTTGTCTTGGAGCTTGATTTCGCTTTTCAGCTCGGAAAGAAATCTTGAGATAAAGATCGGAAATTTTTCATGAGACTCAATGATCTGATCAGTTGCAAAATTGGCAGAGTTTAACAATCGATTTTGTGCCAATGGGTCTAATGGATCAAACAACTCCAAACCGTTTGCTCCTGCTTCATAACAACTTTTAACTACAACAAGAGCTCCTCCATTCTCATCTTTAATATTCATTTCTAACTCTTCTACAAAATATTTAAGAAATTCAACTCTCTTATTTGCAAAAAGTCGCCCACCTTGCGTTTGCAATAAATGGGGGAGCTTAAACAATTTAACATAGAAATGATCTAATCCGAAAATCTTGTCATCTAGAGGCCGTTTTTCTGCTCTCATGTCATTTGAATCATAGGGCTTTCGACCAAGCCTTCCTGAAACATAAAATGTCCTCATTGCACCCAAAGCCCCTAAAGCCTCCATTCGATCTGCATCTTGAATAATTTTTGCCTCAATTGTTTGAGGACTAAGTCCAGCTGAAAAACTATGCGCTCTGATTGCGTGGCAAACAGACTCAATTTTCTCTTCGGGAAAATTCATTTTAGCAAGAATCTCTTTTGCTTCAGCTGCAGCATAACTAGACGACATTTTATTATCAGGGTGATCTTTGGGCAGAGAAACAATATCGTGAAAATATGCTGCTGCAAGAATGATAAGTAAGTCACTTGGTGACGATTCTAAATCAGCAATCGATTTTGCTGCCTGGTATACCCGGCGAAAATGGCCTAAATCGTGCGATGCGTCATTATGCTTACGACTATGCTCTGCAACATACTCTAAAAAAATTGATTCCCAATATAAGCAATCTATTTGCAAATTATTACCTATGAATCTTAACTCTCCATCTATCTTTGAGAGTCAAGAGTTAGCCAATCTATTCAAAGTTTCATTAAGCTTGCAAGATTTTTAGATTAATCTTGTAAGAGCTCTGCTACTAATTTACTTGTTAGTTTTCCGTCAACATCACTATTTAACTTCATCACAGCTTTCATAACAAGCCCAAGATCTTTCTTTGTCTTAGCTCCTGTTTCTTGCATCGCTTGAGAAATAAGTTTTTTTGTCTCTTCAAGAGATGGCGGCTTTGGCAAAAACTCTTGAATGATCTCTAATTCAGCTTTTAATTTATCAGAAATATCTTTTCTGTTGGCAGCTATTGCTTCCTGAAGCGCCTCTTGAAGACTTCCGAAATAGGTTTTAAAAATTTTCAAAATTTCTGCATCCAACAGATTTCCTCTGGCATCAACTGCTAACACCTTTGATTTCAGCATGCGTAGCACCTCAAGCCTTAATTGATCGCGATTTTTCATCGCCTCTTTTATCCCATTATTAATTTGCTCAAAAAGTGACATAGAAACCTTTGTTTAAGAAAAACACTTCTTAAAAAACTATACCACACGATGTTTTAAAAATTGAAAAAAATGATCAACTCTATCAATTTTCTCTCCTATCTTTATATATTTGTTTTTCATAAAATACCAAATCATCATGCTTCGCATTTTATACTTGATTTTATTTATGAACACTTTAGTTTGCAAGGAGAGCATCTTTCTTGATCATGCAATCATTGGAATCTTTGCAATCAATACAAAAACATCTGAAATCATTTTTGACCAAAATAGCGATCTAAGTTTGATCCCCTCATCTTGCATGAAACTCATTACTACTGCCGCAGCTCTAGAAATTCTTGGAAGCAATTACTCTTTTGAGACTCACCTTTTGTTTGATGGCATTATCGACGAGAATCAGACTCTTTTAGGAAATATCTACATTCAAGGTGGCGGTGACCCTCTTCTTGGATCAGATCGAATAGGTGGTATAGAGCCCCAAATAAATCTTTGGATAGACGCGATTAAAAACTTAGGGATAAAAAAGATCAGGGGCAAAATTATTGGAGACTCATCTAGGTGGGAAAAAGCGATGGCTATCCCTACTTGGCAATGGGAGGATCTCGGCAATTACTACGGCTCTGGCGCATCTGCATTAACTTTTCATGAAAATTCATACGATGTTACCTTTAAACCTGGATCTGCCGTTTTAGAAAAAGCAACAATTTTAAAAACTACCCCAAACATAGAAAACATCACTCTCTATAATGAAGTCACAACCGGCCCAATCGGCTCTTTCGACCAAGCTTGTGTCTACGGCTCTGAATTCTCATCAGTCCAATATGCAAGAGGAACAATCCCCCTAGGATTTAATGAATTTACAATCAAAGCAGCAATTCCTGACCCTAAAGCTCTCATTGAAGAGTTAGTAAAAAAGGGGCTTCAAAAAGAAAATATAGAAGTTTTTTCAGAAACTATTCCTTCAAATAATCTCAAAACTAAATTTCATACAACCAAATCCCCATCTCTTGAAAAAATTATCTATTGGACAAATCAAGATAGCGTCAATTTATATGCAGAACACTTACTAAAAAAAATAGGTGAATCCCTCTATCAAGAGGGTTCAACCGAAAGTGGCATAAAAGGTGTAACTAACTTTTTAACCTCTCAAAAAATTGACCTTTCAGGCTTTTATATGGCAGACGGATCGGGACTTTCTAGAAAAAATCTGATCACCCCAAAACAAATGGTCTCTTTTCTTGCAAAACTCCAAGATTCGCCCCTCTTTCCTCTCCTTTATGAATCCCTTCCTCTTCTGAACGGAAATATTCGGGCAAAATCGGGATCAATGTCTTTTTCAAAAGGGTATGCTGGCTACGTAGGCGATGTCGCCTTTGCTATCTTTATTAATAACGCAACAGATTCTAGTTTAAAGATGAAAGCGTTAGACACCTTTTTTGAAACCTTATCAAATAATTCATAAGTAATTCATAATCAACAAATTAGTATAGATTACATCATAAATTAATTTTAAAGATTTATTAATTATGCTATAATTAATACGTAAGGATTAAATTACGGTTATAATTATGGATCGTTCAGATTTTTTTTACTCTATAGAACGTTTTGACACAAGAGAGGGTTTTTCCGACACAGACCTTGTTCTTTTATGCTCTAAAATTCCAGTTGTTGATGAACTTATTCAAAGACTTTCTCGTAAAGGGTTCAAGTATGCGGGAGACACCAAAACTGATTCAAAAGCGTACACAGACGTTGATAGAAAAAGAATTTATATTGCCAAGGATAAAACAGCAGAAGAGGCTTGCCTTAGCCTTGCATATGAATTAAAGAACGCAGAAAACAAACCCCGTATTGAAGCTGTTTTTGCCGAATTCCTATCTGATGCAGAACCTACAATTGAAAGAGCTATGCAATATGCTAGATCTATTCTACTAATAGAAGCAGATGCTGTATTAAATAGAACTCAAGTTGCTATAGAGACCGGTTTAGAGTCTTCATTAAAAAACAAAAAATACATAGACATTGTCAAAGCAACAAGAGATGACAAAGAGCTTGCTCTGCAAGAAATTTTCAAAGAAATGGTCGAAACAGGAACTGTCCATAACGGAAAGAAAAAAGCAATCGACCACTATGTTTCACAATATTTTGAGTCGCAGAGAGCTGTCTAGTTCTTTTTACCTAAAAACCGGCAGCGATCCCGAGTATCCCCATCAAGATAAGGTAGATCGCTATGACGTAATTCAATAGCGCTGGAAATATCAAAATCAAGACTCCAGCGATGATTGAAGAAATAGGCATTAATAAGGGATGCATCATAATTTTATCCTTTTTTTAAACTAAGTGGTCCAGAGCCTGTGTAGCTCATCATTAAAAGAGCGCCCATCAAAGAGAGATTTTTCCAAAAACAGAGGGCGTGCATTCTCATTATAGAAGAGTTTTCTTCATTCCAAAAAGCGTGCAAATGGATAGTGATTGGAATTAAAAAAACAATCAATAGCCAGGCGCCAATTTTAGCTCTATACCCTAAAAGTATACTCAACCCGCCCACAAGAGCTAAAACTCCCCAAATTGGCAAAATAATGTGCGCTAAAGGAACCCCCCTCTCCGCAAGACTCTTCGCCATTTGGGGGCAAAAAGACTGAATTGCTTTAAAAATAAAGACTAAAGAAAAAAAGACTCTTCCTAATAAAAATAGATATTTCATACCTCTCACCTTTTCAAATTATTTATCATATATCTAAAAATCCAATAAACTGTATACACTTTATTCACACACTTAAAAGAGGTCATGTATGAAAGGTTCAGGAAAATCAGGAAAAGGCAGCGGCAAACCGCAAAAACAAAAAACACTTAACCGTGAAGTTAGAAAACCTGCAAAAGCGACAAAAATTATCAAACCGACAGTTCGTGGCAGATAACTTTTTTTAAAAATTATTGTATAATTTCAATTGTCATCCTAGAATAAAAAATAGTTATAAATTTTTTTAGGAGACTTATGAAAAACCGACTATTTTTTACTTTTCTCTTTTGCTTAGGGAGTATTCTAGCTGATGAAGCGCCCCCACAAACTTCCAGCAAGACACCTCCTCCCCCCTGTCCTTTTCAATCTTGCACCCCTTTTATACCCAAGTCAAGAGAGGTCATGGTAGAGCTTTTTGGAGAGTGTCTATTTCTTCAACCAAATGGCAGCTCCCTCTACTATGCAGTAGAAGCGTTCCCCCTAGATACATCATTAGATATTCCAGCAGTCTCACCTCACTGGCAAGTTTTTGAAGTTACTCCAAACTACAGCCCAGCTTTTAATGTCGGAGCAAGAGTTCATTTTTCAGACATGGATACAAGCATTTCAGCAAATTGGGAAAGACTTTTTTCCAGCAAAAAAACCTCTCATACGACACAAGGTGTAGATGAACAAATGATTGGACCTATATTTGACATAGGTCCTGGAGCACATAATTTCCCCGAAGCTAAAACTACAGCAAGATTTCACTTTGATCAAGCCAACTTAAACTTTGGTCAAAGATTTTCAGCTTTTAGTAGATTTTATCCAAATTTTTCTGCGGGTGGAACTTTTTAAAGAATTAAACAAAAATTTAACTCTACCTATTCAGACGCCTCATCATCTGTTTCTCGTACAATTCAATCATACTCTACATTTTTAGGAGCAGGTCCAAAACTTGGATTTGATTTTGATTACCGAATGGGGTGGGATTTTTTCTTTAATGTAAGCTCTAGTATGGGTCTAATAATTGGCGAGTCTCAAAACGGAACAACTTACCTCTCCTGGGCACCAGATCTTTCTGTTCAACCAAATAATCAGTACACACTAGTTCCAAATAGAACACAGCTTGTACCAGCACTAGAAGAGCGCATTGGATTTTCATATGGAGGTGTTTTTAAGTGTTGCAAGGTAACATTTGGTTTCGGATACCAGGCACAAGTTTACATCGATGCGATTCAATCAATTGATATGACAGCTCCCCAAGTACCTCCATCGCTTTTACCTGGCGCAGTTCCAGACGATGGTGTCTATGCTGTCGGTTTTGAGAGAACGATAAGCAATTTCATCTTAACAGGACCCTACATCTCGCTCGGACTTGTTTTCTAATTTTACATAAAGGCTCTTGCAAGAAAAAGGTAAGAGCCTTTATTGAACCTTCCAAACTGTAAGCAAACCATGATGATCTGAAAGAGCCTTTGTTGGACTGTTTATCGAAAATAAAACAACTCTTTCTTGACTTAAGATTTTTTGATGGGGTGATTTTTTAGGAATGACACAGTAATCAATTAACTCAAATGACGGCTTGATTAGGGCTCTTTCTTCAAGAGGCGTGTGGACAAGATCGTTAAAATAATTAGTTGCAGTAGCAGTTTTTTCTGTTACATTTGATTTTTTTCTTAAATAAGGAACAATAAATTCTGAAGAGAGTAGACTCTCTTTAAATTCTTCTGAAAAAGCGTTTATATTTAAGTCTCCTATAACAAATCCTTTTTCATCGCCTACTAATTCAGAACAGTTTTGAAATTGAGTGTTACGAATTTTAATAGATTCTTGATCAGAACCGTGCTGTAAATGAGTCGCTACCATTTTCCAATAAGAATTTCCCGCTTTGAACCTAGCATGCAAAGCTCCCCTTTTTATTCCGCCCTTAACTGGCTTCATTTCAGAAAATAGGGAAAAATCTAACTCTTCTAAATGAACCTTACTTGCAATAAAAAGTCCGCTATTAAAACCAATTTCATCCGGACTTAATGTTCCTGTCTGATTTCCAGCTTCATAGACAAAGTAAACATAGTCGTTTTTTAACCTCTCTTTTAAAACTTTTAACGCCTCCTCATCCCACACTTCTTGCAAACAAACAATATCTGCTTTTGTCTTTAAAATTTTTTTTGCAATTTCATCGATCCGAAGAACCGCAGGTGAAGCTCCCCCAAAAAAATAGGAGAACGGATCTCTAAAACAGATGAGATTTGCTGTTAAGACAGAAAGCCTGTTTCCTATAGAAATTGGAGAATTTCTTTCGTTTTTTTCATAAATATAATTTCTCCTCTCATATTTTCTAAGTGTCTCTAAACTCTGACTATTTGGATTATAGATACTAAGCAATACTTTTTCTGTAAGATCTCTTTGAAAAGGGGTAAGCAAAGAGGCGTTAAAGCCATTTTGAATAAAAGTATCAATAATTTTTTTATTTTGAATCTGCTTTCGAAAATCTGAGTAGAGGTCTACTAAAAGAGTTCCTTCATACCCTTTTAAGACAATATTTGAAGAGAGTGAAAAAGTTTGATGACAAAGAAGCTGTAAATGAAAAAAATCATTACAAACTTTGACCCATACCTCATACGCATCTTGATATCTTTTCTCTTCACTTGCTTTTATAAAAAAATTTAGTTCATTCGAAACTTTTTGAATGAATTCGCTATTTTTTTCTTTAAGGTTTTCATAAGTTGGAAGTAAATCAGTTAAAATATAGGGCAATTCGTCTGCATAGGAGTTAATCGAAAAGATAGCTAAACAAATAATTTTTTTTAAATTCATGAAAGAATGTTAGTGTATACATATTTTATTTGCTACTTAGAATGTTTTTTCTACTGTCTATTTCTTTATAAAATCTTTTAAAAGTTTGCTGAAAAATTAGGTTTTTATATAATAGATGACGAAATCTTAATAGGAGAACTTATGCAACCAGTAGATACCCAAGTATCGTTCACAATAAATACAAATTTAGTAAAAGCTGCAACTGTTACAGGACTTGCAGTTGGAACATGCGCCCTTGTTATTGCTTCTGCAACAGCTGTTAGCACAGTTGCTATGGTTATATTTGGCGCTCTTGCTATCACAGCTGCAGCTATATCAATTGCATCTATGACTGCTGCCTTTTCTGATCAATCATCTACAATTGAGGGGTATTTTGGCGAACTTAAAAGCCATCTAAAAGTTGCTCTTCCTGCCTTTTGGCAATTTGTTGCTCAAACATTTGTACAAGCGTTAGTCCAAGGTGCAGCTAATGGTATAAGCGATAGAGTTACATCATCAATTTCTGGTCGTCCTGTTCAAAGATTTGCTTTTAGTTAATGCGAATTTATCAGAATAAATGCCTATAGGTCAAAACTATAGGCTTATTTATTGACACGATATTCCCTTTTTATCACTATCTCCCTTTTTTTTAACCAAAAGGGAGTCTTTTTTTTTAATGAAAACATGTCTATTAAATTTTTTTATTTTTATGCTCTTTTCTTGCTTTGCAGGGGAAGAAAATTTAGATCTTATCATCTCTTCAGAAGAAATTGCCGCGAAAATTAAAACCGTGGGAAAACAAATCTCTTCAGATTATGCAAACAAAAATCTCTCCCTCATTGTTGTGATGAAAGGGGGGATTTGCATAACTGCAGACTTAATGCGCGCAATTGAGATTCCATTTAAATTTGAGTTTTTAAAAGCAAGTAGTTATGGCAATAATGGAATGAGCGCTGGAAAACTTACAATCAATGGCATTGAATCGCTTGATATTGAAGGACGCGATGTGCTTTTAGTCGATGATATTTTTGAAACAGGCAATACTTTACAACGAATTATCAAAGAACTTAGCGCTAAAAACCCCTCAAGCATTAAAACTCTAACTTTGCTTGTTAAAGAAATACCAAGAAAAACAAGCTACCTTCCAGATTACATTCTTTTTCATATCCCAGATCTATTTGTAATTGGCTACGGTCTTGATTATAAGGAATTTTATCGTGGGCTTCCTGCAATCTACGCCTTCCCTGAAAACAAGGCTCCTTTTTAGATTTTGTAATAAATTGATCTCGGCATCCATTTCAAAAGCAAGGCACATAACTGCCACTTTTTTGTGATATATGCGTGCATACGTTTTTTAGAAATAGCGTTATAAATTTGATGGGCTGCTTTCTCTGATGAGGCAGCCCAAAAAACCTTTCTCCCTTTTATCATATCTGTATTCACAAAACCAGGCTGAATATCAGTGATAGTAATATCTTTATGGTCTCGATAGGCCCTAGCTCGTAGTCCCTCTAAAAAATTCGAAACAAACGCTTTTGAGGCACCATAAGAGGGATTGTTTGCTCTGCCCCGCAAAGCAGCTATCGAGGAAATCCCTACGAGATGTCCTTTTCCTTGTTTATAAAAATAGGTCATTGCAATATGAGCCATCGCTACAAACCCCAAGACATTTGTTTCTATAACAACTCTCTCTTCTTCCCAATCAAATCGTTTGTTGTTAAATAAAACACCTGCATTTAAGACAACAAGATCAACTCCGCCCATTTCATCAATCAGCTCTTCTAAAAGTCTTCTTGCTTGATCGACTTTCATCACATCAATCACTTTTATAAATAAGCCGTTTATCTCTTTTGATAAACAAGCTAACCTCTCTTCTCGTCTGGCAGTCACCCCAACCAAATACCCGTTTTCAGCTAAAATTTTTGCTAAATCTCTCCCGATTCCAGAAGATCCACCGATAATAATTGCTTTCTTCATATTTTTTTCAGTATAGAAAAAAATTCCTAAAATAGCATAGAAAGAAAAAAAAGGGGTTATCCATGGATCTTTCTATATTTTTGGCAAAATTAATCGGTATTTATTTGCTCTTAGTTGCTTTTACACTACTTTTTCGAAAAAAAGAAGTCGAAGGATCAACTAAAGATTTTGCCTCCTCAAAAGGTTTAATTACTCTTTCAGGATCCCTCTCTCTTTTTCTTGGTTTAGCAATTGTTATTTCTCACCCAATTTTTATACCCGGCTGGCAAGGAGTGATCTCATTTGTCGGCGCTCTTTTGATTGTCAAAGGGCTTTTCCGAATTATATTTCCTTCAAGGGTGCAAAAAAATCTCACCTCATCTTTTCATAAATGGTACTGGCTAGTCTTCCTCATCACTTTATTTCTTGGCCTTTTCCTGACAGCTGCTGGTTTCATGGCCTAAATTTTAATTACTTGTCTTCTATCATTAGACGCAAAATTAAATTTGTGATAAAATTGAATCCAAATTTTTTTTGAGTGTTTTATGCGAAAGCAAATTAAAGCAATTATTTTTGACTGCGATGGAACCCTAGTAGATAGTGAAAAATCTCATTTAACAGCCTGGCAAGAAGTTGCTAAAAACTATACGAGCACTCTTAGTCATGAAGACTATTTAGATTTTGTCGGAGGATCAGATGCTAGGCTTGCAAAAATTCTTGCAAAAAGAATTGGCCATGACTATCCAGAAGAGCTTTTAGTTATGAAACGAAATTTTTTCTTAGAACACTTGAAAAAGGGCATGCCACCTATTGAAGGCACCGTATCATTTGTAAAAACTCTTTTTAATGAAAGAGAGAGGCACGGTCTAAAAATGGCTGTTGCCTCTGCAGCACTCAAGCATGAAGTCTTAGAAAACATAAAATGCTTAGGATTTGAAAATTTATTTGACATTGTTCTTTCAGGCCATGAAGATTTAAGTGAGTATTCAGATCCCGAAGGCGTCAACAAACCAAAGCCTTATATTTATCAACATGCTGCTAAGATCTTAGGTGTTTTACCTTCAGAGTGCGTTGTGATAGAAGATAGCCATACAGGAGTCACAGCTGGTGTAAATGCTGGCTGTATCACTATTGCAATTCCGAGTGAATACTCAAAAACTCACGATTTATCCAAAGCCTCTTTAAGACTTGACTCCCTATCAGGTTTTACAATTGATAGCTTTTTAGAGATGGTACATGAGCTATGACAAAAATAATAGCCACCTCCGATTTTCACGGAAAACTTCCCAAAATCCCCCCCGCTGATCTTCTTTTAATTGCAGGAGATATATGCCCTTCAAAAACACCTCAAGAGCAAGCAATTTGGCTAGATACAACCTTTAGAGCTTGGTTAAATGATCTTTCTGTAAAAGAAGTTGTGATTGTTGCAGGAAATCACGATCATATTTTTGAAAAAGATAAAGACCTTGTTCCCAAAAATCTAAAACTCCACTACCTCCAAGACTCTTCCATCACACTTTTTGGAATTACTATCTTCGGAACTCCTTGGCAACTCCCATTTTGGGGCTCATTTAATCTTTCAGACGGAAGACTTACAGAAATTTACAAAAAAATTCCAGAACATGTAGATATTATTATAAGCCATGGCCCCCCTTTTGGAATCTGCGATACAATTTCAAACGGGAAAAGCATCATTCACACAGGGTCTATATCTCTTAAAAAAAGGGTATTAGAAGTAAAACCTAAATTTTGCATATTCGGCCACATTCACAACGCCTACGGTATTGCAAAAGAGGAAGAGATTACGTTTGCAAACGTCTCTCTTATCAACGATGATCTAGAAATTGCTCACGAGTTACTTGCTTTCACCCTCTAATTTATTTGGATTTTATTAAGAAAACTAGATATAGTTAATAGAAAAGTCGAGTATCAAATGTCTATAACATTTTTACCTTCAACTAGAATTGACCATCTTATAGGAATTGCTAGGCCAGGATATTTAGCAGAAAATAGCAAAAAATCAGAAACAGCTATTAGAGAAGAGATCGAAACTACTTTAAATACACTCTTTGATATGGGTGTACGGAAAATTATCTCCTTGAGCGATAGGGAAGCTCATATCGATAAAGACCCTATTATAGAAGAGCTTTGGAGGGCTAAATTAGGTGTTTCTAAAAAAGTAAAAATTTTTACTCATATTCACAATGAAGACACATTTGGAAACCCCTATTTTAGAATCGGACAAGGGCCGACTCTTAGAAAAATAGAACAATTTATAAAAGAGACAAAACCGATTGGAGATAATCTAATTGCTGTATATTGCTGTGGGGGAAAAGGGCGAACTTGTACATATTTGACAAGTTACATTATTTCAACCTATCAAAAAGATGGGGAAGCTGCTTTCGAATATTTAATCGAAGCCTCAGGCAATCGTTCTTCAAAACTCATTCGTGACGAAATGAGTCTAAATGGAGGCTTTATTGCCCTTGAAGAACTTTATGAAAAAATTCCTAAACCTTAAAACTACCTTCTTTTTGCGAAACGGACTTTATAGAAATCTGCTAAAGCTTTAAATCCTCCGTTAGACTCTATTTCGTCCTTGATTTTTGTCTTAAGCCTCTGTCCTGTTAGTGTGAAAAATAAATTAAACGCATCATCTGGAGAGAGTCTCTCTTTTTCTATAAGATGACTAATTAAATAACAGCAAGTTCTTCCATGCCCTTCACCACAATAAACAGCAACACGCCCCTTTTCTTCCCTCAATATTTTTAAAAATCTTTTTATCTTTTCTTGCGTCGGACCTTGACTTATACAAAATCCAGGATCACAATTGTCTTTGTTTAAAATATGATAAAATTTGTGAGAGGGGCCTAATCGTTTCCACCTCTCTTCAATTACAGAATCATGAGTATCATGATACTCTTGATTACTTAAGGAAATGATTGTTGTGACGCCTTTTCGATAGATATAGCCTAGCGTATCATCTATTTCCCGACTCTCTATTTCCCAACCTCTTTTTGCATTATGGGCCAGATATCCGGGCCTTGCCATCCCAATAAGAGAGTCAACTGTTCTAACCTCTGGAACAAATCTATCTACATCAATATCTTCCTCTTTTTTCTCCTCTGCTGCACCCGATCCATAATAAGAAGCTGCGCAAATTAAACTCTCCATAAAAACCTCTTAATTAAATTAATTAATAATTATTATAATATATAATAATTTAAAAATCTACTTTTAATGATTTTTATGTAAGTTATTAACATTTAGCTAATTAGGTGGATTTTCCCAACCGCCACCTAGTGCTTTATAGAGAAAAATTGTGTCTAGAAGGGTTTTTACATCAGATCCTAAAAGATCTTGCTCTGCTTGGTTATAGACTCTCTCTGCATCAATTAATTCAAGAGCACTCACAAGGCCGCTTGTAAACCTTGCTTTTGTTAAAAAAAGAAGGTCTTGATACCGATTTTTAGCCTCTTTTTTTTCGCTAATGATTTTTAAGTCTTGTGTGTAAACTGTGACAGCGCTCTCTGTCTCTTGAAGAGCATTAAGAATAGTCTGCTGATAGGATTTTGCGGCTATTTCAGTTTTAGCTTTTTTAGCCTTTAAATTTCCAACTAATTTCCCCCCTTGAAAAATAGGTAAGTTAAAATCACCCCCACCTGACCAGGTTTTGCTTCCCATAGAAAAAAGATTGCTAAGCGATAGAGATTGAAACCCAATATCCCCCATAAATACTATCGATGGGAAAAACGAAGCGACAGCAACTCCTATTTCAGCTGTAGCTTCTGCAAGTTTTCTTTCTACTTTCCTGACATCTGGCCGTCTCTTAAGTAAATCTGACCGAAGACCTACTGCTATTGTTTCAGGTACTTTAGGAAGATCTTTATAAATTAACAGCTCTTCTAATAAAGTTTCAGGAACGCTTCCTGTCAAAATTGAGAGCGTATAGATATTTTTTCTAATTTGCGCTTCTATCTCAGGTAATTTTGCTCTTTCTTTTGCAAGCGTTGCCCGAATATTTTCATCATCTAAATAACTCACATACCCAGCGTCATACTGCTTATGAATAAGAAGATATTCTTCCTCAATTAAGGCTATGTAATCAGAAATCAATTTTCCTTCTCTTTGATACCCTCTAAGCTCTATGTAGTTATTGGCGATCTCTGCCATAATTGAAAGCAAGACATCATTTCTCTCTTCAATTGCTTGACCTATGTAGGCACTCGCAGCTTCTACAGCTCTTCTTGTTTTTCCCCACACATCAATTTCCCATTTTGCATCTAAAACTGCATTAAACAAGCTTTGTAGCTGCGGCGCTTGTAAATTAAACGGCAATGTACTTGGATTTGAATCGACACCTAAAATGTCGCTACCTGCAAAAACTGGACCGTTTTTACTAAAATAGGTTCTTGTTGCATTGATGTCTGCCCCAATTTT
Organism: Chlamydiota bacterium; assembly: GCA_016866545.1. Classification (GTDB taxonomy): domain Bacteria; phylum Chlamydiota; class Chlamydiia; order Chlamydiales; family 2-12-FULL-49-11; genus VGMD01. Next base: position 44,169 of record VGMD01000010.1, on the reverse strand, counting down.
TGGAAAAAACGCTGAAGCTACAATCATTCTCATAGCTCTAGCTTGATAGATATTTGAAGTAGCTGCCAAGAGGTCATTATTGTATTCTGCAGCTAATTTTATGTACTTTATTAAAAGCTCATCTCCAAATGCCTCCCACCAAGCAGTTTTAATGGCATCACTATCGACTGGAGAAGAGGCCCAGGCATTAGAGATTGTATTTTCTGGAGTTTTATAATTAGGCCCAACAGAACAACTACAAAGAACAACCAAAAGAAAAATCGTACTCTTTTTCACTGCAATCTCCTTCGAAAAAATAACGCAGCCCCGAGCGTATTAAAAAATCCTATAATGAGTAATAACGAAATATTTTCAAAGACTATCTTAAAAGGCATTCCTTTCAAAAAAATTCCTTTTGATATGATCAACATATATTTCAAAGGAATAAGATAGGTAACAGGTTGTAGCCAAGTAGGCATATTTTCAATAGGCGTTGCATAACCTGAGAGTAATACAGACGGCATCATAAAAACAAATGTACCAAGCATTGCCTGCTGCTGCGTTGAAGAAATAGATGAGATAAATAGACCGATTCCACTAATTGAAGTCACAAAAATCAAAAGACTTGCAAAATAGAGGGTGAATGATCCTGTAAAAGGAACTTGTAAAAACCATACGCCAATAGCAAGCATCAAAAGTCCTTCAATCAGCCCAATAATAATTCCAGGTAAAATTTTCCCTATAAGAATTTCAGACGGGACTAAAGGAGAGACCAAAAGTTGATCAAATGTGCCAAGCTCTCTTTCTCTTGCAACAGACTGTGTTGTAACAACAAGACAGGTAAGCATTGCCAAAATTGCAACAAGACAGGGAATGTTATACCAGACATAAAGCGTATTTGGATTAAACCAAACCCTTGGAACAAGTTCAACATTTTGCACTTTTCCAATTACTTTTGCGACATAGTCATTGTTAAAATGATTGATAATTTGCTCTGTATAGCCTGCAACAATTTGGGCTGTATTTGCTTTTCTCCCATCAAAAATTAGCTGAACAGAAGCAGGTTTTCCCGCATCCAAGTTTCTTGAAAATTGCTCATCAATTGATAAAACCATCAATCCTTTTTGATGATCCATAAATGGACCGATCTCTTCAACCCCTTGTAGAAACTGAATATTATAATTAAAAATAGGGCTACCATAAAACCTTTGAATCAACTCAAACCCCTTCTCTCCACTATCTCTATTTAAAATACCCATAGAGACATTTTTTACATCGAGTGTTGCAGCAAAAGTAAAAATACAAAGCTGAATAATTGGAGGTAACAAAATCGATATACGTACCTTAGGATCGAGTAAAACAGCTAAAAGCTCTTTCCAAATTAGTGATTTAACTCGAATCAATCTAACCTCTTTACTGTATGAAACGCTGTAATTATAAAACAAATAACTGCTAATCCAATAATTGGAATCATATCATAAAAAATTAAACCAAAGACATTACCGACTAAAAAAATGCTTTGCAAACTTTGCACAAAGTATTTTGCAGGAATTATATAAGTAATCAATTTGATGAGAAATGGCATACTATCTATTTCAAATAAAAATCCTGATAAAATGTAGGCTGGTAAAAAACCGACTATCAATGTGATTTGATAGGCTAAAATTTGATTTTTCGTTAAAGTCGAAATCATTAATCCAAGACCCAAAGAACTAATTAAAAAAATTGCAGAGACAAGCATCAATAAAAGAAACGACCCCCTTAAAGGCAGTCCATAAAAACTAGTAGAGATAAACACACACATGACCATTGAAATCATTCCAAGAAAAAAATAGGGAATTATTTTTGCAATAACAAGCTCTCTAATCCCAACAGTTGTCGATATCAAAGCCTCCATTGTCCCCCTTTCCCACTCTCTTGCAACTACAAGAGCTGTAAGTAGAGAGCCAATTAATGTCATAATGATGGCAAGTGAGCCTGAAAGCAAGTAGTACCTACTTTTCAACTCTTCATTATACCATATTCTAGGCTCAGTTGTTATGAGAGGAAGCTCTTTAGAACCCCCTTTAGAAATCGCCTCTTGGAGAAGCCAATTTCGAAAAACACCTTGCGCGTAATTTAAAACAAAATTTGCTGTATTTGTTTCACTACCATCTGCAACAACCTGAATATCAGCAATTTTATCATATCGATTTCGATACTGTGTAAAATAAGAGGGGACATAAAAAAAACCGCGAATTGCACCTCTTGTGATTTGATCCGAAAGCTCTCTTCGATCTCTTACAATTTCAACATCAAAATAGGTTGAATCTGTCAAAGATTTAGAAAAACTGATTGCATCAGGAGATGTATCTTCTAACACAAGCCCTACTCGCAAATGGTCGAGATCAAGAGAGACTCCCGAACCGTATAAAAAAATAAGGAGAAGGGGCAAAAAAATTGTAATTAAGATGCTACTTGGATCTCTAATGATTTGAAAAAACTCTTTTATAAATAACGCTTTCACCCTTCGAATGCGCCCTTTTTTATTTTCTTCGATCATGCGCCTCAATCATCTCTATAAAAGCATCTTCAAGAGTTGGATTTTCTAATTCATTTGATTTTGCCTCACTTTTCAATGAATTAGGTGTATTCATATTAATTATTGATCCCTGATAAATCAGAGCTATTCGGTCGCAATATTCGGCCTCTTCCATAAAATGGGTTGTTACCATAATTGTAACACCCTTTGAAACAAGACCGTTGATGTGATTCCAAAACTCTCTTCTCGTTACTGGATCAACGCCAGAGGTAGGTTCATCAAGAAACAAAACTTCTGGATGGTGCATATTAGCAGCAGCTAAGCTAAGCCTTTGCTTAAATCCTAAAGGAAGTGTTTCTGTAGGAGTTGCAAGGAGGTGTTTTAAGCTAAATACTTCAATCATCTCATCAATTGCCTCTCTTTTTTTTGCATTTTTAAGATTATAAATTCCTGCAAAAAATTGAAGGTTTTGCATCACACTCAAATTTCCATAAAGAGAAAATTTTTGAGCCATATAACCAATTCTAGCTCTTGCTTTTGATGGCGCTTTTTGTAAATCCATTCCGTTAATAAAAGCTTTTCCTGATGTTGGATTTAAAAGGCCACAGAGCATTTTAAATGTTGTTGTTTTACCAGATCCATTAGGCCCTAGAAGGCCGAAAATCTCCCCCCTTTTTACTTCAATATCAATTTCATGAGCAGCTGTAAAAGAGCCAAATTTTTTTGTTAAACTCTTTGCTAAAATCGGGTACTCTACATCTGTTTGAACAAAAGGGGCTCTATCTGCAAGTTTTGAATCACCCCCAGGCCCACCCCCCAAAATATCAACAAACGCATCTTCAAATCTTGGAGGAATTTTTTTTAATTCGACATTTTCTATTAATTCTTTGTTCTCTTTTAAAACAATGCGCAAATCCCGACCTCGAATCACACCGTCCATAACACTCTTGTTTTTTAAAAGCTCAAATAAAAGCTCTCTTTTATCACCTTTAATATCTGTAATTTCAAAAGATCTTCCCTCCATTTTTTTTGTAAGATCTTTAGGACTGCCTTCATATAAAAGTTTTCCATCATTTAGTAAAATGACTGCATCAGCTTTTTCTGCCTCATCTAAATAAGCTGTGCTCCAAATCACACTAATTCCGTCATCAATGAGCTCATGAACCATTTTCCAAAGTTCGCGTCTCGAAATCGGGTCTACACCCACGCTTGGTTCATCTAATAAAAGTAAATTTGGTTTTTTCACTAAAGCGCATGCAAGACCAAGTTTTTGCTTCATTCCTCCCGAAAGATTTTTTGCTAAAAAATTTGTAAACTTTTCAAGTCCCGTAAATTGAAGAAGCTTTTCATAAATTGGTTTTTTTTCCTCTTTTTTCACATTCCTAAGTTCTGCATAAAGTTCTAAATTTTGCATGACTGTAAGGTCTTCATAAAGCCCGAATCGCTGTGGCATGTAACTTGTGATGTGGTGAATTGCTTCTGCATCTTTTATTGTGTCAAATCCAAGGACTGAAATTTCTCCAGCAGTTGGTCTTAAAAGAGCCGCAATTAAACGAATCAATGTCGTTTTACCAGCTCCATCAGGACCAACTAGCCCTACAATTTTTCCTTTTGGAATCGATATAGTAAGAGCCTCCAAAGCAAGAGGCAAAACTTTGGAAAACTGTTTTGAAAGATTTTTTATCTCTACAACAAACTCACTCAAACTTTTAACTTCACTGTTACAGGCATTCCTTGGACAAGCTCTCGATCTGGATTATCAACATAAATTCTTAAACGATAGACAAGATCTGTTCTAAGCTCTGTAGTTTGAACAGTTTTAGGAGTAAACTCAGCAACGGGAGAAATAAAACCGATTTTTCCTGAATAAGTTCTCCCCCTTTTAATGTCTGTAAAAACTTCTGCATCCATCCCATAATTTACTCTTCCTAAATCAGGCTCACTGACAAACGCTCTGATCCAAACAGGCGATGTTACAGATAGTGTATATACTGGATTTGCAGGATTTACAACAGTCCCAGGCTCTCTGATACGTGTTAAGATAACTCCATCAGTTGGCGCATACGCTTTTGTATACTCCAAGTTATCTCTTGCAACAATAATTGCTGCCTCGGCCTGAACTAAATTTGCAATAAGCTGATCTCTATTAGCTCTTGCATTATCAAGATCTTCTCTAGAAACTGCCCCAATCTCAATTAATTCTAGACGTCTTAATAAAAGCACTTCGGCATTTTCTAAATTTACCCTTATCGCTTCTTTAGCTGCTAGAGCCTCTTCAAGTTGACTATCATACGGAGACTCATCAAGAGTGCACATCAAAGAGCCCTCGCTCACTCGGTCGCCCTCTTCATAAATTAAAGTTGCAACCTTTCCACTAACTCTAAATCCAATATCTACTTGCCTCACATCAACATTTCCAAAGAGCGTGATCACATTTGGATCTTTTTTTTCAGCAAAAACGGTATAGAAAAGAATCGAAAGAGCAGTCACTAAAGAGAGCGCAAGAAACAATATAATAATATTTTTTTTCATAGGGATTATATACCCTCTTAGAAAAAAAATTACAACCGAATTAGAGCAAATTTAATCCTTAAAAAATCGATGTGTCTTGAAAAGAGTGCATTGTTTTTTTGACAGAAAACAAACAACCTTTTAAATTATGACAATACCAAAACCAACCAAATTATTAGAAAAAAACAATGTCACTGCTAACAAAGTGGCATACTCACTGAACTGATTACAAGGATGTAACTTTAATGAAACATGTTTTCCGCTATACAATAGGCCCTCTTTTTTTGATGGTATCGACCCCATTGTTTGCGTTTCTATTTTGGTTTACTGCGACAAACCTAGATGGCTCTCTCAATAATCTCATCCACTTTTTTGCAACTAAAGGTTTAGCAGATGGTTTTTATTTGATTCTCTCTCCTATCTTTTTTGGCTCAAAATTTGCCTGGAGTGTGATTGCAATCTTTTCTCTAATTGAGATCCTTTTAATGAAAATTGTCCCCGGAAAAATCTATTTCGGTCCGACAACTGCTATGGGGAATAGACCAGTCTACAAACAAAACGGATTGGCCTGTTTTTTGATCACGCTAGCCCTCTTCTTTGGTTGTTCAATCTATATTCCTTCATTTAATCCTGCCCTTTTTTATACGCATATGGGCGAGTTTATTGGAGCGATGAACCTTTTTAGCCTAGCTTTTTGCACTTTTTTATACTTGAAGGGCCGCTATTTTCCCTCTTCATCCGACCATGGCATTTCTAAAAATCTGGTATTTGATTTTTATTGGGGCACAGAGCTTTACCCCCGAATTTTCGGAATCGATTTAAAACAATGGACGAATTGCCGCTTTGGCATGATGAGTTGGCCCTTGATTATTTTGTCGTTTCTCTATTACCAAAATGAGAGATCTGGTCTCCACTTAAGTCTCATCGTAAGTGTGGCATTGCAACTCCTATACGTGACAAAGTTTTTTATTTGGGAAAAAGGGTACATGCGATCGATCGATATCATGCATGATCGCGCCGGTTATTACATATGCTGGGGCTGCTTGGTCTGGGTACCTGTTGTCTACACCTCACCTGCACTTTTTATTGTGCATCTACCTGAAACACTTAATTTTATCACCGCCTTTCTTATTTTTGTAATAGGAGCTGCTGCAATTTTAGGAAATTTTTGGTGTGATTACCAAAGAATGATTTATAGAGAGGAGTATCAAAAAACGAAAAAACTTTCAAGCGTGGGCTACATCGAAGCTATATCCAAGCAAGGAGAGGATCGTGGGAATAAATACCCCTTGATCACGACAGGTCTTTGGGGAATTTCTAGAAACTTCCGTTATGTTTTGGAACTTCTAGGGACGTTTTTCTGGACACTTCCGGCCAGCTTTTTTTTACCACTACCTTGGTTCTATTTTCTCTTTTTAACTATTCTTTTAGTCGATCGTGCAAATCGAAACGATTCTCGCTGCCACCACCGCTACAAAGAAGACTGGATCTTATACTGCCAAAATGTCCCTTATAAGATCATCCCATGGATTTATTAGAAAAAATATCAAATGAAATTGAAATCACTATGGCACTGTTAAAAAAATGCTTTGAAATGGGAATTTTAGGATTTTTTGGCTTGTTTATTTTGATTTTTGAAAAACATACTTAGAAAAGTAGGTTGAAAAAATCAAAATAAACAGGACAAAAAAGACAAAATTTAACTTTCAAATGAATTTGTTAACAGTGCCATATAGAAAAAACCATGGGAAAAAGGTGCCTAAAACGTAGAAATTTTTAACTCTTTTCCGCAATTATCTGAATTCTTGGAAGCTTATAAAAAAAAGCCCCCTCAAATGTCTGCATACTTGGATTTTTCTTAAAAAGAGCATCTAAATAATCGTTAAAAAATGCGTCCGCAATATCGAAAGGGATGCCCCAATTAGCGCTTGTTGTGCCCACATACCAATCAATAAGGCTTTTTCTCGTAGGAAAAATATAAGGCGTTTCTATTTTCTCTAAATATAAAATTCGAAAGCCTGTTTCGGCAAGCTTTTCTCTTGCGCTTTCGATTGTTCTCATAGACAAATCAGTAGAGTAATTAGGAAGGTTCCAAGGGGCTAAAAGTCCATATTTAGCAAAACAAGCATTTGCAGCTTCCATATTACTTTCAGATGGGCGAAGAGGTATTGTCAGAAGAAGCTTTCCACCTTTTTTTAAATGCGCTGAAAAATGGTCTAAAATTGCTACCGGATCTTTGACAAAATGAAGAACACAAAAGGCCGTAATAACATCATATATATCCGAAATTTCGGAAAATGTCTCAGTAGAGGATTGACTAAATGTTAAATTCGGATAGAGCTTATTAGGAAATTTCTCCTTTGCAATCTCAATCATAAAAGGAGAAATATCAACACCTGTTACGTCTCCAAAAGGGACACTTTCTGCTAACTCTTTTGTAATCTTTCCATCGCCACAACCAAAATCTAAAATTTTTGCGTTGGGATCAAAAGAGATCTCCTCTAAAAGCTCTTTTGCAAACGTATATTGCAGGTCTGAATTTTCTTGATATGTTTTTGCAAGCTCTAAAGAATTCCAACCCCTTTCCTCAGAATACAAGCTAAATAAAGTGAAAATGCATACAAAAAGAAATCTCATAGGTCAAATATCATCAGTTTTTTTATGTTAAATATCCATTCTTTTTTTGACAGAAAACAACGAACCTTTTACATTGTGACAAGATTATAGGAGCTAACAAATTGTTATGAAAAAAACTACTACTCTTTGTATCGGAAGTTTTTTCATAGGCGCACTTGTTGCAACCCTAATCCAATCGTACCAAAACTTCTCCCCTCTAAAAAAAATCTCCCTAGAAGAAACTGTTCTTGCTGAAATGCTCTACGACAACTTTCAAAGATATGCAGAGGGTTGCAATATTGATAACGTTTCAAAACTACTGAAACAAATTGATTCTACAAGCTATAAAAAAGTAGAAAAAGAAAAATATGACAATACTTTACTAACTCTGATTGCACGAAAAAAAGCGCGCATCGAAAAAGCAACCCTACAAAAAGCTGAAGAATTTCTTAAAACTCTTTCTGAAAATGCCTCAATCTACCCAATTATTGATAAAAAAATTTACATAGAGATTATTGCAGAAGGCCTAGGTGATGCAGTATCTTCTGAAGACACTCTCCTCATCCATCTAAAACAATCTGATGAAACAGGCAAAATTATTAAAGAGACTTCTTCAAAAGAACCTATCACACTTTCTCTGCCAAAAATGGATAAAGGGTTTAAAATAGGCATGAACGGCGCTAAAATTGGTGAAAAGAGAAAAATCTATGTGCATCCCTCTTATGGGCTGACTAACTCCAGGGCAAACTTTTCTCAAAACCACGTTCTAATCTATGAAGTAGAACTTTTAAGTAAGATCAAATGATGAAATTAAATAGATTAATTCGTTAATAGAATTTTGACTTTCTCTATGAGCTGTTAATAACTCTGGTGTCCAAACTGATGAATTATCCAAAAATGGTCTCCATAGTTTATCAATTTTATCTAAATGGTTTTCAATTGCATTTAAATCTCTCTCTTTAATTCCCTCTTCTCCATTTATCAACTCTTTTAGATGAGAAATTTTCGAAATCAACGAGTCGATATCATTTTCCTCAGAAGGAATAGCCCCTATTTCCCAATTTGCACCTTTATTAACAAAACTCTCGCTTCCATTTGATTTTTGGTATGTAATTTCCCACCAGGTACCTTTACTAATAGAAGTTTCACCAGAAGATTTTTTTTCACTCTTTTTCGCTCTAAAGGAGACTAAAAGACGATCAGTAATCCCCCTAATTTCAAGTAACTTCGGTAAGTATTTACTCACTTTTGCATCTGAATTATTCATGATAATTTTTTAAATTAATATATTATATTCACATATATTAATTTAATTATTTAAAAACTCTAACCATTTAGAGTTTTGAGTTTAAATAAATTCCTCCGTGAAGAATTCTCAAAGCTACATTTCTTACATCAATATAGTTAAGCTCTTCTTCTAATATAGATTGTTCATAAACTTTAAAAAAATCAAAAAGGCCTTCTATTATAGCTCCCCTTTCTTTTTTACAGTGAAATACGCTTTGTTGATCTAAAACAAGAGCTACATGGCTAATAAGCCGTTTTTCTCCTATTTTTTTTACAAATATCATATCACCTAATTGCACCCCTCTCTCATCAACTATATGAAATTTCCATTTATCTCTTACAAGAGATCTAGGCAGATCGCCTATATAAGTAATCGGAATTTTGATACCAAATGCTTCTAAAAAAATATAATAAATCGAAGTTACACAATCAGCTTTTTTTGGCAAAAGCTCCAAAGGAGCCCCTCGTTGATAAACTGTCTCTTTAAAATCTTGTAAAACAGGATAGATTTTAACAAAAGAATCCTCCTCTGGAAAAAATGGTCTTAACACACCTATTTTCAATTTATTACCCCTCTAAATCAGGCTATTTTATATCTGATTTTTCCTTTTTGTTTTAGTTTAAAAACTTGAAACATTTGTATTAATTAACTATAGAGGAGGAAACAAAGGAATTTTTTTATGAACAAACTTTTTTTATTAACCGGATTTATCCCCTACCTTTCATTTTTATCCGCAGATGCAGGATCTTCTCCACCTCCAGTACCAAGTTGTTCCATATCTATACTACCTAAAGCAGACAATCTTCCCTATATTACAGCAGACTTCATCTACTGGGCTTTCAGCCAATCAGGCAATGAGTATGCAGCGACAGGAAGACCGTTGTATGTGCCTGGTACACATAATGGTTTTGCCTCATTGAACTCTCAAGGAAAAATCTACGCCCCTGATGTCGAAGCAAAACCTGGTTTCAAAGTTGCAATTGGTGCTAATTTAAAAAACGATTCGTGGGATCTTTATCTAGACTACACATTCTTATATGGAAATGAGAGTAGCTCTGTCTCTGTTTCTGACAATAATACCATTTGGCCCTTACTAAATAACACTTTTATTGCTAACCAAGAAAACAGCATTTTTCAAAGCTTTCTTGCAGAAGATGTTTACATCCCGTCATCTGAAGGCCACCTCGAATTTCAGTATAACAACATGCATCTAGAATTATCAAAAATGATCCCTCTTTTCTGCCAAATGCTTATAAATCCTCATTTTGGTCTTCAGGGCGCCTGGATTAGACAACACTTTCATGCAACTTACAAATATGCAACGACCTCATCTTACACTGCAGTTGGGGGACAACAACTACACTTTGGTCAACAATTTTGGGGCGTAGGTCCCGTATTTGGTATAGATGGGACATGGCAATGCTTTAAACATCTTGGTTTTTTTGGAACAACAAGTTTTGCAGCTCTTTGGGGAAATTTTGATGCCGTTTCCAAAACTTTTGAAACAAACTATCTACCAGATAGTCCCTATAAAGAGCTTAATACTATCGACATGAAATTTAATCCAACAACATTAAGCCCTGTAATGGAAATAAGCCTAGGACTCTCCTCTGACTGGATGCTCTACGACAAATACCGAATTGTCTATACACTATCTTGGGATACACAAGTTTGGTTTTCTCATGGACAGCATCAAACTTTCCTCCCAAACTCAGACCTTTTTGTTCAAGGTCTAACAACAGGATTTAGATTTGATTTCTAAAAGAAATTTTCATTTTATCTCCCGTTAGAATTATGAGAAAAACTAACGCAAGAGACATTAAAAAATAGGCAGGGAATAATAGCCCTGCCTTATATTTTTCAAACATACGAACATAAATTATCGGTGTCATACTCCCAAATAGAGCCATGCCAACACTAAAATTAAAAGAGATGCCTAAATAGCGATCTTTTGCGGGAAACAGCGTTTGCATAAATGCATGACCGCTACCTGCAATCCCTCCTGCAAAAAGACCTAAAACACCTTCACTCAAAATAATTAACCTGTAGTTTAAAGAATTAATCGCAAGGAATAAAGGGATCATCAAAAAAAAGACAGAAAGTGCTACTAATCGATAAAATTTCCAAGACTCCATCTTATCAAAAAGAGCTCCTAAGAAAAGACTCCCCCCCATAAAACCTATCATACCCACTAAGTTGAATTGCAACACATCAACAAGAGGGAGTTTTAAATATTTAGAAAGATATACTGTAAGAAAACTTAACAGTGTATAACTTAAAGCGCCATTAAAACTTCCTAATGCAAATGTCACTAAACAAGATTTTGGATTCATCATAAAAGTGGTAAATATAGAAGTTTTACCTTGGATTCGATTAATTACAAGTTTTTCAAATTCTGGTGTTTCAGTTAATTTTTTCCTCATAAAATAACCAAAAAAGCTAACTACGCCTCCGATAATAAAAGGAATCCGCCATGCCCACTCTGGCATCATACTTGTTTGTGATAAGGAACCTAAGAAAGAGGCAAAAAAGGCTCCAAGAGCGCAAGAGGCTCCTATGCAGCCTCCAATAAATCCAGGAGATCTTCTTCCTAAGTGCTCTATAGAAAAAATCGCAGCTCCATTATATTCACCACCTGTGCAAAGACCTTGTAATAATCTACAAAGAAAAATCACAACCGACGCTGTAATTCCAATTGATTCATACCCGGGCAAAAGTCCAATAATAGCTGTAGGAATTCCCATTAGTAAAATAGAGGAAGAGAGGGCTAATTTTCTCCCATACTTATCTCCTAAATAACCAAAAACAAGCCCACCAAAAGGTCTTGTTAAAAAACCAGAACCAAACGCTGCAAGGCTTGCCAAAATTCTTGAAATTTCATTTGACCCTGGAAAATAGTAATTTGCTATCACACAGGTAAAAAAACCGTAAAGCGTAAAATCATAAAATTCAAGAGCATTACCCAAAATACTTGCTATGAGAATTTTCTTAGATTTCATGATCATCCCAATTTTTTGTTTATTTGAGCACAACAAAGACTACACAAAATCTTAACAAAATTCAATTGATTAATATGCTTAAATTTTATACTATCTCTATATTACTTATACATAATGTGATTGGAGATAAAAAATATGGAAAGAACTTTCATCCAAACCCCGTCCTTTCATGCGCCAGCAGTTCTTCTATGGGATGCAAGAAATAGAGAAACTTTTGGAAAACCTCAAATAAATCCTCTGATTTTAGATCTTCCTATCTGTTTTACATATGTTCCTCCCCTATCTCCCAAATCTGAACCTGTTGTTAAACTCTACTCCCCTCTCGTACCGCCAAGCTTAAACGTGAGATCTGAAATATTTCATGTAGACGAAAATAACCCAGATAACTTAAGAGATAAGTTATATGGCACAGCGTCTACCATCACTGTTTCTCGTGTTTTTTTCGATAGTATCACTTCACTCTTCCTGTAATTTTGAATTTTTTGTTGCCGAGACAGAGGGAAATAAAATAACCGAGATTGTAACAACTGTTGCTCATTCTCGCATGTTTTCTCTTTGGGGAAAAGAATCTCATTTAAGAAAACTTGGCGATGAAGTTGATAAAAAAGTAGACTTTTTGAACTTCTGGGCTTTTATTCTCTCCTCTCCTCGACTAACAAGCGATATGAAAATCATTCAAGGGAGCTCTTTAAAATACAATTCATTTATTAGTGGCGGTAGAAAAGCAATTCTTGCAAGCTATAAAAAAGATAAAGAGTGCTTCCTTAATGGGGCTATTGGATTTGCTACCTTTCTTAAAGTTGACCCAGAAAAAACAAAAGCCCTCTTAAAAGAGGGCCTTGATAATTTTGAAAACAACAAACTCGCACTTAAGCCGTTTTTCAACTATCTGATCTCGGAAAAAACTTCTTAGCCCTCTACTTAATTACAATTTGGATAGAATCGATTTTATCACCCTGCTTAATCTTTTTAACAACATCCATACCAGAAACTGTTTTTCCAAAAACCGTGTACTCGCCATTTAAATAATCAACTCTTTCAAGCGTAATATAAAACTGAGATCCACTTGATCTTTTTTGAGGATTCATTTGATCGCCAAGCCTTGCCCAAGCTAGAGCCCCCTCCTCATGTGGTAAACCTATTTCGGCAACTACTGTGTAGCCCGGACCACCTCTTCCTGTACCTTCCGGATCTCCCCCTTGAACTACAAAATTAGGAACAACTCTATGAAATGTGAGCCCGTTATAAAAACCACCCTCTGCAAGCTGAATAAAGTTTGTAACAGACATAGGGGCCTTTTCATAGTTTAAATTGCAGACAATATCCCCTTTTGATGTTTTAATAACTGCTTCATAGGTTTTTCCTTTTTGAAAAGCCATCGGTTCTTTAGGCTCTGAAAACTTTGTCATACTCTCTCCTGCATTTATAAATAATGATAACGCGCAAAGCGCAATTGTAAATAATTTCAAGTTTACCCCCAAATAGTTACAAAAACTTCAAAAACAGGTAATTTTTATACTATAAGTCAATCAATTTAAACTAAGCTCTACCTATCTCTCAAGCGAGCAAACTTTTGATATTGAAGCATGGCCTTTGAAAATTTAAATATCTGACTTAAGCGACAAAAATTATCTATGGCTTTTTTCACAAAGTTCCATATTTGAATTTTTTATTATAGCGTGAGTCAACTTTATAGAAAATATGAATTTCCAGCACCCGAGAAAAATATATAGTCATTCAAATCGAACTTTTTATATAATTACCTCTCCTGCTGCTTGGGATAACCAAACTTCATTATGCTGGTTTAACAACACTCAAATTAGGGGACTACAACGCTAAAGAAGGGAGATTCTCTCTTTAGGAAGTGGACCCACTTTAACTTAAAGGTTAAATGCAAGAAGTCATAGGCCCCTTGTAGCAGGTCTTTTTGAAAACCTATCCCTTTTTTATTTTAATTTTTTAGCCTGTTTTATAAGCAAGCAAGATTCTTTAAGATCTGACAAAATTTTGGCTCATTTTTTCCAGAAGCTTCTCGATGGAGCGAGTGATCAAACTTGATAATGCTGCCTCAAGTAGAACTTAAGGCATTTAGATAATTAGATAGGTTTTGGTTGCTGATCCCCTAAATGTCTCTTTTTACTTCTTTTAAGAATCGCTGGAGGAAGGGGTGGCGGAGATTTTTTACTCGCATTTTGAAATGCATCAAGCTTTTCTTGTTTCTCTTTTGGATCGAAAGTGCCTTCCATGATTTTATCTAAATCTTCTCTTTCAAGAGTTTCAAATTCAATTAACATGTCAGCAATCATTTTCATTTTATCATGATACTGAGTTAAAATTTCATAAGCTCTCTTATAAGCCGAATCTAAGAAAAATTTAATTTCACTATCTATTAAGCGTGCAGTCTCTTCTGAGTAAGCTTTTTCATGGAATCCCGAAATTAAATTTCCATCTCCCCCATCAGAAAAACTAATCATCCCAACCTTTTCAGACATACCCCACTCACAAACCATAGATCTCGCAATCTGAGTAGCTTGCTTGATATCCATCTGAGCACCACTAGAAGGATCTTGATTTACAATTTCCTCGGCAACTCTTCCCCCCATCAAAACAGCTAATTGGTCTATAAGCTCTCTTTTTGTGTAATTAACCCTTTGCTTTTTAGTTTCAAAGTGAGTAGCCCCAAGACTTCTTCCTCTTGGAATTACTGTAACTTTGGCTACCGGATCAGAAGTCTTTAAAACAAGAGCTATGACCGTATGGCCGCCTTCATGCCAGGCTGTTGTAACCATATCTTCCTCTTCCATTTCAAGACTTCTTCTCTCTTTTCCAAAAATCACTTTTTCTTGCGCATATCTTAAATCTTCTTGCGTAACCGCTTCTCTTCTTTTTCTTGCCGCGAAAAGAGCTGCCTCATTGACAATATTTGCAATATCGGCACCAGCAAGACCTGCTGTTCTTGTCGCAAGCTCTTTTAAATCAACATCATTTGATATTTTCACATTCTTGACATGAACTTTAATAATGGCAAGTCGTCCTCTATAGTCAGGCAGGTTTACATAAACACTTCTATCAAAACGTCCAGGCCTTAAAAGTGCTTTGTCTAAGACATCGGGTCTATTTGTTGCAGCAATGATAATCACACCTTCTGCTGATTCCATTCCATCAACCTCAACAAGAAGCTGATTTAGTGTTTGCTCCCTTTCATCATGACCGCCACCTAATCCAGAGCCTCTATGACGCCCTACTGCATCGATCTCATCTATAAAAATAATACATGGTGAACTCTTTCTTGCTTGATCAAAAAGATCTCTTACACGCGAGGCGCCAACACCAACAAACATTTCTACAAAGTCAGAACCTGATATCGAAAAAAACGGCACCCCTGCTTCTCCTGAAACAGCTTTTGCGATCAAAGTTTTCCCAGTTCCTGGAGGACCTATTAACAAAACACCTTTCGGAATTTTTGCACCAAGTTTTGTAAATTTTGCAGGCTCTTTTAAAAAGTCAACTATCTCTTCTAATTCTTCTTTGGCCTCATCAATCCCTGCAACGTCATCGAATGTAATTTTTTGGCTACTTTTATTTAAAAGTTTTGCTGGCGACTTGCCGAAATTCATCGCAGAAGAGCCAACCCCCTTCATATTTCTTGAAAAAATAAAATAAAGAAGCAGCGCAACTAAGATAATAGGCAAAAATGTAAAAAGATAATTAAAGTAGTTTGGAGCAGGCTCTTCACTTTTAAATGTTTTTTCTAAAACAGCAGATCTTGGTTGATCTGGCGCTTTAAAAGTAAGTCCTTTATTTTCCTCAAAAGCTTTCCACTCTCTATCAGCCCCAGAAAACCATCTATGGTACTCATCTGCATTTATCTTCTCTAATGCTTTTGTTGAAACTTCTTGGTTATGAAAAAACCAGATGCTCGAAAAAACTTTTGTGCGTGCTTTATCTAGTTGAGCAACATTTTTCCCTAAATCAGAGCTAATTTTTTCATACAGTGTTAAATACTCTAAGTAATTTCTTGTAGATCTAAGATCGTACAATCTTGTATTGTGTTCCTCTTTAACAAGATCACTTACAATTAGTTGAATATCATTGTAAGCTTTTGCAAAAATAAGATAGCGTGCCTCGCCCGTAAGAGAAGAGTCTGACATCGCTTTTTCTACAGAAATTTCAATTTCTCTAAGATTTCTTTTAATAGTTTCATTCCCAACACCAATTTTAGAAGATCGAATCTCTTCTAAAAAGCTTTGCATCCCTTTTCCTAAGTTAGAAAGGTTTGCACCGTTTTTATCTTTTGATGCTGCATCATAATAGGTTTTAACTTGCGTAAGTGTCATGACATTCGGGAAAGAGGGGACCTCTTTTATCACAACAGAGTTAAATCGATCTAAGCTATCAAATGACTTAGAAACAACAACAAACCCTCCGTCAGGAATTTTAAGACCAGTGATTGCAAGAAAATATACAGCTGAATCAAACACTTGATTTTGAAGAACTTTCAACTCATCAAGTAGATTTGCCTGCTGACTTAGCAATTCATGATTTTGATCCAAGAGACTCAAATAGCGATATCTCTCTTTTGCTGAATTTGTTAAACTCTCTCTAAAGACACCAGAAAATGTAACCAGATTGTCATTTAAAGAGATTTTTCTACTCTCTTTCGGATCAATTAGATCTAAATTCACAAGATGCTCAACCTGATGGCTAAAAGAGACACCAGCCCCTTTTACATCAGAGAGATTTTGAAAGAGCAAAATCGCAATCAAGCCGACTACGAAAAAGATAAAAATTCCGGGAAAACTTTTTTTGTTATCTGGCTTCATATTGTTGTCTTTTTTCATAATTAATATCTTATATATTTAATAATTTGTTTTTACACGCAATTAATATATTAATTACACTTAATTGAGTTGAAAAACAACTAAAATATATCAACCACACATCACAAGCTTCCATGGTAGTTCATTCGTATTTTAAGGTCAAAAGATGATTTGCATAGAGAGGGTTATCTGAAAGGCAACTTTTACCGCTTAAACAATCCCCTACAATTTCACCCTGACTCCAAATAACTGGGACCCAAGAGCGTAAAAAAACAGGAACTTTATGAATTCGATACCACTCTTTTAGCTCCATCCCATTCGGCAATTTTTTATTTAAAATAGGTGGCGCTAAGTAGCAACCCTCTTCAGGAAAATAAATCGCTGAACTTCCTTGAAAAACACCTTTCCAATCATCTAATGGCCGATATAAGGGGAGCTTGGAAACTGAAAAACTTGGTGATTTTGGGAGCTTACAAACAAAAAGATGGTCTCTTTCAACAACTAAATTCCAATCTCCTTTGCTAACCTTTTTTTGATCCTTTGCACTTTTTGCTAAAAAAATAAGCTTTTCAATTTCTCCCCTTGAAAGGTCAATTTTTTCTTTTTGAAAAATCTCTCTCAAAAGTACTTCAGCTTCAACTTGTTCAGTCAAAAGAGAGGTTGCCAAATAATACCCTATCGGTCCTTTGTGGACATACAAACTTTTCGCTTCTGCCTGCCTTTCAATATAATGCATACAGCTGTCAATCCGGCTGGCTAAAAGCAAAATATTTTCCCTAATACCTTTTCCAAAAACCTCTTCAAGATAAGGAACCATTTCAATGCGCATTCGACTTCTTAAAAACTTTGGATCCCTGTTGGTTGCATCCTCAAAAAACTCTCTTTTTTCAGACTTTAGGTACTCATAGATTTCTGATTTATACACAAAAATCAAGGGCCTAAAGACTCTCATACCGTTAAAAATCGACTCTACTTTCATACCAGAAATATAGGAAAGAAAACTGCCTTCAAAAACCCGTTTTAAAATTGTTTCAACTTGATCATCAGCATGATGACCTAAAAAAAGACCATCAAAGTCATTTTCCTTATAGATCTTTTCAAAAAATGAAAGCCTTTTTTGCCGAGCTTTATCCTCTGCATTTTTCATATCACTTTGATTAGGCTCTATTCGATAGAGATTAAATCCGATATTATGTGTTTCACAAAGAGTTTTTAATTCTACCTCTTCTGAAAAACTCTCTTTTCGCCACCCATGATTAACATGACATACTTGAAAATTCCATTTCCCTTCCAAAAGAAGATAAAAAAGAGCTATTGAATCAGCCCCTCCCGACAAAGCAAGTAAGTATTTCCCATTTTTTGAAAGAGTTTTTTCTAAATATTGTTTTGTTTTTTGAAGCATCTTCTTTATCATGTTTTCTATATCAATTTAAAAGACAGATTTTTTCGGCTATGACCATTATATGGCACTACATTACAAAAACCTATCTAAAAATTTTCGCACTCTGCCTGACAACCCTATTTGGCCTGTGTTTTCTAATTAAACACAAAAAGCTCACCTTACTTATTGTCCAAGGGGCAACTTACAAGCAAGCATTTATGCTAAGTCTTTGTATGTTAAGCATTACTCTCCCTCACGCTATTGGGTTATGCAGTTTCTTGTCATCCATTTTAACTGCTTATAAATTAAACACATCAGGAGAGGTTACCTCTCTTCGCTCAAGTGGTCTAGGTCTTTTTAAAATTTTCACCCCAATATATTTTGCAGGAGCTTTTCTTCTCTTAATAAATATTTTTCTTGTCTCGGAATTTATCCCCTACGCAAAGCTCCTTTTAAACAAAATTAGTATTGAATCCCAATCTGTTAATCCGCTTCTATTACTTCGAAAAAACGAATTTCCATTTTTAAAAAATGTCTATACTGAAATGAATCTAGCAAGCACTGGGACAGAAGCTGAAAATGTTTTAATCACTTATTTTCATGAAGATACAAAAAGAATCGCCCTTTTTAAGGCTCGCCACTTAAAATACTTTCATAAAAATCTTGAAGGAGAGAACATAACCCTTATTTCTCACCTACCTACTGGTTTAGAAGAATTTGATAATCTAATTATTGACAACCAGTCAAAAATGTTAGCGCCCGAATCATTTTTTACATCTCTTACTCAAAAACCAGAAAAAGCTTTAGATTACGACCTCTACTCTACAAACTCACTTTTAAAAACTACTCGATCATCTGCGAGAGCTGAACTATTTCAAAGAATTTCTAAAATTATATTCCCTTTTACATTTACCCTTTTCGGGATCAGTCAAGGCCTAGTAGATAGAAAAAAAGTAACAAAGGGCAAATTTGCATTTTTATTCTTTTCTCTATTTGGTTATTTCGCCTGCTTTTTTGCACTGAAAAATAGGCATATTTCCTTCTCTATGGCTCTTTTATACACACTTGCCCCTCATCTTTTCATTTTAATAGCATCTTTTTTTCACCAAAAAAAAATTGTCGAGGGTAAAATTTAATGAACCTCATCTATTTTAAATTCATTTTTAAAAGACTACTTCTTCTTTTTAGTTGTATTTTTCTCTTTCTAACTTCATCTTACTTTTGCTTAGAACTCTTGACATTTTCGTCTTTTCCTCCAGTAAAAAGACTTTTTTTTAATTTTTTAAGTCTTATTCTCTTTAAAGCAGATTTTTTTATAAACCTAAGCTTTCTTTTAGCAACTACCTATACACTTCAAACACTAAAACAACAGGGGGAGTTAATTGCTCTTCAAACTGCTGGCATCTCTAAATTTCGCCTCTCGGCTCCATTTTATACTTTAGCAGCTATTCTACTCCTATTCTCATATTGGAATACTGAAGCTGGAATAGCAAAAGCAGTTTCTTGGAAAATACAATCGACTCGGAAGAATAAGCGTTTTAAAAAAGAACCTATTGTTGTAAAAACGCTCGAGAATGGCCAAAAAATCATCTATCAAATTGAGAACTCCGCTGTTTTTGACCTTTATTGGATAATCTCTGAAAAAGAGATCATACACTGTAAATCAGTTTCAGAAACAAATCATCTATTAACAGGACATTTTGCAGACAAAATGGAAATGAATCCGCTCGGAAGATTTGAAAAAGCAAATTCATTTCAATCTCTTCCTCTTCCCTTTGTTTTAGATGATCTCAAAGAGAGATTTGTTCCTCCAGAAAAATGCTCCTTATCAACAATTTATTCAATTTTAACAACAGAGTCTTTAACCCTTTCTACAGATTACGCAAAATATCTCTCCTCTTTTGTCTACAAACTTATTCACCCCTGGTTCCCTTTTATATTTGCAACTGGTCTTTTAGCATTTATTATTCCATCCCAAAGAAAGACAACCTATCTCTCATTTGTGATAGGAATTTTTTCTTTTCTTCTCTTTTATTCTATTATCAAAACTTTTATGATTTTATCTGAAAACTATCTAGTCTCTCCATGGCTTTCTGTTTTCCTAATTCCGATAGCGATCCAAGGAGGATTTACATACAGATTATGCAAAAAATAAAATTCATAGTTCCTTTAACTTTTTTACTTCTTCCTCTTGCCTTTTTTTTAAGAAGTACAGAGTTTTTTCATAAAATTGATGTTTCAGCCGCCTACTTTTTTAACGACCTTATTCGGTTTCACCCTTCAACGCACAACTTTTGGGCCTATTTAAATTCAAAAATGGGAAACTGGCTTTATGATGTTGTGATGGCATTTTTCATTATTCCTTACATCATTCGTGGCGGAAAAAAAGAATGGCTTGAAAGACTTATTACATCCTTATTAATTATTGGATTTAGTCTGTTTTGTTATCTTGTATTTAATTACAGAGTAACAAGGGGGCTACACTATAAATCGCTAAGTCCATCTGGAGTATTGCCTGATTTTTTCCACCTAGCCCCTCTCATCAGTTGGACAAAAGTAAAAGAATTCTCATCTATCTCATATCCGTCCGATCATGGTTCTACTATCTTCATGTTTATTTTCTCAACGTTTTACCTAATGGGCAAAAGAGCAGGTCTTTTTGCTACCCTAGTCTCAATTCCATTTGCGCTTCCAAGACTTCTTGTAGGTGCACACTGGACAAGCGATCTATTCTTAGGAAGCTTACCTCTTGCTTTATTCAATTTGTCTTGGTTTTTTTATACACCTATTTATAATGCACTTCTTCAAAACATTTTAAGAGTTCTACATGGAATTAACAATTTTAGAAAAAAACTACAAAAAACTCTGCAATCACGCTAAACAAGCAGCCGTTCTTGCCTCTGCACTAAGACTTATAGAATGGGACCAAGAGACAAACATGCCCTCTTTAGGCACTGAATTAAAAACAGAGCAAAACAAACTTCTACACGAACTTATTCACAAACAAATGACTAGTAAGAAGTATATAAAGCTACTTTCAGGGTTTATTTCTATAGAGACAGGAGAAGTTCTCACGCCTGATTTAAAACCGGAAGAAATTGCCTGCGTCAAGCAAATGCGCAAAGATTATTTGCATGCGAAAAAATTAAACGCCTCTTTTCTTAAAAAATTTACTGAAGCCACAACCCTTTCTTTAGATGCTTGGAAAGAGGCAAAAAAAACAGCTTCATTTAAAGCATTTGCTCCTCACTTGGAAAAAATAGTTGCTCTCACGAAAAAAAAATCTGACCTATTAGGCTATCAAAATCACCCCTATGATGCGCTTCTCGATATTTATGAACCTGAGACTTCAGTTTTATTACTAGACACAGTTTTTTCATCTTTAAAAGAAAAGATTCTCCCCCTTTTAGAAAAAATTCAACACACTCAAGACAAATCTTTTGAAACCATTTTTGAAGGAAAAACTTTTCCCATAGAACAGCAGAAAAAACTATGCACTGACGTTCTTTTAAAAATGGGTCTTAGTCCAAATAATCACCATTTAGCAGAAACAGCACACCCTTTTTGCTCAGCTCTCTCTTCAGATGATATTCGTTTAACAACACATTTCAATGAAAATAATTTTCTTCAAGCTTTTCTTGCGACGATTCATGAGGGAGGGCATGGCCTCTATGAGGCTAACCTTCCGAAAAAATATTTTGGTACACCTCTTGCAGAGGCTGCTTCATTTGGAATCCATGAAAGTCAATCAAGAATTTGGGAGACTTGCATTGGCCACTCAAAACCATTTTGGGCATCTTATTACCCAAAGATAAAAGAGCTATTTCCAAAAGCTTTAGAGCACGTCTGTCTTGAAAAACTTTACGGTCATGTCAATTTCGTAAAACCTACATTAATTCGTATTTTTTCAGATGAAGTCACCTACAATCTTCACATTATTTTGCGGTATGAAATAGAAAAAGGTCTTTTAGACGGATCGTTAAAGGTTAAAGATCTTCCTGAAATTTGGCGTGAAAAAATGCAAAACCTTCTTGGAATCTCCCCTAAAAATGATTCTGAAGGATGCTTGCAAGATATCCACTGGTCACTTGGATTAATTGGTTATTTTCCCTCATATTCTCTTGGAAATCTCTACGCCGGAGCACTTTTTTCATCCCTAATAAATACACACCCTGATTTGAACAAAGAAATTGCAGACAGCAACTTTCTATCCATAAAAGAATTTTTAAATCAAAAAATTCATCAATTTGGAAGGCAGTATCCCCCAAAACTTTTAATTGAAAAGGCTATCAATAAAACCTTTTCTCCAGATCCATACATTAATTATCTTACAAATAAATATATCAAATAAACCAAAAGGAATCTTATGAAATATTTATATATACTACTTTGTACCTTTATCCCATTTATAAATTTGCAAGCAAAACCACTCACCCCCCCAACTTACTATGAATCATACTGGTCTGGGACAGATGATGAACTTTTTTTGGTCATTAAATTAGATGAAACTCTAATGCTCCCAGACACTTATTTTCCCTCATCTACAAATAATGAACTCTCTTGCAAAATTATTTGTCCAAGAAAAAAAGATGCTCCTCTAATAAAAGGATCTTCCGATTTAAAAGAGTTGCAATTGACAGTCTCTCTAAAAAATTGTGATGACCCTAAAAAAGTTTCTTACACAATAAAAACTACAAAACTTTTTCAGGAACAATTAGAAGCAGGTGGAATACGAACTACTTCTTCTACCGAAACAAGCACAGGCTTTGTGACCAACCCAAGCATCGATCTTACAGAAGAAGCCTTTTTCTCTACAGCTAAGGCAGACCCTCAAAAAGGCTACATCGTCTTTAAAAACTCGTACCCATTCTCTCAACTATAAAACCATCCCATCTATAACGGTCATCCAATTCTCATACACCTATTGGATGACCTTATCCAATGTCCGAATGTCCCGACTGATAAACCCATCCCCTCTTTCACATAGAACCATTTGCGTGACCTTAAAATAGCTTTTATGAATCTACACAAGCAATCCTTCGATCGCTAAAAAAAATGAAAATAAAACCTCTATCTTTGCCGATATCCGGATGTCATGCCTGACACGATATCCTATCTTTTGTAATGTCTGAGTGTCATGCCTCACAAGATATCGTGCGGCTTCACTTAAAACAAGATTGTTGAGTTTCATCACTTGCTACATCATTGAGCCTCTTGTAAAATTGAGGCAAACTTTTTTCAGATCTTAGTGAACCCTGTTATAAATAGATAATAATTTTTGTGGCCTGAATCAAAAATTAAAAACATAAAAAAAGCCCACCGGAATATAGGTAGGCTCAAAAAATAAACAGTATTGATAACAAGTAAAATTATCTTTTGCAGAATTGGAAGCGTTTACGCGCACCAGGCTGACCGTATTTCTTACGCTCTCTCTTCCTTGGGTCACGAGTTAAGAATCCTTTCTCTTTAAGAAGAGGACGTCTATCTTCATCTGCTTTTACTAAAGCTCTTGAAAGCGCATGACGAACAGCTACTGCTTGCCCTTCTAATCCGCCACCTTTTACATTGATAACTAAATCAACATCATTTACGTTACAAACTTCTAAAGGAGCTTTAATTAATTGTCTTTGTAGATCTAAAGGAAAGTAGATTTCTGCATCTCTACCATTGATTGTAATTTTTCCAGACCCTTTTCTCATAAAAATACGAGCAATTGCTGTCTTTCTTCTTCCTGTTCCTAGAGAAATATTTGCATTTTTTTTCATTATTTACCCCTTAGTTCCCCGCTTCAATTGGCTGTTGCGCAACCATGTTATGCTTATCATCTGCAAAAACGCGAAGTTTGCGGAGCATTTGTCTTCCGAGCGGCGTTTTTGTTGGCATCATACCTTTTACAGCAAGTTCAATAATTCTTTCTGGATGTCTCTCTTGCATCGTTCTGTAAGGAATTTCTTTAAGACCACCTGGATATCCTGTGTATCTAAAATAGACCTTCTGAGCCTCTTTCGCTCCAGAAATTTTTACTTCTTTTGCGTTAATTACGATCACTCCATCGCCACAATCCATATTTGGAGTATATAGAGGCTTATGTTTCCCTCTGAGAACTTTTACAATCTCAGAAGCAAGCCTTCCTAAAGTCTTTCCTTTTGCGTCGAAAAGATACCACTGCATCTCCCCACGATTAGTTTTAAAAAATTTCGTTGGCTGCTTACCTTGCGCTGACATTTTTCACCTTTCAACATTTAAAAATTGAGATAGAGAATACTATGAATGGCCATATTTGCCAAGGATAAAATTCGGTATTGAAAAAAGGGGCCAATTCATCTAGAATGTTTCTCCTATGTACCAAGAACCAAAATCTTTTTTTATTCGCACCTACGGGTGCCAGATGAATGAACTCGACACAGAAATCATGGTCGGGCAACTCTTAAAAAGAGGGCTTACAAGAGTCCATGAAGAGGAATTAGCCGATCTTCTTATTTATAACACCTGCTCAATTAGAGATCTTGCGGAAAGAAAAGTGATGGGAAAACTAGGTCTTTTAGGTCGTTCCAAAAAGAAAAAGACCCTAATTGGTGTCACAGGCTGCATGGCAGTTGCGAAAAAAGAGGCAATTTTCAAAAAAATTCCCCACGTAGATTTTGTCCTAGGCACTAATAATATATCTGATTTAAATGAAGTTTTAAACGATGTCATTCATACAGGAAAACAAGCTCTTCGGACAGACAGCGCTTTCGAAGAAAATCTTGACTACTTAGCAGCAGAGCGCGAAGACTCGGTTAAAGCTCATGTCTCTATTATTAGAGGTTGCGACAAATTTTGCACCTACTGTGTAGTTCCCTATACAAGAGGAAAAGAGGTATCAAGACCTCATGACGACATCATAACAGAAGTTAAAATGCTTGCAGATAAAGGGTATAAAGAGATTACTCTTTTAGGACAAAACGTTAATAGCTACGGAAAAGATAAAAAAGAGTCTAATATCTTATTTCATGATTTACTCTATAAACTCGACCAAATCGATGGGATTAAAAGAATTAGATTCCTTACAAGCCACCCTGTGGACATTACAAAAGAATTAATGTTTGCAATACGCGATCTCCCCTCCGTGTGCGAATTTGTTCACTTTCCTATCCAAGCAGGCTCTAACCGGATCTTAAAAAAGATGCACCGGATCTATACAAAGGAAGAATACTTTGAAAAAGTAGCCCTCCTCAAGGAAATCGTCCCGAATGCTTCCCTCGGCACAGATATCATCGTAGGATTTCCTACAGAAACAGACGAAGAATTCGAAGAGACATACGAAGTTTTCAAAAAAATTCCCTACTCAGTTGCCTTCCTCTACTCGTTTAGCTCCCGCCAAGGAACACCTGCTATGCGATGGAAAGACGACGTTCCCGAATCTGTAAAAGAAGAAAGACTCCAAAGGCTTTTAGAACTACACAACAGACAAGCCGCTGAAGAAAGAGCTAGCATGCTCGGCAATCCTGTTGAAGTTTTAATTGAAAAAAGAACCAAAACAGGTCAGCTCAAAGGGCGAACGAGATGCTGGAAAAAAGTGATCACCGAAGGTCCCGACTCTCTTATCGGAACCCTCACGATGGTAACTCCCCACAGCTTCAACCACCAAACCTTAATTGGAAGTGTTTAGCGCTATATTACAAGGACTTCCATTAACTGTAACAGAAGTTGGAACGAAATTAGCCCCAGATGGTCCCTCAACTGTGACCCCCATTTGCGCATTAACTCCAGTTTTTATACTGTTCCATGAAGCTGTAACGTCTGCGGTAATCACACCATTAGCAACACTAAATGCTGCGCCATAACCTGTACTTCCTAAACTTGTGTAATTCCCACTAATCAGAGCAGTCCATGGCGGATTAATTTGAGATCCTGTCGTCTGAAAAGCAAGGGCCAATCCAGCTGATGTCTTAGAATATGACGTCACCGTCACTGTTGCTGTAACCTGTTCTACTACAACCGATGTATAAACGATTGTTACGTCGACTTCATTATTTGCAGAAACAGTGACGACAACAGGCTTTGCGGTAAACTGATAATCTCCCACTAAAATTGTAGGCGGTTCAATTGTATATGTCCCTGGTACCACCAAATTTTTTATTAGCGTATTAAATGGTTGATTTGTAAAAGAAAACTGAGCCCCTGCAACGCTGATCTCTGGCAGTGACTGCAAAGGAAGATTTGCAATCGATTGAATTTGAATGCCAAGAGTCCCTTTTTGTAAAGGCGCTCCTGTGTAATTAACAACTACATTTGTTGTATCGCCTTTTGTAACATTTACTACACTTGGAGTAACAGTGGCTTGATAGAGAGTTGTTCCTTGAATAACGCTCGGAGCAGTAGCTGGGTAATTGCTTCCTACAGGAAATTCCTGTGTTACTGGCGATCCGTAAGCTGTAATAGGAAACGAAACTCCCCCAATAACAACAGGACCTGGCAGAGTTGTTAACCCAGAAACTGCAGGAACTGTAACTGTAACATTTCCTATATTTGGATTCGTAATCGTATTATAAAAATCCGAAATTATCTCTGCTGTAGGAGGATTTGTGGTTGTATTCGTCAAATTTTGCGGCTTATCTGTCCAAAAAAATGGATTTCCTAAAGAAGGATTTCCTACTTGTTTTAATACTTGCTGATAAACCCATGCGGCAGCCTCCCCTCTTGTGAATTGAGAAGGAATAGAATACTGCTCTCCTGCACTTGCGCTAGGCTGCTCATAAGCAATTGCATCATAAAAACCTACATGAAGCATACTGGGACTTACATAAGAAAGCCATTGCTTAATACCCCATGTCACATTATCGGCATCCAAATAATATTGATTGGTACTATAAAGCATCAAATTAACGCCTGTAAAACAACTATTTAGATTCGAAAATAAAGGATTTAATCCTAATGGAGGGTTATCAATTGGCCCAGAACTTAATGCACCAGCAACTGTCAGAGTCGAACTAGTTACGAATCCTTTAAGAGTTTGAAAAAACGTAATGACATCTGAAACATCATTTGCTGTCAAAATAGTTAATCCAGATCCTTCTATATCAAAATCAACACCATCTATTTCATAAGATTTCAAAAAGTTAGCAAGATCTGTTGCAACGGTTTTTGGATCGGAAGGAAACGTCATTTGCACACTAGTTGCCTCTTCCCCTCCAAAAGCAACCATTACTTTCAAATTATTCTTGTGCGCTCCTGCAATAAAATATTGAAGAGCATCTTGACCTGTTGTTCCTACAAGATACTTTCCATAAACTGAAGGCTTTCCTGAAGCATCATGCTCAATTACATTCCCTGAATAAATAATCGGAGTAATTGTATCAAGAGAATCTCCTGCCTTTCCACTGCCTAAAATCAACAAATCATTTATTTGAGCAAATGATAAAATGATTGTATCAACTTGAATATTAACTAACTGTGAAAACCAAGAGTTTAAGAAATCATCTAACTTTGCCTGATTAATATTTATTGGCTCAGGATACCAATTCATACAGGTATTATTTATATAAGTAGCAAAAAATTGGCCTGTATCTACATAATAACTTATTTTCATAAAATTATTTTACCTTTATTATTTTCATCTAATTATAAGGGACGCAATAATTAATTAAATAGATTTAGATACGCTGTTAAAAAACTCAAGCTCATCCAAAATAGTGATGCCTAATTTTTTGGCTTTTTCTAATTTTGAACCGGCCTCTTCTCCTACTATAAGGTAATCAGTTCCAGGACCTACTGAATTAGAGACTTTGCCTCCCCGCTCTTTAATCAATTCGGCAGCTTCTGACCTACCAAATTGTTTTAAAGTACCTGTCAGGACAAAGGTTTTTCCAGAAAATGGATGATCGATTTTATTTCGCCCTTTGGGTTTAACGCCTAATTTGATAAGACGATGAATCTCCTCAACACTCTCTTTTTGCGAAAGAAACTGCATGACAGATTCTGAGACGATTTTTCCAATTCCTTCGATAGCCAGAAGTTTTTCTTCTGTAAGAGCTAAAAAACCATCCAAATCTAAAACAGTATCTGCGATCGCTTCGGCTGCAATTTCGCCAATGTGTTTAATGCCAAGTGCAAAAATAAATCTAGCAAGAGTTGTCTCTTTTGACTTCTCAATACTTTCTAAAACGTTTTTCACTGACTTTTCTTTAAAACCCTCTATCTGCCCTAGCTTTTCTGGAGTTAACTCGTAAATATCGCTAATTGTTTTCACAAATCCTTTATTGACAAGTTTCTCAATCACTTTCTCACCGAGGTGATCAATATCCATTGCATCTTTTGCGGCAAAAAAGGTGATTTTTTTTAAATTTTTTGCACCGCACAAAGGGTTTACGCAACGAACAGCAACCTCCCCCTCGATATGAATAGTTTTTTCATGGCAGCTTGGGCAATTAAGAGGCATAGACCATTTGACTGAATCAATCAATCTTTTAGTAAAATCGACCAAGACAACTTTCGGGATGACATCGCCCCCTTTTTCAATAATAACTGTGTCGCCAATTCGGATGTCTTTTCTATCAATTTCATCTTGATTGTGTAGAGTAGCTCTTGAAATTGTACTTCCTGCTAACTTAACAGGCTTTAATTCAGCAACTGGGGTAAGCACACCTGTTCTTCCTACTTGCACTGTGATATTTTCTATCTTTGTAATGGCTTGCTCTGGTGCAAATTTATAAGCAACTGCCCATTTAGGACTTTTTCCAGTAAACCCAATTTCATCTCGTTTTGCCAATTCATCAAACTTAACAACAATTCCATCGATCTCAAAAAGAAATGAGCCTCTTTTCTCTTCGACCTGTTTTGCAAAAGATAAAATTTCAGAGACATTTTTACATAAACTGCTTTGCCCTTCAGAAAACACAGGAAGTCCAAACTGTTTTAAGTATGTTGCAATTTCTGACTGGCAGCTCAATTCGCTATCTACTACATCATAAATAATAACAGCTAAGCTTCTCTGCCTTGTTTGATTCGGATCTAAGAGTTTTAAAGAACCAGCTGCTGCATTTCTAGGATTTGCATAGACATCTTCCCCTGCCTCCTCTTTTTCTTTATTCAACTGGTAAAATACAGCAAGAGGCATAAACACTTCACCTCGAAGTTCTAACACATCGGGAATTTGCTCCCCTTTTAGCTCATGAGGAAGGGTTTTTATTGTTCGTACATTTTCTGTAACATCGTCGCCTTTTTTTCCATCACCTCTAGTAACAGCCCTAACAAATTTTCCCTTTTCATACCGAAGCGATAAAGCAATTCCATCAATTTTTAGTTCTGCCATAAAAGCAAAACCAGTTTCTCCTAAAATTTTCTCCATTCGTTTAACAAAATCTGAAAGCTCTTCCTCAGAATAGGTATTCATTAAAGAGAGCATCGGACGAACATGCTCTACCTGTTTGAATCCAGACTGAATATCACTAGAAACAGCTTGTGTCGGAGAGGTTGTTAGAATCCACTCTGGATGCTCTTTTTCTATACCCTCAATTGACTTAATTAATCGATCATATTC
The DNA here is from genome assembly GCA_016866545.1 of Chlamydiota bacterium. Classification (GTDB taxonomy): domain Bacteria; phylum Chlamydiota; class Chlamydiia; order Chlamydiales; family 2-12-FULL-49-11; genus VGMD01. The sequence continues at coordinate 14,533 of VGMD01000010.1, read as the reverse complement.
ATAATCAGAAATAAGAGGCTTGGCTTCCACGTAATAAAGCGCATCGTGTTTTTTTGCCTCTTCCACAAGCCTAGCATACTCTTCCCTCGTCTTCACCTTCAAACCACACCTCAAAAAACATTGTGGCAAGGGCTGGCATCTTTATACAAAAACCGCTTCTATCATGGGTGACATAAATCTCACGATTCACTCTCCCCGATCCTCCATAGCGTTCATCATCACTATTTAAAACTTCTTTGACCGATGAAACGTTAGGAAGACGAATGATATACTCATCAAATGCAGATTTTGTGTAGTTATGAACACAAACAAGCTTCGATGAAATCCCCTGCCTAATATAACTAATAACAGAGTGATTATAATCTTTGTAATCAATCCAAGCAAACCCTTTGTGATCGAAATCTATTTGCCAAAGCGATGGATTTTGCAAATAAAAATGATTCATTTCTCGAACAAATCGTTTCCACTTCCTTCGATTTGGGTCACTTAATAAATCCCAATCAAGACTTCCCTTGCAATTCCACTCTCTCCATTCGGCAAGTTCATACCCCATAAAAAAAAGATTTTTTCCTGGATGGGCAAGGGCTGCGCTATAGTAAAGCCTCATTTGGGAAAACTTATCCCACTCATCAAGCGGCATTTTTTCAAATAATGCCCCCTTCCCATGCACCACCTCATCGTGTGAAATAGGAAGTAAATACCTTTCACTAAACCCGTAACAAAAACTTCTTGTTAAATCGTCCATATGGTGCTTTCTATAAATCGGATCTTTTTTCATAAACGTTAATGTGTCATTCATCCAGCCAATACTCCACTTCATATCAAATCCAAGACCGTTCCATTCAAGTGGTCTTGTAACCCCTTCAAATAGAGAAGCATCTTCTGCAATCATTAGAACACCAGGGAATTTTTGATGAACAATTGAATTTAAATGCTTCATAAACTCAATCGCATCTAAATTCTCCTTTCCTCCGACTGCATTTGGTATCCAATACCCCCCTCTTCTCCCATAGTCAAGATAGAGCATAGACTGAACAGCATCAACTCTCAAACCATCAACATGGGTCTTTTCAAACCAAAACAGTGCGCTTGCAATTAAAAAATTAGAAACTTCTTTTCGTCCATAATTAAAAATTCTCGTATGCCACTCAGGGTGTCTTCCCATAACAGGATGATCTTTTTCATAAAGATGACTTCCATCAAAATAAGAGAGAGCAAACTCATCGTCTGGAAAGTGACCTGGCGACCAGTCCAAAATAACGCCCAAGTGGTGCATATGTAGATGATTGACAAAATATTGAAAATCTTCAAACGATCCATACCTACTTGTGGGAGCAAAATACCCAGTGGTTTGATACCCCCATGATTCATCTAAAGGGTGCTCCATAATCGGCATAAGCTCAACATGAGTATATCCCATCTCTTTCATGTAAGGAACTAACTCAGATGCCAATTCCTTATAATTTAAAAACTGACCCCCTTTTTTCATCCATGAGCCCAAATGGACTTCATAAATGTTCATTGGGCCGTCAAGCTGATTTACCCTTGTTCGTTTCTGCATCCATTCATGATCTCTAAACGTAAAATGATTCGTATCAGTAACAATAGCTGCCGTGTTTGGACGAAGCTCAAATTGATTCGCATACGGATCTGTTTTAAAAAAAACATGACCATACGCTGTTCGAATTGCAAACTTATAAAGCATTCCCTCTCTTTTACCAGGAATAAAAATTTCCCAAAGACCGCTCTCTCCAATTTTTCGCATAGGATGTACGTGTTGCTTCCAATGATTACAATCAGCCATTAAAGAGACTCTCGAAGCATTTGGCGCCCACACAGCAAATTTAACGCCCACAACACCCTGATGCTCTATAGGATGCGCCCCCAAAACATCGTAGATCTGGTAATGAATCCCTCTGTGAAATAGATGAGCATCCACAAAAGAGAGGGTTGGAATGAATGAATAGGGGTCGTAATCTAATGAACCATCTAAATGAAAAATTCTGTAATCTAGGTTTGTTGTACTTTTTGGTACATGATAAACAAAAAGACCTTCAGGATCGGCAAGAGTTGCCTTCACAATTTCTCCTAAATACTCAAAAAACAACTCACTTTTTTTAGGAGCCCAAATTCGGATAACTTTTTCCCCAAACAAGCTTTCATGTAAGCCTAAAAATTGATGAGGATTTTGATGACTACCAGTTATTAGTAAATGAACTTCATCTCGATTTAATTCTAATTCCATAGACTCTCAAATAAATATACATTTATTTGATCCTATACAATTACTTTTGAAATTTGTCTAGGTAGTAAATTTGCCCAGGTGAAAGGATAATGTCATCAGATGAAGAGACCATTTTTCCTTTTTCATGAGGTCTATTTTTTAAGCGAAATGAGTCAATATCTTTCGGCCACTTAATTTCTAAAACACCAGATCCTGTTGCAACGACACGAACTTTTCTAACTCTTCTCTTTGTCCATTCAATATCAATAATCGCTTTAGAAGTCTTAAGACCTACTAATTTCCCATATATAAATTCTTTCGGAAGATTTGGAAAAATAAAAACAGCTCCCTTCTCCTCTTTTAGAAAAAACGACCGAATGTGTTCGTAACACTTATAAAGAATTGCAGAAAATTTTATATGTTCTGGAAGATCTTTTTCAGTTGTGCCTATTCTTTTCTCAACAGATCTTTTAGGAACAAGCATGAAATCAAAATGGGCCTTTATAAAAGATTGTATCGAATCAATTGAAAATGAAGAATCACTTAAATCTGAATCAACTTTTTGTCCTAAAAAAAACAAAATAGGCAAAATCTCTTTTAATTCACCCCTTCGAATCACCATCTCCCAATCAAGTTTTTTAGTGACCCCAAGAGATAATCTTTCTAATTGATAATCTTCAAATGCTCTCTCTGTCTCTATTTCCAAAAACTGGTGTCTTTCTAATACACCTTTTTTTCCAGCAAAAGAGTATGGAATTGAGTGACCTCTTTTTAAGGTAGTAACTATTTTTTTCCCTTCGTGAAAAATCTCAAAATGGAAATACCCCTCTTTTGCCCTTCCAAAAACTCTTACAACATCTTTTTCTAAATCTAGCTGAAGGGTAAACTCTTTAATAGGTGCACTTAGGTCAAGCTCTAAAGATATAGATTTTTCTTCAAAGAAAAACCTAATCTCTCTCGGATAAGCTTCAATACCCCAATTGCTTTTTGGAATCATACACCTTTGACCAAAGGTGTGCGAAAAAGGCTTAAATCTATCATCTATTTTTATCACACACATATCATACACATTTTCCCTCTTTTAAAAAAAGAGGCTAACGACTAGAATGGTCTCATGACAATATTTGCCGCAGCATTTTCACTTTTTCTTGTTTACAATGTGCTAGGAAATTTAGCTTTTTATATCGCATTGCTAAAAAATTTTTCTAAAAGACGTCAAAAAATTATCCTTGTGCGTGAAATGATCATTGCACTCGGCTTTTTAATACTTTTTGGCTTTTTTGGCGAAAATGTGATGAACTTTCTAGGAATCGGACACGGTATTATTGGCATTGCAGGCGGCGTCCTACTCTTCATTGTTGCTCTGACTATGGTCTTCCCTAAACATAACCCTCAAACATCAGACACACCCATCTTAGAACCTATGATTGTACCCATCGCAATTCCAGGGATGGCAGGACCAGGAAGTCTTTCTGCTGTAATGCTTTACGGAACACAATTCGAAGCTTCTTGGAAAATTGTCCTTGTGATTTTTCTCGCTTGGATCCCCTCTCTTCTGATACTTCTCGGGGCCTCTTATATTAAGGGACTTATTGGGGAAAAAGGACTAATAGCATTTGAACGTTTTGGAGGCCTCCTCATGTGCCTTATCTCAATTCAGATGATTGCCACAGGGATTATACAACAAGTCAAACTCAATTTTGACTGTACCCCAAAGCCCTCTCAAGAAATCATAACTCATTAATTATCAATATTTAAAATCTATAATTCAGCTTATTTTAAGCTCCCTATTTTAAAAATCTAATTATATATTTAATTGATTTTTTGAAAAAAAAGATGTTATAATAATTGAAGGATATCATTAATTATAGGTTTATTGCATGGATAACGTTTTAAAAACTATTTCAAATATGTCTGCAGAAATTTCTGTTCAGATTGCTGAAGAAGAGGCTAAAACTTCCGTCAAAAAAAGAATGGAACAGGCAAAAGCTGGCTTAAGAAGAGCCTCGAGCGTTGTTCTTGAACACATAGCTACTGCTACAGAACCTTTAAAGCACTCTCAACACGTAGCTCTTCAACGAATTGCTACAAAAATTGAAGATTTGAAAACAGAAAACGAAGACGAACTATCTAAAACTGAGGCAAATGCTGCAAAGCAAACTCTAAAAGGAAAACTTTTAAAACATGCTAGAAAAGTGAGCACTGGGGTTGCTGTTGCATCAACTGCTGCAAGAGCTTTTTTAACACCTGAAGCTGCAGAAATTGCTGAAATCATCCCTCCCTCGGTTAGAACATTTGAAGCTGCAGTCGGTGCAACTAGATACTTAAAAAATGCCGGAGACGTTTTGAGCGATGTAAGTGCGACAGCGACTAGCATCTCCTCAAGCGCATCTAGCGCTCTTGATAGACTAACGAGAATCTCCCTAGACTCCTCTTTAACACCTCTTTTATTTTCACCAAGCTCTCAGGCATCTAGCCAAAGCTATAGATCTGATGGTGACACAAGCGCTCCACCTATGTCTATGGCTGATTTTTTATCCCCTCGACCATTCGCCTCACCTGTCGGAGAAGAGGGAATGGGATCAGCCTATCTAAAATCTAATGCAACAGATGAAACAAAAAAAGAGGTTCTAAGCACTTTAAAAGAGGAGTTGGCATCTAAGGTGGATGGCCTCTTAGGAGGTCTAAAAGAGAGATTTTTAGACGGCGAAACTGAAGAGGCTCTAAAAACTCTTACCGAACATCATATATCGAAAGCAGTTGATGAAGCCTCGTCAGCTTTAACAACAGCTGCCCACAAAATTTCAGCCTTTGCCCGAAAATCTATCAAGCAATAGACTTCTTTCGACACTCTCCTTGGCTTGTTATTGATCTTTTTTCGAGTCAAAGCAAAGTTTCGATAAAAGTCTAGTAGGAAAAGTCGTGGTAAAAAGAGACAACTTTATGCTCAAGTGATGCAGGAATTTCTATCTCTAGCAAAATATCGTTCTCTTCATACCCTGAAAAAATTACTCTTCCCTCTCTCATTAATTCACTAGCTAATGCGTAATAACTTTGTGGAATTTTGAGTTTAACAACTTTTCTAAGTTTTGCAATCTCAGACAGCATAAGGTCAATAAGCTCATCAAATCCAGTCTTATTTTTTGCAGAGATTCGAACAGTTTTAGGATACTTTAGCCTAAGCTTAATCATTGCTTCATCTGATTCTGCTTTATCAATTTTATTAAAAAGTGTAATTACAGGCTTGTCTTTTACCCCAATTTCTTTTAAAACGTTCATTGTTGTCTCAGCATGATCTATGGCAAGAGGATGCGAAACATCAATCACGTGCAGCAAAATATCTGTGAATGCAGCCTCTTCTAGAGTGCTTCTAAATGCGTTGACAAGAGTATGTGGTAGTTTACGAATAAAACCTACTGTATCGACAAGCACTATTGTCTGTTTGTTTGGTAAAATAAATTTCCTAGCTGTAGGATCAAGTGTGGCAAACAGTTTATCTTCAATAAGAACATCAGCTCCTGTTAATGCATTTAAAAGAGTTGATTTTCCCGCATTTGTATATCCTACGATTGCAAATGTAGGCGTGTTTGTTCGAATTCTAGATTTTCGAACAATCTCCCTCTGCTCTTTGATAACTTTAATCTCTCTTTCTAGATGAACTAGCCGATCTTTTAAAAGTCGTTTATCAACTTCAATCTGCTTTTCTCCCTCACCTCGAAGAGCTCCTCCTCCGCCACCCCCTGTCTTTTGTCTAGATAAGTGTGTCCACATCCGTTTAAGCCTTGGAAGCTGATATTTTACCTTCGCAAGCTCAATTTGCAACATTGCCTCTTTTGTCTGAGCTCTTTTTGCAAAAACCTCTAAAATAAGTTCGGTTCGATCTAAAACAGGTCTTTTGATAATTTCTTCTAAGTTTTTTTGTTGGTTAGGGGTAATTTCATCATCGAAAATAACTGCATCAATTTCTTCTAAGACAAGCGCTTTTCCAATTTCATCTGCTTTTCCCTTTCCAATATAAGTTGCCGCATTAAATTCTTTTATCGGGCTGGCAATAATTTTTTTCGTTTCAAATCCATACGTCTTTGCAAGTGACTCAAGCTCTTCCAAACACTCTAAACAATTAGTCTGATCCTTCCCCGAAGGAAATACCCCCACTAAAGCAACCGTTTTTACCTCTGTTAAATCGTATCTTTCTTGCTGATTTTGTTCTAATTCAGACATCTATGATAAGCCCATCGTAAGATAGCAAAACTCCCTCTGGAAGTGATTTGCTAAGAGATTCATGATCAACTTCATGAGAAAGATGCGTCAAATAACACCTCTTTACACTAGTTATTTTTTTCTTAAATTCTAACGCCTCTTTAATCGTAAAATGCATCTTAGAATGCGCCTCATTAATTGCTCCTAAAACAAGTGTCTCTACACCTTCTAGATCTTCAAACAAAGAAAGATCGTAATCTTTAATATCTGTCACGTAAGCGAAATTTCCAAACCTAAATCCATTTACAAAAACACCTTCTTGGCTATAGGTAAAATATCTACCGTTTAATCCATTTAAAGATATCTCCCCCCGTTTATCAGTTACAATATTTGGTGCAAATCGATCCAAAAGGTAAGAAAAACGGTATTTTAGAACTTCATAGGTAGAATCGGATAAAAAAAGAGGCAATTTATTTTTATAGATAAAAAAATAGGGTCGCAAATCATTCAAGCCCCCAATATGATCTTCATGGGGATGTGTCAAAAAAAGCCCATCCAAATGAGAAATTTGATACTTCAAAGAGAGATATCTAATATCAGGAGAGGCATCTAGTAAAAAATTTTTCCCATTAGCTTGCAAAAGGCCCGATGTTCTAAGTCTCTTATTTTTGAGATTCGAGCTCATGCAAACATCGCACTTGCATGCAATAACGGGTACTCCCGAAGATGCTCCTGTTCCCAAAAATAAAAATCTCATCTCTTTATCCTATCAAATCAGCTAAATGGCGTCCATAATATGCATGATAGAGAAGCCCCCTTGATCCAAGACCTGTAAAAATAAACGCTTTTTGGCTACACTTTTGGACTATCGGTAAATATCCCTCTTTCACACAAACCCTAACTCCAGCCCACACGCTGTCAATAAAAAACTCCCCCTCTCTTGCAAAGAACGCTAAAAGCTTTTCTTTGAGTTCTTTTTTAGCAATTTCCATATCTGGCTTATCTGAAAGAAAATGGTGCTCATACGTTGATCCTAATTGCACTCTTTTTTCTCCGATTGGCGATAAATGCCCCTTGGCTTTCATTAGAGTTTTATCTAAAAACTTATCTGTAGTTCCAATCAATACTTGACCCTTTACAAAATTAACAGGCAAATCAAACTCTTTCATGCCAAATCCCATGGCAAAAACAATCTGATCAAACTCTTCTAAGTCAGCTGCTGATGAAATTTTCTTTTGTATGAATTCAACACCTTTTAGTGAGGCAAAAAGAGCATGTACATATTCATTAATAAAAACTGTCATTCCAGAAGAGATTAATACACCCTCTTCAACTTTTTTTAGATCTGGATACCACTCAAAAGGGGTCCAATCTACTCTTAAAATACCACTTCTATCCGCTAACCTCTTGTTTACAGTTTTTTCAGCATCATCTAAAAGCTTTTTTGTAAGAAAAAGTGCCTCATCTGAAAATTTAGAAGGCTTTCCACTTCTTCCCACATAGGGATGACAAAGACCGACAGGAATGCCGGAAGCTCCACCACCTACCCCATTTTCATCAAAAATTGTAACTGAAAATCCTTTTTTAAGTAAAAAGTAGGCTGCCCCAAGACCTGCAAGGCCTGCTCCTACAACTGCGACACGCACTCATCCTCCGAAGCCCGCTCTTTTCGTCCTCTTCTTGCTAACATTCCAAAACTCTCTGTCGCAAAATTAAAGAAAAAGACAACAAAAGGGGTCAAAAGAAGGGCAAATGGAATCATGATAAAAAACCACTGCAAAGAGACTGCAAGAACTGCTTTCCCTGCAACATAACCAAGCCCTGTTAAAAATGCCGAAAGAGTTAAAAACCCAATACAAGCAAGAAGGGGAGAAATACCGACAAGCATTAATAAAATATTTGCAAAAGGGCTCACTTTCAATCTATCAAAAATTTCCTCAGCAACGGTAAAATGGACCTGCTTTTTTAGGGCAATATGAGGAGTTGCATAAAACAGAATTAAAACGCTTAAAAACCCTAACAATAAAGAGGCAAGAACAAGCAAAAATGGTCCAAATGAGAGCAAAACACCAATTGCTTCCCCCACCATGGGAAGTGATTTTAAAAGATAAAAAATACCCATCAACGTCCAGAGAAATAAATAGCCAAGAGCCATAGGAAGAGAGAGGTAGGCAGCGCCCATAAACGTCTCAAAGGAATCAATAAAAAGCTTTCTAAACTGAATGGTATTCCCTTTGATCTCGTGATAATAAATCCTATTTAATAAAACTCCTATTGCAAGCATGACCCCAGTACATAAAAAAACAGGCAAAAATGAAAGGCTCATTTTAACCCAGGGGCCTGCTGAAAAAGAGAGAGTTTTACAAAAGACGACTAAAACACCGCAGGCAAGAAGCGCAGAAAAGACTAAAAAAAACTTTTGTTTGGAAAAAGCAAACCGCCAAGCTCTGTTAAAAATCTCTTCTATTTCATGAAAATTCATACACCCTATTTTGGAGAATCATTTAGTAAATTGCAAGGAAACTAAACCTCCCATTTGGGGTCAGGCTGCTTTATAAAGATATTTTGGTCTTATGATAGGAGTGCCTTTGCCGCCTCTTGCTTCACATCTTTCGTAGACGATTTGCCGCGCAATTCCAATAACTCTTGCGAGACCAAAAAGAACTGTAAAATATTCAGGATAAGGGAATCCACAAGCTGCCAAAATAGCTCCTGACATCAAATCGACATTTGCATACGGATCTTTAATTTTTGGATTTTCCATTAAAACTTTAGGCGCTCTTTCTCTTAAAAGAAGAGCAATTCTTACAAGAGGGTGATCTTTAAAATACTTTTCTCCCGCTTCTGCTAAAAGAGTAGCTCTTGTGTCTTCTTTTCTTAAAACTGCATGCCCAAATCCATAGAGCAATTTGCCTGCCTGCAATCTTTTTCGGATCAAATCTTCCATCTGATCGCCTGTTACAAGATCGCCCACTTCTTGATAGATTTCTTTAATGAAAGCAAGACAGACTTGATTTGCTTTCCCGTGCAAAGGCCCTTCTAAAGCGCACATGCTAGCAGAAAGAGAGCTATACATATCTTCATGACTTGATGCAACGGCTTTTCCCACAAATGTCGATAAATTCCCCCCACCATGGTCGTAATGCAACACATTAAATAGACGCATCACTTCGATAAAAACTTCTTTATTTTTGAGATTTGGCACATTCAGCATATGACAAAAATTTTCGATATATCCGAGTTTCGGATTCGACTCTTTTGTTTCTCCCCAACCTGCATGATAATTAATCAAAATCGCAACAACTTCAGGAATTTTTGCAATCACTCCCATACAGTCTGCAGCGTAGTTCCCAGTTGATTCAAAAGTTGCCATAAATGTAAGCGCATGCTGCAAAAGCTTCATGGGGTGACTTTCTTTCGGTAATTTACAAATATATTCTTTTACTTTGGGATGCAATTTAGCCTGTTTTTGTAAGCCCTCAGAAAACCCTTTAAATCCAGGAGAATCTCCATCAAAACTCCCTTCCATGATGCAATAAATAACCTCTTCTGGTCTCAAATGAGCAAACTCTCGAACCGATTTTCCTCTGTAATGAAGCCCTTTATCTGGATCAACACGCGACGTAGTGCAATAACCGACAGGAACTCCTCTAAGCCCGCTCTCTAAGTTGTCATCTGTGACTTCAAAAAGAACTTCACTCATAAATAGATCCTCACTGCATCTCTTTCTTCTATTAACTCTTTTTCTGTAGCTTTCATCTTTTCTTCAAGAAACTCATCTACCTTAAGATCAGCTACAATTTTTTGATCAAAAAGAGCTTGGGAATAAAAAAGGTCTTTTTCTGGCATGTAGACACCTGCTGAAAAAAAGTCATCCTTCGGAGTTTTTAAAACCCAGTCCTGTATCGATTGAATCGCTGAATTTGCTGCCGATGCTGCAGAAGAAAGCCCTCTAGCTTCAATGATTTGAGCGCCTCTATTTTTCACAGTATCGATAAAATCTTTCTCAAGCCATTCTTTATCTTTTATCACATCGATTGCTTTTCTACCTGAAATCGTTGCATTACAATAATCTGGAACCATTGTTGTCGAATGATTCCCGTAAATTGCAACCCTTTTCACCTCTTTTGTAAGAACGTTGGCCTTCTTTGCCAAAACTGCAATCGCCCGATTCTGATCAAGCCTCATCATCGATCGAATATTTTCTTTAGGAAGATCTTTTGCATTCTTTGAAAGGACTAACGCATTTGTATTTGCAGGGTTGCCAACCACCAAAATTTTTACCCCTTTTCGATTCAAAGCTTTTCCTTGGCTTACAAAAATTTTGGCATTATCTTGGAGTAAGTCTTTTCTTTCCATGCCTTTACCGCGAGGCTTTGCCCCCACTAAAATCGCAACATCAACACCATCAAATACTTTATTCGGATCGCTTCCAGACACAACCCCATGCAATAAGGGAAAAGCGCAGTCATCTAACTCCATTTCAACGCCTTTTAATGAATTCAAGGCCCCTTCAACTTCTAATAAATGGAGAATAATTGGAACATCATATCCAAGCATTTGACCAGAGGCTATTCTATAGACCAAACTATAACCTATCTGACCCGCAGCTCCCGTAACAGCAACCCTAACAGGCTCTTTCATACCCCTTTCCTTTTAATAGGGTGTCAAAAAATTAAATTTCGGTCGATTTTCATCCCAAATTCAAGGGGTAATATCGACATTTCTATATTACCCCTTGAATTTGGGATGAAAATCGGCCAAAATAATCGAAAAACTCGGACAAAAGTTAATTCTTAGACACCCTCTAAGACTGACTATGGTAAAAATAAAGATTATTATGCAAAAGAAAAAATTCTTATTAAAGATTACGTGCCAGGATAGAAAAGGGATTGTGGCTGAAGTCTCTTCTTTGATTTTTGATCAAGACGGCTTTATTCTTGTCTTTGACCAGTTTAGTGACCCCGATACAAACGGCTTTTTTATGCGAGCTGTCTTTGAAACAGAAAAAGACGAAGCCTCCTTACGAGCTAATTTCCAAAAACTTCCTATGAATTGGGAGCTTTTTGATCTAGAGAAAAAACCAAACCTTCTCATCCTCTGTTCTAAAGAAAGACACTGTCTCAATAGTCTCTTAAATAAAGAAAAAACCGGCCTTCTTCCTGCTAACATCTCTCTTATCGCCTCTAATCACAAAATTCTTGAGGAAATGGCTGGCTGGTATAATCTCCCTTTCTACCACCTGCCTATTACCCCGGAAACAAAATACTCTCAAGAGAAAGAAATTAAAAGACTTATAGAAGAATATAAAATTGATTACATCGTTTTAGCAAGATATATGCAAATTTTATCTCCCGAGTTTTGCAGAGATTTTGCAGGAAAAATTATTAATATCCACCACTCCTTCCTCCCCTCTTTTAAAGGGGCAAACCCTTATTTACAAGCTTATGAAAGAGGAGTAAAAGTCATCGGAGCTACAGCCCACTTTGTAACTCCCCTTCTCGATGAGGGGCCAATCATTCACCAAGAGACGATTTCGGTCGATCACTCTTATACAGCTCAAGAGCTTGCTCGAAATGGAGCCGATGTAGAAGCTATTGTTCTTTCAAAAGCAGTTAAGTATGTTGTTGAGGGTAAGGTATTTATAGACAAGAATAAAACCGTTGTCTTTAAATAGATAGTTTTTATTATGAGGCTATGAAAGCCTCCAAAACCCCAAGAGAGTCTCAAGTAGACGACTATGTATATAAGATCTTTCCAAACGATCTTAACTCGCAAGGGACTGCATTTGGAGGCACAATTACAGCCCTTTTAGATAGAATTGCCTTAGTTGTCGCTGAAAGACACAGCAACAAAGTTTGCGTCACAGTCTCTATCGATGCCGTCCACTTCTTGAGCGCAGCAAAAAAAGGGGATAATTTAATCATCAAAGCTAAAATCAACCGAGCGTGGACCTCCTCTATGGAAATAGGGTTACGAGTTAGTGCTGAAAACGCCTTTTCTGGAGAAATTAAGCACATTCTCTCGGCATACTTTACCTTCGTAGCTCTAGACGAGAGCGGAAAACCAACAAAAGTGCCTCTCCTAACCCCAGAAACGACTGATGAGATGAGGCGGTACGAAGAAGCTGACCACCGAAGATCAAGAAGAATAAAAGCATCTAAAGAGCAAGAAGAATTTAGAAAGTCTTTTCGAGCCTGTTGAGAAAGTCGCTTTACTCGTAAAATTCAAAAATGGCAATTTTTTCCAGTGATTGGACTTTTTAAACAGGCCCTTTTCATAAAAAATAGCTACAAAAGAGGCAATTTTGTAAAATCTAGCCTGCCTTTATGAACGAAATCATTTTTTTTATACATATTTTCCTTTTATTTGGCTCGATTGCCGTTGCAAAACGATTTGGCAAAGAGGCTTTATCTATCATCATTTCTCTGCAAATTGTTCTTTCAAACCTTTTTGTTACAAAACAAATTACTCTATTTGGCCTCGATGTCACAAGCACTGACGCCTACATGATTGGATCGCTTGTCGGCATGAATGTGTTGCAAGAATTTTTTGGAAAAGAATCTGCAAAAAAAATTTTATCATTTAACACAATTGTTTTAATTTTTTTCTCAGCAGCCGCTTTCATTCAAATTATTTATAAACCCTCGATCTATGACCAATTTCACTCCTCTTTTTCCACAATTTTATCCGTGAGCCCAAGAGTCTTTATCGCCTCAATTATCTCTTTTTATATCTCTCAACAAATTGACATTGAACTGTTCGCTATTTTTCGAAAAAAATGCTCTCTTGCTATTGCTATGACGTTTTCTCTTTTGATTTCCCAAGCAGCAGACACAGTTTTATTCGGATATCTAGCTCTTTACGGAATTGTCCACTCCCTATTTTCGGTTATTATCATGAGCTATGTAATCAAATTGATTACCCTCTTTAGCATGGCACCGTTAACTTCATTCTTCAGGAAAGCAAAATGAAATTTGAACTCATTCATCAATCAAAAAAGTCAAAGGCAAGAGTTGGAAAAATCCACACGCCCCATGGAATCATAAATACTCCGAATTTCGTTGCAGTTGGAACAAACGGTACATTGAAAGGAATTGACAACGTAACAGTTACTCAAATCGGACTCGAGCTCATGTTTTGCAATACCTATCACCTCCTCTTGCAACCAGGTCGCGAAGTGGTAAGAGAAGCTGGAGGACTACACAAATTCATTCATAGAACTCTTCCAATCATCACAGACTCTGGAGGCTTCCAGGTATTTAGCCTAGCTTACGGCTCTGTTGCAAATGAGCTAAAGAGCAAAGGAACAAAAAAAATAGACGGCCAGGTATTAGATATCTCAGAGGATGGGGTTTTATTTAGATCGTATAGAGATGGAAGTAAGATTTTACTCACTCCCGAAAGCTCGATTGAAGCACAAAAAGATTTTGGTGCAGATATCATTATCCCCTTTGATGAACTTCCCCCCTACCATATCGAAAAACACCTTCTAAAAGAGTCTCTTGCAAGAACACATAGATGGGAAATTAGATCTCTTAACACCCATCTAAAAAACCCTAATGGGCAGGCTATTTACGCTGTTATCCATGGCGGCGTCGATGATGAACTTCGTAAAGAAAGCGCTCTTACGCTCCGAGAGCACCCTTTTGATGGCTTTGCTATAGGGGGAAGTGTCGGAAAGACAAAAGAAGAAATGATCACCATGATCTCCTCTCTAAAACCCTATATCCCAGAAGAAAAACCAAATCACCTTCTAGGAATTGCCGATCTATCCTCTCTTGAAGCGTGCGTTCCCCTCGGAATTGATACCTTTGACGCATCCTACCCTACTAAAGCAGCCCGCCACGGAGCTCTTTTAACAAAAAATGGGGCGATCAAAATCACAAAAAGCATCTATGCGAAAAAATACGAGCCTATTGAAAAAGATTGCACTTGCCCCACCTGCCAAAATTACACCCTTGCCTATTTGAGTCATCTTTTTAAGGCTAAAGAGCTTACAGCTTTAACACTTGCCTCCATTCACAATCTCCACTTCATGTGTAAATTGATGCACTCGTTTCGAGAAAAAATTTTAAACGATGAAATTTAATGCGTTAAATCATAATA
>VGMD01000009.1 GCA_016866545.1 Chlamydiota bacterium | reverse complement strand
CAATAAAGATAGAAGAAAGTTGTGTTACACTACCCGCTTCAATCGCATTTCTTAATAAAAGCATTAAAATAAAGCCGTAAATAAGCTGAGATGCGGGAACTGCTGAAAGGCCGATAAATTTTCCATGCCCTTCCTCAATTCGACTCATAACACCGTGAGATGTCATACCTGCAACTGAACAACCAATTGAAGCTCCGATAGCACTAAATGCAAGTGATAGTGCTGGTCCAATCATGTCATAACCCATAAAATTCTCTCCTTATTCTTTAATAAATAGTCTTAAAGGGCGAAACTTTCTTCCCCCTCCCTCAAAACAGTGGTGGTACCATTCTAGGAAATTCAAACGAAGCCCATGCAAAACACCTGCCATCACTGTTAACGTGATATTAATTGTGTGTCCAAAAAATATGACTAGGGCCCCAATAATCCCTCCGCCAACCATAGCCCCCATTTCATTAAACGTAGACGCCATAACCATGCCAGCAAGACCTAACGCATAGAGTCTTAAATAAGACAAAACATCGGCAAATACTTCAATTAGCTTAAAGACGATAGCAAGTCCTGCAAGTCTTTCTTGAATGAGAGTGAGAATCAACGATATCCCAAGACCACCAAAAAGAAGTTGCTGTCCCATAACACAAGTGTTGTACTCTCCTATAAAATTAAGATATTGCACAAGTGATATAGCTCCTACAATTTTTGGGAAAAAAAGATAAGATCCCCACATCGTAATAACCCAACCAATACCTGCCCAACTTCGTCCCAAATTTCGAATAAATGCAAAACTCAAATGAATAATCCCGACTAAAATAGATATTTCTAACAAAAGATTATCAAACATTTCATTCATGAACTTATAAACTTTTTTACCATTTTCTACTTTTACCCCTTTTTCTAAAACTTCAAGAGGGGTTTTCGCTTCAGAAATTTGGGGATACTCTTTTTCCCACTCTTTAAATGTCTCATCAGAAAAGTTTTTGTGATAATCAATTTTTTGCAAAGCTAGATGGTAGAGTATCGAAGTTTTATTCACTTTACTTGCAGGGTCAAATTGGATGCTAAAATAAGAAGCAATCAAAATTCCCCATGCAATACTTGTGCAAGATAAAAGTGTAGCAAGATTTAAAAATCTCTTTTTTACCCCTTTTAGATTCGGAAGTTTAAAGCGTGCGTATAAAGAGGCAATTAAAAACAAAAGACCGTAACCTGCGTCAGAGACGATCATACCGAAAAACAATGCGAACGAACAGAGCACATAAAAAGAGGGGTCTTTATCTCTTGTAGATGGAACATCATAAATCTCGACAAGATCTTGTCCGATTTTTGCAAACCCCTTATTTTCCAAATAGGTTGGAACTATATCTCTCTCTTCAGTAGCTACTTGAGTGACATAAACAGGCAGATCTTTGATTAATTTACCCACCTCTCCTAATTTATTTTCAGGTATCCAGGCCTCTATTGCAAACAACCCATCTTCTAAATAGTAATCAACATCCTCTTTTGCAAAAGTAAGACTCAGTCGACTTAATTCTTCTAACAGAAATTCTTCTAAATCGTTCCAATAACAAGTAAGTTCTCTTAACTCTTTTTCAAGCTGATGAACATAATTTATGACATTTGTTCTATCTGCATATAAATCACGCAGAGATTTTCTTATAAACACTTCTGTAAAAGCTGGGTGATTTAGCTTTTGATCCGTAATGTAAAGATAATAATCAAAATCGAGCTCTCTTTTTAGATAAATAAGATCGCTTGGGATTTCCTCTTTTTTAAGCCTCTCATGTCTAATGAACAAAAACTGAAAAAACTTACCAGTATCTTTTTCTAAAGAGTTAACCTCCTCTAAAGAAAAATCGCCGAGAGGATGCACTTTTACAATTTCTGCATCTAATAGTCTTTTCTCTTCGTGCCCTTTATCAATTTGCAGCTTTAACTCAATAATACGATCTATAACTTGTCTTGTTTTGGCTCGTTCAATTTCTACTTGAGCCTCTTTTATTGGCTGCTTTTTAAGAATTTTAATCGCAAACTTTAATTCTTCTATAGGTTTTGGAAAAAGATGAGGCTTTTGTCCGCTTACAGAAATAAATTCAAACCAGCCAATATTCTGAGCTTTTTGAAAAAAAGTCTCATGAGCATCTTTTGAACCTACAAAAAGAATTTTTTTTACAGGAACTTTCATGAAACCATCCCTTCTTCACTCATTTTTCGCTTCAATATTTTGTTCTTAGAAACCTTTGCTTGCGCAACAGCCTGAAGTTCTTGGTCGCCTATAAAAATTCTAATCTGATTAATATTGTTTTCAAGCTCTGGTATAAGCCTTTTCTCAAACAAATTGACTCGAATTGAAACAACTCTAAGCTCTTCTTCTAAAATCTCTTTTTTCTTTATGCCTAAGATTACTTTTTGGTAAGTATGTTTTAATTCTCTTACAATCTCAATGATTGTATCCACCCACAAAGGTGTCTTCATAAGATTTGTTGCTGCAGGCATAAACTCAAGTTTTTCTAGGACAGGAACTTTGATTCCTGCAATATTTTCTACACTTGTTAATATCTTTCCTACTTCAAATGCCTTTTCTATCTCTTGCATGACAGGATCATCAAAAAGGTGCGCATGATTCAATGTCTCTTTCTTTTCAAGCTCGTATATTTCTCGAAGTCTTTTTAACTCATCTTTTGCTTTATTGACCTCTGATTGAAGAAGCATTTTTTTCAGCTGCAGCGTAGGTAAATACTTGCGGAAAAGGCCAAGCTTTTTCTTAAGACGGACAAGCTCAATTTTAGTACATTTTAAACGCGCCATCGACTTACTTTTTCCAATACCTTTCAATCAAATCTTGCTTGATACCAACTTCTTCTTTCTCAAAACAGAGCGCTAAAATTTCCCATCCTAAATCAAGCGCTTCAAAAAGAGGAATATTTACTTCTAGATCCATAAGTTTCTCTTCAAACAGATCTCCGTACTTTAAAAGTTTCTCATCCCATTTTGAAAGCTTAAATCCCATACTATAAAGCTCTCTTGCTTTCAAAGACTCTGCGTAAAAACGAACAAGGGCATTCATGATAGCTGAATGATCCTCTCTGCTAGATGTTCCTCCAATTACATGTTGTTTTAATCTAGACAAAGACCCAAACACTTCAATTCGCCCACCACGCAAATAAAATTGCCCCTCAGTAATGTATCCTGTATTATCCGGAACAGGATGGGTCACATCGTCCCCTGGCATAGTTGTTGCAGCTATTACAGTAATTGACCCGAGACCTTCAATATCGATTGCTTTTTCATATCTAGATGCGAGATCAGAATAAAGAGATCCCGGATATCCTCTATTCGAAGGCACCTGTTCCAAACTGATTGAAATCTCTTTTAAAGAATCTGCAAAAGCTGTCATATCGGTTAAAAGAACTAATACTTTTTTTCCCGCTTGCGCAAACTGCTCGGCAACTGTCAAAACCATATCGGGAACAAGAAGACATTCAACTGGATAGTCTGTAGCTTTATGAACAAAAATAGCAGTTTTTTCTAAAGACCCCATTTTTTTTGCATTATCAATAAACGCATGAAGATCGTCATAACGAGCTGCCATAATTCCAATTAAAACAACATCTGCATCAGTCTGGTTAGCTATTCGCATAAGAAGCTGATTATAAGGCTCTCCAGCTACTGAGAAGATGGGTATCTTTTGAGATTGCACGAGGCAATTAAAAAGATCGATCATAGGAATACTTGTCTGTATCATCCTATGCCCAAGGACTCTTTTTACTGGATTTGCAGAATTTGTACCAATTGCAACTTCCATTCCTTCTATAGCAGGGCCACCATCAATTGGCTCCCCCATTGCGTTCAAAATACGACCTAAAATGTGATCCCCTACAACCACGCTCATAGCTTTTTTTAAAAATACAACTCGATCTGATGTAGAAAGACCTTTTGTTGGCCCAATCGCCTGAATAATTACTCTAGTTTTATCAAAACTAATCACTGACCCAAATAGTTTCGTTCCGTCATGTTTGTCGACTCGAACCATTTCGCCAATTGCAACATCTTCTGCATTGACAACAAATGTGCTATTGTCGATTTCAAGAATTTCTTCATAATATTTTTGCATCTATACCCCACTCGCAGCATGACGTTTTTCTAACTCTTCTTCTAAAGTCACAAGAAGTTTTTGATACGCATGTGATTCAAAATTAAGGAAGTTTAAGTTTTTCACTTTTGTTTGCATTTGTAGAAAATAACTTCTTGCCTCATCGTGTGAATCAAAAGTAAATTCTTTATCAAAAATCGTATTCATTAATTTAAATTGCACTTTTTGTTGCTCTAAAGAGCAATAAGCATCTTCTTTATCAAACGCATTTTGCTGTAAGTAACAAAAAGAGAAAAGTTCTGATTTAAGATAGACAATCATGTCGCTTAAGCTAATCCCTTCTTGCCCCACAACTTCCATTCTTCTACCGATCTCATCGCCCTCTTTTAACAATTTTCTAGCTCTTTCTACCCAAGATTCCCATTCAGAAACATCGTTTTTCAAAACAGCACTGAAAGTCTCAACGTATTTTGACCAAGAAAAAAGAGGATCGATTGCCGGATAAATTCTTTTATCTGAAAACTCTCTTGATAAACAGACAAATGCTCCCACAACATTCATAGTTGCTTGTGTCACCGGCTCGCTAAAATTACCACCGGCAGGAGAGACTGCACCAATAATTGTTACTGACCCCTCTTTTCCACCTTTCAAATCAACTGCACCAGCTCTTTCATAAAAAGCTGCGATTCTAGACGCTAAGTAAGCAGGGAACGCTTCATCACCTGGAATTTCTTCCAGACGCCCAGACATCTCTCTCATTGCTTGTGCCCACCTTGATGTAGAGTCTGCAAGCAATAAAACATCTAATCCCATTTGTCTATAATATTCTGCAATCGTGACACCAACATAAACAGAGGCCTCTCTTGCGGCAACCGGCATTGATGATGTATTACAAATAATGCAGGTACGATTCATAAGCGGTTCATTTGAATGAACATCCATTAGTGTAGGAAAAGTTTTCAATGTTTCAACAACCTCTCCAGCTCGCTCCCCACATGCTGCAATCACGACAATATCAACGTTTGAATACTTTGAAATTAGCTGTTGCGTTACTGTTTTACCAGCACCAAAGGGACCTGGCGTTGCTCCAGCACCACCTTTTAAAAGAGGCATCATTGTGTCTATAATTCGAATACCAGTAACTAAAGGCTTTTCTGCTTTTTTACGCCTTCCCTCCATTAACGGAAACTTTACAGGCCACTTTTGCACCATTGTCAACTCAAACTCTTTCCCTTTTTCATCAACTACTTTTGCAATAACTGTATCAACAGGATAACTCCCAGGAGTTTTAAGCCACGCTACCTTATATTTTCCATGTAGAGAAAAAGGGAGCATAATGTGATGACTAAAATGAGACTCTGGCACAACACCAATTGTATCTCCCCGAGCAAGCAAATCTCCAACTTTTGCAACCGGCTTGAAATCCCATCTTTTCACTCTGTCTAAGGCCTCAATTTGAATCCCTCTTGGCAGAAAAAGCCCTGAAATATCTGCCAACTCTTCTAAAGGAGTTTGTAGGCCGTCAAAAATTTGCGCAAGCAAACCTGGGCCTAATTCAATCTCAAGCTGCTGCTTTGTAAAATGAACAGGTGTTCCAAACTTGACACCTCTTGTATCTTCAAAGACTTGCACTTTTGCAATCTTTCCATCCACTTCAATTACTTCACATTTTAAGGATTCGTTTTCTAATTGGATAAATCCAACCTCACCTTGCAAAATATCGCCATCAAATTCTACTTTTAACAAATTTCCTAACGCTGAGACTACCTTTCCTGTAGCTTTGATATTATGAGACATTTCCTCTCTCCACAATGTTACTTAAAACGTTTTCGCCTTCCTCTCTCTTCAACGCAAAGAAATCCTCTAAAATCCAGAGTGCAATCATATATGCCAAAATTCCCTGTAGAGAAAACGTATTATTTGTAAAATAATTTATATAAAAATTAAATCTATACCTTGCAATTTCTTCGTATTGTTTAGAAGGATTTGCTTCAGCTTGACTTAAAACTTCTTCAAGATCCTCATAATCGATAGGGAACTGAAAATTACCCCCTCTATCTTTTTGCATGAGAACAGAGGCCACAACAGGATTATCTAAATCTTCAAATTGGAGCTCCTCTCCAATATCAAACCCCTTACTTTTTGCTCGAAAGCCAGCAAGAAGAACACGAACATCGTGCTCAAAAGTCAAAAATTGCATTAGATAACCACTACTTTTATGCCGCTCTTCCCTAAAATAACTTGCGATTAGCTTAGAAAAATACTTCTTCCTCTCCTCTTCTTTTTCATATGAATCAAAGAAATCAAAAACATAACTTGGAAGCTCTTCTTGGCTTGCAATAAGAGCTTTCATAGTGCTTTTTGAATAATTACCTCTAGAATCGAATCGTTTTGTGCTAAAAAGAGCATAGATATTTGAAATGTCAATCCAAAGCTTTAAGGTATGCACTTTTCTCATAGCTACATTTGAGAAATTCAACTCAAAAAGCTCTGTTAATTCCTTGCTAGATATATCAGGCAAAAGACCAAATTCAAGAGGAGGCAAGACCCCATAGATAAAATAATTACTCATTACCCTCTACTCAAAAATTTTTTCTCTAAGCTCTGGAATTACATAAGAGGCTAAAAGCTCTTTTAAAGCTTGATCAGTTAGCTCAATCGACATCTTTTTGTCTTTTAACTTAATCTCAGCTCCACCTTTGATCTCATCAAGCAAAATAGCTGACTTTTTAACTTTTTCCGCAAAATCTTGCTTTAATCGATTGCAAATTGCAGATAGATCTACATGTTTCGGAAGAAGTAGACTTAAATTAGCGCCAAGCCCTTCTTTTTCAATAAGTGTTAGCAGAACAGAAATCGCGTTTGCAACTGCATCTTCTTTTCCCATAGCAGCTTCAATTTCGTTATCAAGATTTCTTGCAAAGACTTTTTCTATCCCCTGCCTAAGAGTTGATATGCCTTGTCTAATTGCTAATTGAATAGAGCCTTCATGAACTCTCAACTCTTTTTCTAGCTCAAGCTTACTTTTTTCTTTCATGAAAAGAATTTCTTCTTTCGCTTTATGAATAATCTCTTCTGCTTCTTTCTCAGCATCTTCTACAATTTTTTTAGCTTGATTTTGCGCAGGCTCTAAAGTCTGTTTTCGCAACATCTCGCATATTTCTTTCACTTTACTATCAGCTGTCTCTAAAGGCATATTTTTCTCTCATATAATGGGAATATCCTCGCACATTTTACTTGTATCGCATTAAAAACCGAAGAAAAATTTTCCATAAGGAAAAAATTTTTCTCAATAATTTCGCTGGAGAAAAAATATAATTATTTGTAACAAGAAATTAAAAGGAAGGTTAATTATGAAAAGAAATATCACCATAACTATAATGACATTAGCCTTTCTATTTCAAACGACTCACCTTTCTGCAAACTTTACTGATGATGCAAGCTTTCAAGACAACTATTCATGGGATTTAACTGACGCTGATCAGAAAAAAATTGCAACCGGCATGATTATGTGGGGAATTTTTTTATCTCTTGCAGCTGCAATGCTTTCAGCATTTATCCCCAATTCAACTACTCCCGCGACTACACCGACTTCTTAAAACCATAATAACTTGATTTTAAAAACACCTACTCCATTTTCTTGAACACTTTGCCTACTATTTTTAAGTCTTCTAATCAATTAATTTATAATGTTTTATGAAATTTCCTTCTTTTCCTTATTATAAATAAAAACTTAAAAAGGAAAATTTTATGAGCAACCCAAGAAATTATAAATATGTAGATGGTGGAAATACTTGGTTCATTGATGCAACTAATAGTAATTTAGCAAACGCAATCAATCCTGCCACAATAGCAAGCTGCAAATCTCTGGGGTATGAAAATATTGATTTTGGTTTTATCAACCCGACATCTAGCGATTTTTCCAAAGAATTTACAAACATTACCTCTTCAAGCTTTTCAAGCCTTGCAGCTGAAATTAGCGCAATTCATAGTGCCGGCATGACAGTATCTATTTCTTTTGGAGGTGATGCAGGAACTGTACTTGGCAATATAGCTGCTTGGACTTTTTCAAACCCTGTGTTATCGGCAAATGATCTAGTAGATGCAATATCCCAATTAGGGCTTACAAAAGGAGATAATATTGATTTTGACTACGAAATTGATGACGGAAATCTATCTCCAACTCTTAAAGAGTCTTGGCAAGAGAATTTAAAAACTTTTTTTACAACCATCGCTAACAACTTATCCCGATTAGGCATAACTACAACGGCAACCATAATGGGTAGTCCAGGCCACTACTTAACTCCAGATAGTTCATATGGATCTCTTGACCTTGTTTTTAAAAATTTTGCAAATATCTTTACAGGCGGGTTAAGAGTCATGATGTACTCTGATGGCCAACATCAATGTTTATTAAACAATACCGGGAACCCAAATTCAGTAGCCAATCCCCAAAGTAGTTATTTAAACCAATGGCTCAATGTTTTTACAACTTATAACATACCAAATACAGCCCTACATATCGGCTTTACAAACTTTAATGGCGCAAATCCAATAGAAGCCTATTTAGGAGCAAAACTTGTAGATAATGGGACACATGCGGCAGATTCGTATCTATGGCTTTTAAAGCAATTAGGATTAACTGCTAGCTCGCTTGGCAGCACCTATTGGTTTGTAAATGAGAGTTATTCAGGCAACTTAATTCAAAATGCACTGACTGAAATGCAGCAATTCATAACTGAATTACAAACTCAAAGCAACCTTGCAAGCTATGACCCAACAGAACTTAGCTATCCTCTACAGCCACCAGCTCCTCCTGCTCCACAAGCGCCTCTTGGAATTTACACGTTTGCAACTATTCCAACTGCTGATCAGACTACCGTTTCTATCAATTATAAAGTTCCAATAGCCGTATTAGACACATTAAATCCAACACCAACACCATCTTCCAACATGGTAATACCAGGATATGCAGTTCAGTCAGGCGATACCTTATATAACATCGCAAAAATATTTAATGCTAAAGATCCTAATAGCATGGTGAATATATTAATCGATAACAACCAGCAAAATATTGGACCTTTGTCTGTAGGTGAGGTAATAAATTTGCCAACGCCACCGGGAGGTACATATACAGTTCAGTCGGGTGACACCTTATTTAATATCGCACAAAAAAATAATATTGCTCATTGGGAATCCGTCATAGCAGCAAATATAGGCACACCTCTTTTTCCATTTTCACCAAATCAGACAGTGCTTTGTTTACCTAACCCTTTATTAAGAGCTTATGTTGTCCAATCTGGCGATAGCATGTATAAAATTGCCCAAAGTTTCGGCACAACTGTTAATACTTTACAACAAATGAACAATCTACAGACGTCTGATATCATTGTGGGACAAACTCTTGCAGTACCACCTCTTTCAAACGTCTTTCCTTATACAGTACAACCAGGAGATTATTTATACAAAATTGCAAATCAATATGGGATAAAGGATGAAAAAAATTTTATAACAATAAATGACCTAAATCCAACTAACCCTAGTTTTTCACCGGGACAAATTCTCTTACTCCCTCTTCCTAGCACTGTAACCGGATATGTCGTTCAATCAGGTGATTCATTCTCTTCGATTGCAACTACCTATAATATAAGTGTTAATCAACTTCAACAATGGAACACTTGGGTGAATCCACAAACTCTTGCGCCAGGAGATGTTCTTATTGTTGGAGAGGGTTCATAAGATTGCCTAATAATGAGATTGATTTTGTAATTGTTTGCATAAAACAATTACAAAATCTTTATAATTAAAAAGTTAGTTATGAATTACATCGCTTTTCCTAAGCGATTGCAATCAGACATGTTGTAAGTTTTACAGATAAATTCTTCTAATTTGATAGTGTCTTTTATAAAACCTCTGATGCCATCATAGAGTTTCTCTGTAGCCATTTCATCATTACAAAGCATTAACCGAAAGGTTTTTTCATCGACAGATATTTTAGAAATCTCTAGGTTTTTAGAGTCAGCCGGGTTTAATTTTCTGGGAACATCACCGGTAGTTTGCTTTAGATCTTCTAAAAAGTTTGGAGAGATTGTCAAAAGGTCACAGCCTGCAAGCTCTAAGATTTCATCTAAATTCCGAAAGGAGGCGCCCATGATCTGAGTTTTGTAGCCAAATTTTTTATAGTAATGATAGATGGATCCTACTGACTGAACTCCCATATCTTCCTTAGCTGGAATCTCTTTCCCCTCTTTCTTTTTCTGCCAGTCGTAAATACGTCCTACAAAAGGTGAAATGAGCGTTGCTTTTGCTTCTGCAGCACCTATTGCCTGCGCCATACTAAACATTAAGGTCATGTTGCAGTGGATTCCTTGTTTTTCAAGGATTTCAGCAGCTTTTATTCCCTCCCAAGTAGAGGCTAATTTAACAAGAATTCGATCTTTAGAAACACCACTTTCTTCATAAAGAGCGATATACTCTCTCGCTCTTTTTACACTTCCTTCTGTATCAAAAGAAAGCCTTGCATCCACTTCTGTTGACACTCTACCTGGCACAATTTTAAGGATTTCCACCCCAAAATTGACAAAAAGCTTCACTATTGTTTTATCGATTACCGATTCACCGCTTTTTGTATGCATTTTCGCCCATTCGACGGCATCAGTCACAAGATCCTTATATTCAGGCATAGACGCAGCTTTGAAAAGTAATGAGGGGTTAGTTGTTCCATCTTGGGGCATATATTTGCGTACAGCCTCGATATCTCCTGTGTCTGAAACTATTACAGTGTGCTCTTTAAGCGCTTCGAACTTATTTTTAGCCATGACAATACCCCTTTTGCTCTAGATGATGCCAAAAAGTAAATTTTGTTAAATCAAATTTATGCAGAAGCGTAAGTTTTTTGCCCAGAATTTGTCTTAACGACCAAAAAGCCCGCCAAAAAGAGCAATGCCGTAATCACACAAAATCCACCCCTTAAAAAGACATCAGTTGCTTTGTCGACATCTTTTTTCGTAGGAACAGTTGGTATACTATCAATTGCTTGCATTGAAGGAGACGGGGCTTTCGTCTCCTCAGCTGTTTGCTGAGGAGGCGAGGCCTGACTAACTATAGGGGGTTCTTCTGCAAACAAAACAGCTGTTGTAAAGATAGTACAAACAAAAGCCGACTTTAATCGCACAAATTTCAATTTAACCCCCTAATACTTATGTTGATAACAACTCTTCTTCTAATTCATCTTCAAAAGAGAACTCGAGGAAGCTTTCTTGTTCTTGTTCTATATTTTTCTTCAAGCGGCGGAAATATCTCTTATGTCCGGTACCTGATGGCATTTGCTGTCCTGTGATAATATTAGACTTGAAGTCTAATAAGTAATCGACTTTACCTTCACAAGCAGAATCTGTAAGAACTCTTGTAGTCTCTTGGAAAGAGGCTGCTGAGAAATACGATTCCGTACCAAGTGAAGCTTTCGTAATACCAAGAAGCACAGGCGCTGCACCAGCAGGTCTACCACCCTCTTCAATAACTTTCTTATTTTGAAGATGGAAAGCTTTCCTGTCGATATCTTCTCCATATAAGAAGACAGTATCGCCCGGATCAGTGATCCGCACTTTCTGAAGCATTTGTCTTACAATAATTTCAACGTGCTTATCATTGATGTTTACCCCTTGCAGACAGTAAACTTCTTGTACTTGGTTAACAAGATGTTTCTGAAGTTCGCGAACTCCGCAAATTTCCAGGATCTCTTGTAACTTGACAAGACCTTCTGTAAGCTGTTGGCCTTTCTCAACATGATCGCCACGCTGTACGATTAAGTGTTTTGTAAGCGGAATAAGATGCTCTTCTTCCATACCTGTCTCTTCATCGCGAACAACAATGATACGCTTATTCTTCTGAACACCCTTAAAGTCTACAACACCATCAATCTTAGCGATTTCCGCAGCATCTTTTGGCTTTCTTGCTTCAAAAAGCTCAGCAACCCTTGGAAGACCGCCCGTGATATCTTTTGTTTTAACCGCACCTTTCGGCAATCTAGCAAGCTGTTTACCAGCCTTAACAAAAGCGCCATTTTCGACTGATAAGTGAGCACCAGATGGGATCGGATAAGATCCAACCACTTCCGTGTAATCTGCATCTTGGTACATAACCATTTGAGGATGTAGCTCAGCGCCACGATGTTGTTTCACAACAACTTCAGTCTGTCCTGTTTGCTTATTGACAGTCTTCTGAGTCGAAATACCCTCAACAAGGTCCTCATACTTCACATAACCTGATCTTTCGCAAATTATAGGGTAACTATATTGCTCTAAGTGAGCAATTTTGACACCTTTTTGAATCGTCACACCATCTTCAATGAAGATCTGAGTTCCTAATTCAACTGCAAAAGATTTTAGTGGCTCTATAGATTTACTTGCTAAAAGTTTTTTGTACTCAGCAATCGTTCTTCCATCATCTTTTACAATATGGAGAGCTCCATTTTTGTTAAGCACTAACCAAACTTTTTCATCTTCATCCCACACAGTTCTGACATCTTGGTAGACTAAAATACCATTAAACTCTGAATCAAGGTCTGGGTTAATATTAGCAGACGCGATACCGCCCAAGTGGAACGTTCTCATCGTAAGCTGTGTACCTGGTTCCCCGATTGACTGTGCTGCAATGATACCGACAGCCTCACCAAGAGCTACTTTTCTACCATTAGCTAAATTAGCTCCATAGCACTTAGCGCAAATCCCTCTCGGAGTTTCGCAAGTAAGAGCTGATCTGATTCGGATGCTTTCAATACCTGAATCATCGATAGCCATAGATTGCTCGATTGTTAAAATATCGCCAGCTTTTGCTAAAAGTTTTGTTTTGTCACCAGGCATATAAACATCTTCACAAACAGATCTTCCGAAAATTCGATCTTTTAACGAAAGAAGCTCTTCTTGACCTTGTTTAATTGGGGCAATCTCAATACCATTAAGAGTTCCACAATCCTCTTCATTGACTAAAACGTCTTGAGAAACGTCAACAAGTCTTCTTGTCAAATATCCCGAGTCAGCTGTTTTAAGAGCTGTATCGGCAAGACCTTTACGCGCACCGTGAGAAGAGATAAAGTACTCAAGAACACTTAAACCCTCTCTAAAGTTCGACGTAATTGGGTTTTCAATAATTTCGCCAGAAGGTTTAGCCATTAATCCTCTAAGAGCTCCAAGCTGTCTTAGCTGCGATTTATTACCACGAGCACCTGAATCAATCATCAAGAACAGCGGGTTTAAATCTTTTCCAGCAATCGGCTTCATGATGTTGTCATAAAGCGTATCTGATAGGATCTCTGTAACTTCAGTCCAAATAGAAATAATTTTTGACTTCCGCTCACCCTCTGTGATAACCCCATCTTCGTATTGCTTGAGGACAAGAGAGGCTTTTTTATTTGCTTCATCAATTAATTTTTTCTTAGATTCAGGAATAGCAACGTCTGCAACACCCATCGAAATACCAGATTTAGTAGCTTGCTCAAATCCAATATCTTTCAAGTTGTCTAAGAATTGGACTGTTTTTTCGAGACCTACTGTTTTGTAGATCTCTAAAACAAGCTCACCAAGCGTTTTTTTGCGAAGAGCGTAGTTTTGAAAGCCTAATTCTTTTGGAACAATTGTATTAAAAAGAACTCGTCCCGGTGTAGTCTCAATCATATTGTCATCGATCAAAACTTTGATCTTTTCATGAATATGAAGACCTCTACCTAAATCATCCTTTCGAGCGCCCTCTTTCATTTCAGATTGGCGCCAGTTATAACTTCCTGAAGCTTTCATCGCTAAAAGAACTTCTTCTGATGATCCAAATATTTTTGTTTTTCCACCTTTATCTTCTCTAGAAAAGACTGGATCAAACATGAGGTAGTAAAGACCTAAAATCATGTCCTGGCTAGGAATAGCGACCGGTTTTCCAGATGATGGCAAGAAAATATTATCTGCTGCCATCATAAGCGTTTTAGCTTCGATTTGTGCCTCTATAGATAGCGGAACGTGAACAGCCATTTGGTCACCGTCAAAGTCAGCGTTAAACGCTGTACATACTAGCGGATGAATTCTGATCGCCTTACCTTCAATTAAAACTGGCTCAAACGCTTGAAGACCTAGTCTATGAAGAGTCGGCGCTCTGTTTAGAAGGACTGGATGCCCTTTAATAATTTCTTCAAGAACATCCCAAACTTGTGGGTCAGCTCTTTGAATCATTTTTTTAGCAGATCTAATAGTGTAGACGTAACCTTGATCTTTGAGTCTCTTCACTATGAAAGGCTCAAATAATTCAAGCGCCATTTTCTTCGGAAGACCACACTGATTAAACTTCAATTCTGGACCTACTACAATAACCGAACGGCCAGAGTAGTCAACCCTTTTACCAAGAAGGTTTTGTCTAAATCGTCCTTGTTTCCCCTTTAACATTTCTGATAAAGATTTCAAAGGCCGATTTCCAGCTCCCATCACAGGATGACCGTGACGACCGTTGTCAAATAAAGCGTCAACAGCCTCTTGCAACATCCTCTTTTCATTTCGGATAATTACATCAGGAGTTTTTAATTTTAAAATGGCTTTTAAACGATTATTTCTATTAATCACTCGTCTATATAAATCGTTAAGATCAGATGTCGCAAATCTTCCACCGTCAAGAGGAACTAATGGTCTTAAATCTGGAGGTATAATTGGAGCAGAGGTCATTACCATCCACTCTGGTTTATTTCCAGAACCGACAAATCCTTCAATGATTTTCAAACGTTTTGCAAGTTTCATTCGAGCTTGAATCGATTTTGTCTTTCTAAGTTTATCTTTTAGATCGACAATGGTTGATTGCATGTCTTCACTTTCAAGCAAGACTTTAATAGCTTCACCACCCATTAGAGCTTTAAATGAATCAGGCCCCCATTTCTCTTGCGCTTCTCTAAACTCAACATCGTTTAGCAGTTGCTTTTTCTCAAGGCTCGTACGACCTGGGTCAACTATAACGTACTCTTCATAGTAAATCACTCTTTCGATGTCACCAGATGACATTCCAAGAATATTTCCAATTCGAGATGGTTGTGTTTTGAAAAACCAGATATGAACAACGGGCACAGCTAATTCAATATGTGCCATTCTTTCACGTCTTACTTTTGATAATGTAACTTCAACGCCACATCTATCACACACAATTCCCTTATGCTTAATTTTTTTGTATTTTCCGCAAGCACACTCCCAATCCTTAGTAGGACCAAAAATCTTTTCACAGAAAAGACCACCTTTTTCAGGTTTAAATGTTCTATAGTTAATAGTTTCAGGTTTTTTAACCTCTCCACGTGACCAACTACCTTTAATCACATCACCCGAAGCAATTTGAATAGCAATGCTTTCAAAATAATTGCTTTGAAACTCTTCTTCTTGTTGTTGCATCTCTGACATTAAAACTTCTCCACAAGAGGGTTAAAATTTATCCATCTATAACTGTTTCTGCACTAATATTTAGGCACAAGCCTTGCATTTCTTTAATAAGCACGTTGAATGATTCAGGTGTGCCCGCTTTGAGCGTGTTTTCACCCTTCACAATCGACTCATAGATTCTGGTTCTTCCAGCAACGTCATCTGATTTTACAGTTAACATTTCCTGGAGAAGATTTGCTGCTCCATACGCTTCTAGAGCCCACACCTCCATCTCCCCGAATCTCTGACCACCCATCTGAGCTTTACCTCCAAGTGGCTGCTGTGTCACAAGCGAATACGGACCAATAGCACGTGCATGTATCTTATCGTCAACAAGGTGTGAAAGTTTGAGCATGTAAATGATTCCAACCACAATTGGGTTATCGAATCTTTCACCTGTTCTACCATCATATAAGTAAGACTTTCCATCTCTGCGAAGGCCAGCTTTTTCCATCATGTTCCAGATTTCATTTTCTGGGAATCCTTCAAACACTGGACTCTTAACATATACGCCCGTTTTACGTGCAGCATATCCTAAATGAGTTTCAAGCATTTGCCCCAAGTTCATCCTTGACGGAACCCCGAGAGGATTTAAGATAATCTGAACAGAAGAACCGTCTTCTAAGTAAGGCATGTCTGCTATCGGTACAAGTTTAGATACAACCCCTTTATTACCGTGACGACCTGCCATCTTATCCCCTACTTGCAACTTTCTCTTTGTTGCAATATAGACTTTAACTTGACGAATCACCCCAGCTTCTAACTCAACATCACCTTTTTTGATGAATTCAGTTTCAGATTTATATTCAGATTCAAGCATTTCTAACGACTTTTTATGCTGAATAAGAATTTCTTTCATCGTGTCATAAGCTTCACATGAAGGTATGATAAGATCTTGCAAGTTCTCATGCTCAATTGCTTCTAAAATCTCTTGCGTGACTTCATCCCCATCTTTTAACAGGATGTTACCTGTTTTTCTATGAAGAATAGATGCAGGCGCTACATCATCTAAAAGCAGTGCTCCTAATTTTTCATGAAGCTCTAGCTGAAGCTCTTCCTCTTTCTCTTTAAACTCTTTCTGCACATCTTGAATGCGAGAGCGTTCTTCAACCATCTCATCATCTGTTTTAGATAAACGATCACGTCTACTAAACACTTTTACATCCATTACAAAACCTTCAGTCCCCGGAGGAGCTGTTAACGAAGCATCCTTTACATCAGCTGCTTTTTCACCAAAGATTGCTCTTAGCAATCTCTCTTCTGGAGAAAGTTCTGTTTCAGATTTAGGTGTAATTTTACCAACTAAGATATCGCCTGGCTTAACATGTGATCCAACACGAATAATACCGTCTTCACCAAGATTTCTTAAAGCCTCTTCCGAAACATTCGGAATATCTCTTGTAATCTCTTCTTTTCCAAGTTTTGTATCTCTAGCTGTTAATTCAAATTCTTCTAAGTAAATAGAGGTGTAAAAATCTTCTCTAATAAGCTCTTCAGAAATAATAATCGCATCTTCATAGTTATATCCACACCATGGCATGAATGCGACAACAACGTTTTTACCAAGAGCTACTTCGCCTCGATCTGTAGATGGACCATCAGCAATGATATCTCCTGCTTTAACTTCATCACCCACTCCTACTAAAGGAGTCTGATTAAGGCAAGTACCTGCATTTGTTCTCATGAATTTTTTCAAAACATAAGTTTTTTTCTGCATTGGATTTGCTTTTAGAGCAACGATAATATGGAAACCATCGACATATTCAACAATCCCGTCTTCTTCCACAATAATAACAGCACCTGAGTCTTTTGCAGCGCGCATTTCAACTCCAGTTCCCACGATAGGAGAATCTGTTTTTAAAAGGGGCACAGCTTGACGTTGCATGTTAGATCCCATAAGAGCACGGTTAGCATCATCATGTTCAAGAAATGGAATAAGACCTGTTACAATAGAGACTAGCTGCTTTGGAGAAACATCCATATGCGTAATCTTACTTACGTCAACTATGAGAGATTCCCCATTTAATCGAGCCCAAGTAACACTCTCTTTAAACATATTGTATTCGTCAAGAGGAGCAGACGCCTGCGCAATCACACATCTTTCTTCCTGATCAGCAGTCATATACTCAATTTCTTCAGTAACAACACCATCTTTTACAATACGATAAGGAGTTTCAATAAATCCAAACTCATTAATTTTTGCAAACGTTGAAAGCGAAGTGATCAAACCAATGTTTGGTCCTTCTGGCGTTTCAATAGGGCAGACTCTTCCGTAGTGACTTGAGTGAACGTCCCTAACTTCGAAACCAGCTCTTTCTCTATTTAAACCGCCTGGGCCTAAAGAAGAGAGTCTTCTCTTGTGTGTAAGCTCAGCAACAGGGTTTGTCTGATCCATAAACTGAGAAAGTTGAGATCTTCCAAAGAAATCTTTAATAACAGACTGGAAACCTTTTGCTGAAATTACTTTACCAGGAGTTAGCGTATCCGAGGCAAAATCAAAAAGATTCAATCTCTCTTTGATAATTTTTTCCATTCTTACAAAACCAATTCTGCACTGGTTCTGGACAAGTTCACCAACTGATCTTACTCGTCTGTTTGCTAAGTGATCAATATCAT
Source organism: Chlamydiota bacterium (assembly GCA_016866545.1). Lineage (GTDB taxonomy): Bacteria > Chlamydiota > Chlamydiia > Chlamydiales > 2-12-FULL-49-11 > VGMD01. The sequence continues at coordinate 45,382 of VGMD01000009.1, read as the reverse complement.
CAATATACGCTCTTTCATCACCTTGACGGAGTCTAATTACATATTTGATGGCTTGAACAATATCTTCTTTTCTTAAAATAACTTGATTTAAAATTTCATCTGAAATTTCTAAATCTAATTTTTTATTTAACTTATATCGACCTACTTTTCCTAAATTATATCGTTTTGGATCGAAAAAGAGTCTCATAATCAAAGATCTAGCATTTGATAGAGTAGCGGGCTCACCCGGACGCATTTTTCTATACACATCTTTCAAAGCAGATTCGTATGAGTCTGTCGGGTCTTTTGCAAGCATTCTAATAATAGGACTTGTCTCGTCTGCATCTTCTGCAACTCTAATCATTGAAATATCAGCATCTAAAATCCTCTTCAACATTGCAGTTGTAAGTTTTTCAGAAGCTTTTCCGTAGACAATACCATTTTCTTCATCGACAACATCTTCAGCAAGAATTTTTCCTACAATTTTCGCAAAGTCTTTGTCAGATTTAACTTTAATTTTTCTTGTGCTGAAAAATTCTTCAATAATATCTGCATCAGTTGAGTAACCAAGAGTTCTAATAAATGATGTCGCTAAAACTTTTCTTCTTCGTTTTTTCTTGTCTACATAGACGTAAATTAAATCATTAATATCAAAAGCTGCTTCTAACCAACTTCCTCTGTATGGAATAATTCGAAAAGAGTAGAGAATATTTCCTTTTGGATGCTTTTCTTGTTCAAAGCAGATACCAGGAGATCTATGAAGCTGAGAAACAATAACTCTTTCTGCCCCATTAATAACAAATGTACCACGATCGGTCATTAAAGGAAGAGTGCCCATGTAGACTTCTTCTTCTTTAATACCCGTTTCATCTGTTAACTTAAATTTTGCCTTTAGAGCTGTGTTATAAGTAATACCACGTCTAATACACTCTTCTGGCGTATATTTAGGCACACCTAAACTATACGACAAATATTCTAGGATGATTTTCTCATCAAAACTCTTAACCGGAAACACTTCTCTGAAAACTTCTTCCAGCCCAATGTTTTCTCGTTCGTGTGGAAATTTTTCGGCTTGCAAAAAGTCTCTGTATGATTTCACCTGAACTTCAATTAAGTTTGGTAAATCAATAATTTCTTCACGCTTTTTGAAACTCACCCGATTAGGCGGCCTTTTCAACATACTGTCCCCTCTAAAGCAAAGATTGTTAACTTAAAATCAAAAAAACAGAAAGTCCTTTTTATCAAGAACTTCCTGTCCTAATTACAAAACCGAAGACAAAAAATGTCTTAAACACCTTTTACTTCTACTTTCGCTCCAGCTTCTTCAAGTTTCTTCTTAAGCTCATCAGCTTCAGCTTTCTTGATTTTCTCTTTAACTGGCTTAGTTGCATCTGCAGCTTCAACAAAAGCCTTAGCTTCACCAAGTCCTAGTCCTGTTGCTTCACGAACAGCTTTGATAATACCAATTTTCTTATCAGCTGGTGATTCTTTAATGTATACGTTAAATTCAGTAGATTCTTCAACTGCTGGTGCTGCTGCTGCCGCTGCTACAGGCATTGCTACTGCTGCTGCCGCTGCTTGCACGCCCCACTTATCTTCTAACATTTTCTTTAAATTAGCTAGATCAAGCACGGTAAGTTGGCTTAATGTTTCTACAATCTGATCAAGTTGTTGACTCACGGTTTTACCTCTTTTAGTTTTAAATTCATTCTTTTTTAGCTTTATTATCCAAGCAATAAATGACGCTGGTTAGCATAGCTTGGATCGTTCCCAAAGTTTGCGTCATTGGAGCTTCTAGTAATCCTAAGAACTGCGCACGCATTTCTAGTAGCGTTGGCAATTTAGAAATTAGTTCCACATCTTGAGAAGAGCATTTTTTCCCTTCAAAATGTCCTCCTATAACAGTTAGAGCCGCATCATTTTCTTTTTTAAATGAGTAAAGCGCCTTTGTCAGGGAGAGGAAATTATCTTTTGTAAAAGCAAGACCTACATGCCCATCTAATTCATTAACATCATATTCAAGATTTAAATCCTTAGCTGCTTTAACAAAAACTCTTTTTTTAATTACAAAAAAATCTCCACCCGCTTCTACTAAGCGACTGCGAAATCCCGCAAAACCATTTGCATTAATTCCACGATAGCTAGCTAAAACAAACCCAACTGATGGATCTATTCTGCCCTTAACTTCTTCTAGAAATAGTTCTTTTTCCGCTAACATACCTTATCCTGTTTGCACAACATGATGCTCAATTTCTAGTCCTGGCCCCATAGTGCTAGACATAGCAACTGACTTAATAAAACTTCCTTTTACACTAACTGGTCTTGACTTACTGATTGCTTCAAGCAAAGATCTAAAGTTTTCAGCTAAGTGGTCTAAAGGGAAAGACATTTTACCAAAAAAGGTGTTTAAATTTCCATTTTTATCTACTTTAAACTCAATCTTTCCTGCTTTAATATCTCTAATTGCTCCAGCGACATCATTTGTTACTGTTCCAGCTTTTGGCGTTGGCATCAATCCTCTCGGACCTAAAACTTTACCAAGCTTACCAACTAGTCTCATCATATCAGGAGTTGCAACAACTTCTGTGAAATCAACCCAACCAGCAGCAATTTTATCAGCTAAATCTTCAGAACCTACATATTCAGCTCCTGCTTCTCTAGCCTCTTTTTCTTTATCTCCTTTTGCAAACACAAGAATTACAGATTTTTTACCTGTACCATGCGGCAAACTAACAGTCCCTCTAACTTGCTGATCAGCTTTTTTTGGATCAACATTTAAGGACAAACTAAGTTCCATTGTCTGGTCAAATTTTGTCACAGGAACTTGCTTTAAAACTTCAATAGCTTCACGTGCGGAGTACTTTCTCATAAGATCAATTTTACTTACGGAGTCTCTCAATCTTTTGCTTTTATATTTCATACTTCAACCTCTACACCCATAGATCTAGCAGTTCCAGCAACCAATCTAGCTGCTGCCGCTTCGTCACCTGCTCTTAAACGAAGATCCGGCTTTTTCTTTTTAACAATATTCATAACTTGCTGTTTAGTAAGTTTTCCTACTTTATCTCTATTAGGAACCTTAGAACCCTTAGCAATCCCCGCTTCTTTTTTAATCATTTCAGCAACTGGTGGTTGCTTTGTAATAAAAGAGAAAGTTTTGTCTTGATAGACGGTAATAACTGTAGGAAGAATATCACTCCCACCCTGGGTCTTTGCGTTAAACTCTTTGCAAAACGCCATAATATTAACGCCAGCAGCTCCAAGCGCAGGTCCAATTGGCGGCGCAGGATTCGCCTTCCCCGCTGGAATCTGAAGCTTAATTTCTTTTAAAACCTTTTTCTTTGCCATCGTATGTCCTTATTCAACTGCATTTTTTTCAACTTGCCAAAACTCAAGGTCGTCGACTCGTGTATCTCGACCAAAAATAGATACGAGAACGCTAAGTCTGCCTTTGTCTTGAAAGACTTCAGTCACGGTTCCCGCGAAGTTAACGAAGACACCATCCACAATCTTAACTGGATCGCCAATACGAATATCGTGCTTGTGAACAACTTCCTCTTTTTTCTTCCTTAAATCCTTGAGTATATCTTCCACTTCTTGGTCGGATAAAGGAGAGGGAGCTCCCCCACCTAAGAAATCAACAACTCCATTAATCTCTTTAATGAAATGCCAACTCTCATCGTTTAAATCCATTTTCACCAAAAGGTAGCCAGGCCAAATCAATTTTTCCTGAACCTTTTGATCACCTTTCTTCACATCAAGAACGTTTTCTGTAGGCAAAAGAATTTCTTGAACAAAATCCGTCATACCCATCTGTTCGAGATTCTCTTCAATTGTCTTTTTCACCTTCTTTTCACGGTTCGATAAGACTTGTAGAATGTACCACTTATGATTCATTGATTTAACCTATCACTTTAAATACTAATGAGTGTAACCCATTTAAACTGCCCTGCACTACTAAATCGACCAAATAAACTCCAAAACCAAACACAAATGTCGATCCCACAACTATCTTAGTAGAAAGAAAAAGCTCCTCTTTCGAAGTCCAAGAAACTTTTTTTAATTCTTCCTTAAACTCACGAATATAACCTCTTCCCATTTGACTCTTTGTCTCCTGTACTAGAGAAATGCTTACTTCTTCCACTTTATCACCAATTTTCTTATGCGAGTGCGGAGGGCTTCGAACCCCCGACCTACGGCTTTGGAGACCGTCGCTCTACCAACTGAGCTACACACCCATATAAATTTTGAGAGGAGAGATAAACTCCCCTCTCACTATTAATTACTGTACGATTTTCGCAACTGTTCCAGCACCGATTGTACGGCCACCTTCACGAATTGCAAAACGCATTCCTTCTTCCATAGCTACAGGAGCAATAAGCTCTCCAGTGATACGAATGTTATCACCTGGCATTACCATTTCTGTTCCTTGTGGAAGGTGTAATGTACCTGTAACGTCTGTTGTTCTAAAGTAGAACTGTGGACGATATCCATCAAAGAAAGGCTTATGTCTTCCACCTTCTTCTTTTGTTAGGATATAGACTTCAGCTTCAAACTTAGTGTGAGGCTTGCAAGTACCAGGAGCAGCAAGAACCATTCCTCTCTCGATATCACCTTTTTCCACACCACGAAGAAGAATACCCACGTTTTCACCCGCTTGACCCTCTTCGAGAGTTTTGTTAAACATCTCAACACCAGTTACAACTGTGTTTTTAGTAGGTCTTAGACCAACTAGCTCTGCGTTTCCGTTAATTCTAATAATTCCGCGCTCAATTCTTCCTGTCGCAACTGTACCACGACCTGAGATAGAGAAAACGTCTTCGATTGGCATTAGGAAAGGCTTGTCAACTTCACGCTTTGGTGTAGGAATGTTTTCATCAACCGCAGCCATTAAATCTTCAATACATTTTTCCCATTGCGCATCACTCTCAAGTGCTTTAAGAGCAGATCCTCTAATGATCTTAACATCTTTATAACCTTGCGCTTCAAGAAGCTCACTGATTTCCATTTCAACTAGATCTAAAAGCTCTTCGTCGCCTTTTGCAATCATGTCGCACTTGTTGATGAACACAACAATCGCTGGAACACCTACTTGTTTTGCAAGAAGAATGTGTTCTTTTGTTTGTGGCATAGCACCGTCTGTAGCTGCAACAACAAGAATCGCGCCGTCCATTTGAGCAGCACCTGTAATCATGTTTTTGACATAGTCAGCGTGACCTGGGCAGTCAACGTGTGCATAGTGTCTGTTAGCTGTTTCATATTCAACGTGGCTAGCGTTAATTGTGATACCACGAGCCTTTTCTTCCGGAGCATTGTCAATAGAGTCATACGCTCTAAACTTTGCACCACCTTTTTGCGCCAAAACCTTAGTAATAGCAGCAGTCAAGGAAGTTTTACCATGGTCAACGTGACCAATAGTACCGATATTTACGTGGGGTTTATCCCTTTTAAAAGCTTCTTTTGCCATTTAGAAATTCCTCCGATAGACCTTAAAATATTTCTTTTTCTTGCCCAAAACAGGAATCGAACCTGCGACCCCTTGCTTACCATGCAAGTGCTCTACCTCTGAGCTACCTGGGCTGAGCAACTTATTTTCGTTCCTGTTTATACTAACAAATTAAAACTTATCCCCTAAAACAAAGAATGCCCAAGAGCATACCGTTATTTCAAAAAAAAAGCAAGAGACATTCTCGAAAAAATGATCATTTTTGTCGATATGTGATTCTTCCCTTCGTTAAATCATAGGATGACATCTCAACTGTAACTTTATCCCCAACCAGCACTCGAATGTTTTTCATCCGCATTTTTCCACACAAATGAGCGTGAATATTCACCCCATTCGAAAGCTCAACCACAAACGTCATATTTGGTAAAAGATCTTTTACAACCCCTTCCAACTCCATCATATCTTCTTTTTTCGACATATCCTCGCATCCTAAGTCAATTCTGTTGAATCATAATAGTAGACATCTTATTATTCTTAAAGAAAAAATCAATAGACGTCTTATGTGCCACTAAAAAAAATCATTAAGATTATTTTTAGGATTAAAGCGGAGTTTTAAAAAATGTCTTACAGCTGCTTAACTAAACAAGAGGAGGTAAAAAAACTTTTCACCTCTTGCAAAACTGCAGAAGAGCGCTACGAACTTATTATTTCTTTAGGGCGCAAAACCCCAGCGATGAACCCAATTGAAAAGAATTTAAAAAATTTAGTAGAGGGTTGTCAAAGCAAACTTTACCTCCATGCATCCTTTAAAGAGGGCGTACTTGAATTTTCTATCGATTCTGATGCTTTAATCTCTAAGGGACTTGCCGCAGTTTTACTGATGCTTTATGACAAAGAGAGCCCTGAAATAATTATTAAACACCCCCCCACAGTACTTGCCGAGCTAGGCATTTTTTCTTCCCTCTCACCTACAAGAGTAAATGGATTAAAAAGCCTCTATCTTAAAATGCAAAAAATTGCTTTACAATATGTTGCATAGACCTAAACTCTCTTTTATAGTATAGTGTAATGAGAAAAAAGGATAGGTTATGGCTCTTGTTTCAACCCTCTCTTCCGATCGTTATTTAAACTACAACCCACTTTTAAAAAGTGATTTGTCAAAAGAGATCTCATTTCACAAGTGGGAGGCTTATAAAAACATTAGTTTAGTTGCCCTTGCCTATATAGCTTTTCTTGCGATTGCAGCTATCGGAATATGGTATGCCGCATTTTTTGCAATCGAAGCGCTCCCTGTTATTCTTGCCTTAAACACCATCGGATTAAATATTACTCACCGTATTTTTTCACAACCTCATAAGCTTGCAGCAGATCACCATTTTGAAGCGAAAGGTTTTGAAGAAAAAGTTTTTGAAAAAATCAAACATCTTTCACCTCTAAAATTTTCAAGAAACTCTTCTCTAGGTGCTCGATCCGTAGCCGCGTCGACAAAGAAAAGACTTACCCCACTTTTTGCAAGATATACAGTTCTACATGAAGAAAGCAATCTTCGCCTTAGCGAAATCAGTAGAGTATTTCATCAATCAGCAAAGTACAATCGTAAAAGAGTCCCTCTAAATTACCAAGCTCTCAAACAAAACTATTCCTCTCCCCGTCTTACTGCTTCTCAAGCAGCTTGGCACTTAAATCATTTAGCAACCTACAAAGCAAATAAAGCTAAAATTTTAGACGAGTATTTAGAGAGAAGGGTTGAGCAAATCTTTTTAGCCTATAACGCAGAAAACCCCTATAGATATGGATCTTTCAAAGAGATCGGCAGATGCTATAATGCAGGCGATCTACTAACAAGAAGATACCTTGATGATGACTCATTTTTCCTATTCAATCCAAAAAGTTGTGTCATTTCTAGAAAAGCTCTTTTAGATGCCCATAAAAACGTAGCAAGACACATCCTAGAAGAGCATGGGAGCATGCCTAACACTTATTTTAGCCGGGCTGAATGGGAAGAAATCAATCAGATTCTTACGCAAAAACAGCTAACAAAAAGAAGTAGAATCTCTGTAGATGAGGAGCTTTCTCCATTTATAGAAAAAGTTGTAAACAAACAATTTATTCAACTCTTTTCAGACCATGACGCCTATTCTCTTAGAAAAACTTTATCAAATTATCTTTTTTTAGGAGATTACCCTAAACAATCACTTGTTCCAAAAGGAGTTATATTTACAAGCGAAGAGCTTTTGGAAGCGGGTGAAATTAAAAAATCGACTCCTTACGAATCATTTCATCTAAACGAGAGAATTAAAGAAATTGTAGAAGCCAAAATTAGAGCCTATCGAGTATGATAATTTCGTATGATTCAGCTTGAAAACGTCTCTTTAGCTTATTCGGGTCTTACCCTTTTAGAAAATGTCTCTTTCACTCTTGGAAAAAAAGAGAGAGCTGGTCTTATTGGAAGAAACGGAGCTGGTAAGTCGACTCTTTTTCGCATGCTCATGGGTGTAGAAAAACCTGATAGCGGTTCTATTGGAATTGCAAAAGGGTACCGAATCGGATGGCTTGAACAACACTTTCATTTTTCCGAAAAAACAGTTCTTGATGAGACAGTTTTAGGCCTACCTTTAGATGAGCAGTGCGATGTCTATAAAGCTGAAAAAATGCTTTTAGGACTTGGATTTAAAGAGTCCGATTTTGAAAAATCGCCGAAAGATCTATCTGGTGGATTTCAACTTCGAGTAAATCTTGCAAAGCTTCTCCTTTCAGAGCCTGACTGTTTACTTCTTGATGAACCGACAAACTACTTAGACATTTTATCGATGCGCTTTCTAAGTAAGCTTTTAGTTAGGTGGCAAGGTGAACTGATCATTATTTCTCACGATAGAGAATTTATGGACAGTATTACCACACACACACTTGGGATAGTTCGAAAAAAAGTGAGAAAACTTGCCGGAAGTAGCATCGATTTTTTCAATCAAATTGCTGCTGAAGAGGAAATTCATGAAAAGACAAGAGTAAATCAGGATAAAAAAAGAGCTCATCTCCAGTCTTTTGTCGATCGCTTTGGGGCAAAAGCCTCTAAAGCAGCTCAAGCCGGGGCTAGAAAAAAAGCTCTCGATAAAATACCCTCTTTAGAAGCGCTAAAGTCTCTCTACCACCTCGATTTTGATTTTCGCATTAAACCTCTTCCTGGAGAAAAAGTAGGTGAACTAAAGTCTGTCTCTTTCGGCTATACCGAAACCCCTTTGATCGAAGAGTTTTCTCTTCTTTTAGAAAAAGGGGATCGAATTGCAGTCATTGGAAAAAACGGAAATGGGAAATCAACTCTCTTAAGACTTTTTGCAAAAGATTTAAAACCCCTTTCAGGCTCTCTTCACTACGCAGAACAGATTGAAATTGGCTATTTTGGACAAACAAACATTGAAAGACTTCACAAAGACCTTACGATTGAGGAAGAGATAAAACTTGGCAATCCAAAACTCGCCTATACAGACGTGAAAGCAATTGCAGGTCAAATGCTTTTTAGTGGCGATCTTTCGACAAAAAAAATTCAGGTGCTCTCCGGAGGAGAGAAAAGTAGAGTTTTACTTGGAAAAATCATCGCAAATCCTTGCAATCTACTTCTTCTTGACGAACCAACACACCACCTTGACATAGAATCTGTTGAGGCTCTGATTGATGCTTTAAACAACTTTAGTGAAACCTTTATCATTGTAACTCACAGCGAACTTATCTTAAAAAGACTCGAGTTAGATAAATTAATTGTCTGCCACGAAAATAGACAAGAGATCTTTCTTGGAACTTATGAAGAGTTTCTAGAAAAAGAGGGCTGGGAAGAAGAAAAACGAGGCTCTAAACCGCAAAAAACAAAACCACTTCCCAAAAAGATAAAAGAGAGTAGTGATAAAAAAGATTTGGAAAAAAAAATTTTAAACCTTGAAGAGGCACAAAAAAGAGACTTCGCCCTTCTTGCAACAGCTTCTGAAACAAGTGATTTTGCTAAAATTCAGACTCTTTCCAAAATTACCAAAGAAAGAGAGATTGAAATTGATAGACTCTATAACAGCTTAATCTCGTCTTGAATACCCCCCGTCACTTGAACCCCACTCTCTGTTAGTAAAACATCGTGCTCTAGCCGGACGCCAAATTCGACGGGAAAATAGAGCGCAGGCTCAACTGAATAGCAGCTATTTGGTATTAAAAGCCTTGTGTCAAGACTCTCAAAGCTATCAAAATTTGCGCCACTTCCATGTAAATTCGTATCAATACTATGACCCAATCTATGGAGAATATAAGGTCCATACCCTTTTTCTTCTAAAAAGACTCTTGCAGCCCTATCAACATCTGCGCCTCTTGCTCCAATTTTCACTAATTCCAAAGCAACTTTTTGAGCCTCCCTCACAGCTTTAAAAGCGTCCTTCATTTTTTTAGAAGGCTCTCCTAAAACTGCAACTCTTGTGATATCTGCATAAACAGAGTGGGCCCCCTTTTTTTTACACCAAAGGTCAATTAAGACAAAATCTCCTTGCCTGATTTTATCCCCTTTTCCTTTTGGTTCATAGTGGGGGTTTGCAGAATTTGCCCCTGTTGCAACAATCGGTGCTTGCTCTGTTACACAACCCTCTTCTTCAAACCTTCTAAGAATAAAATTACTCACATCTTTTTCATAGGGAAGAGTCTTTTGCACAAATGAAAAAGCCTCTTCTACAACTTTATCTACGATTTGGCACGCCTCTAAATGAGATTTAATCGCTTCTTCATCAAGTGAGGATAAAAGCTTTTGCAAAAGCGCGCCTGAAGAGACAATTTCCATCTCATTAAAACCTCGTAAGTAATCTATTGTACCTCCATCAACAAAAGAGATATAAGGAATATCTTTTGCATATTCCATAGCAACTCTTCCTCTTATTTCTAGCAAAAGCCTCTCTAATTCCTCTCTCTTGGCATACGTCTTCAATTTCCCGTCGACACCATCTAGCGCATGCGCCTCAATCTTATGGACAATCTTGACGCACTCCCCTTTCTGAGGAATCCAATAGTAGACTTTTCTTGTAATATGCCGGTTGCTTGGAAGGGCTAAAATTTTATGAAAAATGGGATTAATCCCATGAAAATCATAAAGAAGCCAGCCATCGAGCCCCTCTTGCAAAAGATACTTTTGAATTAATGGTATAGACATTGGATCACACTCGATGCTGCAATTGTTCTAAGTAGTGTAAAAGGCTCTTTCATAACCTCTAATAAAAATGGAATCGAATCACGATTCCCGATAAAACCAAGAGCTTCTAAAATTTGAATCTTTCTCTCCCAATCAACTTTAGCGTAGGCCGATTCTAAAATTTTTGCAGCTTTTGAATCTCCTCCATAAAAAGCCAAAGCTAAAGCGGCTTGAATTCTTGTAATCTCATTTTCATCATCAAGTAAATTTCGGATCAAATTAAGAGCCTCGCTATCGCCCTCTTCGATCAAAAGAACTGACGCTCCCGTAACAACTCCCCACATTTGTTTATTTAAAAACTTTTTGACTAATTCGCTTGCCTCTTTACATCCGGCGATACACAAAATATTTAGTAAATCAAGTCTTGTCAGATGATCCATCAAAGCGGGATATCTTGGTATTTGGACGACATGGTGGACATTACTTGGCACAAGCTGATTAAACATTGGATAAATGCCACCTTTCCACATAATCTCTTCTTCTGTTTCAAGAAAAAAATCTTTTAAACAACTAACTGCTTTAGGAAGCTCAACTCTCTCTTTGACCATTCCAAGGGCTAAATTTGCTTTTATGTAACGATCCTCAACCTTATCCATTACTTTAGCCAAGAAATCTCTGCATTTAGATCCTCCAGCGCTTAAGACTGAGGCTGCAAATCTTGCAGCTTGAAGCTCGTCTGATAAGACCCAAGAAATAAGTGCATCTCTTGCTTTTTCTGGGTCTATTCGCAATTTCAACCAAGTTGCAAGTATTGCAACCTCAGGGTGAATATCTGTCATTAGCAAGTCAAGGTCTTTTTTAACACTTACAAGCACCTCTGTCTCTATTTCCATTGTTCCTAAAACTGCTAAAACAAATGTGCGCACTTGAGGAGATGGGTCTTTTAATAAAGGCAAAAGCAAATGAACTTTATCTCTTTTATCGAAATGATCAATGATTGCAATACCAAGCTCTCTTAGGCCAGATCTTTTGTTTTTTAAAAGAAGCTCTAAATCTTTGTCTGAAACATCGTCGTAAATATTTACAAGAGCGTGAATTGCTGAAATTTTTTCTTCCTGTGTCAAAGAGGCGTTTGCTACAATCTCTTTCAAAAAAGGTGTTGCATCAGTCAGCTTCATAAATCCAACTGCTTGCATGAGCTCTAAGCGCACATACCAATTTTTTTCTTTTTTTAAGAGTTCAATTACTCTCTTTTGCACAATTGAGTCATTGTATTGAGGAGCAAGTCTTAGAGCAAAAGATCTTAAAAGAATATTTGAAGAGTCTAGCGCCTCTAAAATTAAATCGACTGTTCGACCATCGTGAGTAAGCGATGCCCCTATCAAGGAAGAAATTCTTGCCATTTCAGACTTTTCTTCATTATGTAAAAGCGTCGCCCACGCAATTGTTTCTAAAAGAGAAAAATTCTCTTTTAGATCCCTTGCTGAAAACTCTTTTTGAAAAATTTTCAAAGCCTCTAAGCTTTCACCATTTTCTGATAAAGACCTAATAATTAAAGAGTGAATTTCATGAGACTTTGGATAAGCTCCAATAGCTGTTTTTCCTAAATTTACAGCTGCTGAATAATCTTTTATCAATAAACAAGAAGTAATTCCCTTTGCAAATTCTTTTTCATCACTTTGGATAAAAGAAGTTACAAAAAATAAAAGTGGAAAAACTACTCGTCTCATCGACTATCTAATACCATTTTTAATGCTTTTAGCGCGTCTTCTTTTGTCTCCCAAACAGAAATAAATCTCCCTTTATGGCAAAATATAGCACCCGGAATGCCACTTGTTTTTCGAAGATCTTCCTTTAAAAGTCCCGCCCACTCTAACGGTAGTGGTCTTCTAACATCCATCTGTTTTTGAAATGACGGGGGAACACATCTTAATTTCCAATGCTTTCCAGATGGCATAATCACAAATTCAGCAGGGTGATTCTCCCCTCCGAGCTCAAAAAAGGCCTCTAACCAGGGCATTGCTTTTTCAAAAATGAGACACTCTTGCATGACTTCCATCACTGATCTCACTTTTTCTTTGCATTTCTGCATGTAGAAAAACTTTTTTTCTACTCTAGCTAAGTGACCTAAAACAAATTCAAGAGCTGCAAAAAAACCCTCTTCTAACTCTGCATCTGACATGATTCCGTGCTCTGGTGGAACAAAAGAAGAGACTACTGCAGAAAAAGTGCAAAGACCATAAATTGGCTGCAACCGACCGTTATCAATGTCATCAACTCCTCGAATGAGAACGCGATTTAAAAAATTAAAATAAATATCTGAAATAATCTTTTCATCTCTTAAATACTCTAAAATCATCCCAGCACTACTTAATTCACCTTGATATGCAACTTGATGATGATCAAATCTCCGTTTTTTAGGATCAAAAATTCCGCCCACATCACAAACAAAATCGCAGGAGGCTAAATGACTCAAGTCCCTTGTTCGCACAATTTTATCCTGATCAATTAGCTTAAAATGAATCAAAAGAGCAGAGGCTGTCACCTCATCTGCATGAAATTCCCCACTATGAACGCCACAACTTCTAGGAACAACACCAATTATTGTCATAAAAACACCTTTGAAACAGACCAGTATACAAAAAATAAGGAGGGAGTAAAAGAAAAAAATGCACTATTTGCATAACAAAAATTTGTTTCTTTACAAAACACAAACAAAGAAATATAAATTGTGGAAAGTTTGAATAGAAATTGTGCAAAAATGAAGAATACCCCTAGAGAGTAAGCTTTTCACCTTTAGTAATCTTTTTCGCTCTTTTCGTCTATAACTTTTTTAAGTAACTAAAATTATACGACATAAAAAAATATTATATTGTGAAAAAACTGTAGAGAACTCAACTATTTTCAATTTTTTCCCAAACAGCTAATTTGTTCATAACTTACGTTTTTTTACGTCGTTTAGCAGCCTTAACCACATCAACAAGCGCGATAATTGCTTCAAAACAGGCAAGAACATTTAGTGGATTAATTGCACAAGCCGCAATTGTTGCGGCATCTGTTCCTAATTCAACAACTAAGTCTAAAGGTAGCTCGCCTTGAATTTTTTTTACAGTTGCTTGAATTGCTCCAATTTCTGTTTTTTGTTCTTCAATCGACATGTGGGGTAAATCTTCATTAAACGTAATAATTTGTTTCTTTAAAACTTCAATGTCTTTCAAAACAAGATCGTATGGATCAGGTTTTTTCATATAGACCCACCTTTATAAAGTGACTGTAAAATCAAGCTAATATCATCGATTGTATCCATGCTATTTCTGCAAAGAGAGATGATCAAAAGTGGATTAAAATCTTTTTCCCCCATAGATAATTGCCAGTTATCCACCATTGCTTCTAATCCCATCTTTATATCCCCGTGGTCATCAGGAGAGATATTTTTTATTTCTGTTAAAAGCTGTGCATGAAAAACTGTAATGCTGTCATAAAAAACACTTACTTCACTTGCAGAGATATCATTTTCATCAATTTTTTCTGAAGAACCCCAAGCACCTCCGTATAAAAGTTTTGTAGTGAAATTAAATACTTGCGCCCAAATTCCAACCATTTGATTAAGAAAGTTTTGATATAAATCTTCAGACATATTATCTCCTCTTTGTTATAAAAGAAGAATAACATATTTCTAAAAATATATAACTTATTGGAAGTTATGAGAATATGCTCTTCAAGCGCTCTTGAATGACACTTTCTTCAAACTCGTTTGTAACAGATCTTAAAATATACTCTTCACGACCGCTTAATTTCTCTCTAATTTCTTGTAAATCATGAACTAAATCGGTATGACTTTGATTGGTTTCCATGAGGTGGTATTTTGTAAATGGCAGATTAATCTAACTATCACAACATTCACATCCTTACTAGGATAGTCTTGTTTTTTTTCATGAAAACTTGCAAGCATTTCAAGATATTCTGACGGTTTTACAGAAATTTTTTGTGCATCTTTTATAATTTCTCTCCGAATTCCCTCTGAAATAGCTCTACTACGATGCTTTACATACATAGAAACAACTGAATTTATACTAGCTCTAATCATCTCTTCAGGTAAAACTGATTGATTAAATCCCCCACCTAATTTTTCTAATGAGACATTAGGAAATACCTTAGACACATCGCCTTGAACTTTCGAAACCTGATCTACTCCTACCCTTTCCGTCATAATCAACATAATTAGCTAAAAAATATATTTTAATTAAAGATAAAGAATATAATGTGAGCTTATGCGAAAAAACATATTCTCACACCCCTACGATCTTATTAGTCCAGACGGACGCTCAAAAAAGACTAAAATATTAAGCAACAAGGAAGTAGAAACTGTTGTCGAAATTGAAAAGATAGACCCTTTTTTTAAAGGGTTTGAAATTGATCCGCACTTGGTCCAATTTAATATTAAAAGCACATTTGCACAATTAGGAGTTGATGGACGAGGAATCGCCTACGAATTTTTCCCAAAACTTGGCAGGGCTGAAGTTCTTGTTCGGTTGAAAGCGTTTAATCCCATAGGAGAGAAATTATTAAGTCTTTTTTCTGATGGAATTTACCTCGGAAAACTATTTGCTGCAGACGACCGTCGGCGAGTAAGGCACGCTGAATATTTGCATAGACTGCTTGGGAAATCTGATGAAAACGGCCATCCCCTTCTTGTCATTGGAGAAGGATACAAAACAGAGCAAATCATTGAACAAGTTGAAAAAAATAGAACGATTGTAAAAATCCCCCTTTTACCGGGCCTTTGGGTCTATGACGATGCAATTTTTGGCTTTCTTCATACAATCATTAAAGGATTAAAAAGAACAGATACTCACTTTAGATCTTCACTTTTTCTTCACCAAATTCAACAAGATGTCCCAAGAAAAATTCCTGAAAATGGAATGCTTCTTGTAAAAACTATGTGTATGTCTATTCCCACTCTGTTTGCAAGAGTTGTTCATGAAGAGCTCCCAAAAGGGTTTTGCCACGCTACAGCAGACTTACTTGAGCCTCAAATGAAAACAGGCGACATTTATGAATTCCACGGCTTAAGTAGCGAAGAAATCACCCATATTCCACTAGAATTTTACACGTTAGAGCCATATAGAGAATACTTTTTCTTCTCCGATCGAGATTTATTAAGAGAGTGTCTTGAAGATCCGGAAAGTCTTTTTCAGGCATTTGACCAAGCCCCTGAAAAACAGGCATCGACGTTTATTGTGAAAGGAGAGCACCTTGTAAAATTAACAGCGTCAGATTGGCTCTTATCTGAAATGCCTATTGAAGGAAATCTCGTTATTCCTCCCCAAGATAGAAAAGACCACGCAATTTTAAGTAGCTTCATAAAATCGCAAGCAATTTACACAATAGTAAAAGCGATGCAAGAGGGCAACATCACAAGCCAAGGGGTTATTCTTACAAATTATTTGCCCGCACCCCTTTTAAAAAGCTTTCTGCTTAACGAAAGAGTGACTCGCTGCCTTAAAGCTATCTATTTTAAAACCCCCTCCCTCCGCTATGGCGATTATTTTTCACACGATGATCGAATGATGCTCGTCGATTTAGCAAAAGCCTCTGTCGATGTTTTTTGGGTCGATTTTACCTCGCACCTTCTTCTCAAATACATCCTTAGAACAGATAAAGACTTCGGCATGTTTGTCCCTGTGCACAAAGTAAAAGAATTCCAAAAAGCTACTTTTTTTGGAATTTACGGCTCAAGGCTTACAGAGTCAAACTTTAGAGAAGAATTTATAGCCTGCTTCAAAGGGCTTATGCAGATGCAAAAAGAGGTCGATCACGAAAAATTAAATCCAGAGATCTCTATCGCAATTAGCACAGGTGGCGGACCAGGCGTGATGGCTATGGGAAACCAAATTGCAAGCGAACTTGGCATTCTTTCTTGCGGCCACGCAGTAGATTTCAAAAAACCTCACGAGACCGACGAAGAGGAAGAGCCGATCAATCCTTATATTCAAGCAAAAATGACCTACAGCTTAGAGCAGCTTATCATTAGACAGTCAGAATTTGGGCTAGACTTCCCTATCTTTTGCGAAGGGGGCGTTGGAACTGACTTTGAATTCGCCCTAGAACTTCTTAAAACACAAGTTGGCAGTAGACCTGCAGCCCCCGTCCTTCTTTTCGGATCCCCAGAGTATTGGCGCTCCAAACTCACCTCTACCTATAAAACAAACCGAAAAATGGGCACGATCAAAGGTTCTGAATGGACCTCCAACGTCTTTTTCTGCGTCCAAAACCATAAACAAGCGCTTGCTATCTACTACAAATATTTTACCAACAGACTCCCCATCGGTCCCGACTTCCCTCCAGCAGACGAAGGTTTTGTCATCGTCAGCGCAGACGATACACTTTTCACAACCTCTTAAAAACTATAATTTAACGGCTTTATATAGAAGAATAGACTAAGAAAGCTCCTAAAGGCATGATAATCGCAAGCAGATAACCGATCAAAATTGAAACTATTGGTAATTGAATATCAATATTCCCTAGCAAAATCAGCAAATTGAAATCGTTTTGATCGCTCACGAAATTCTTTACTCATTATCGGTAATGAAAATATTATAAAAAAATTATTGGAATAGAAATAAAAAAAATTGAGGCCATTTGTTTGGTCATCATAAAATCAGATTTATTCATCAGATTAAAGTGGGCAACAATTCTAACCGGAAGCTTTTTAAAAAAGAAAACCAATTGAGTTGCTATAAGGGCTATAAAATAAGTAAAAAATATACTGATTACTTTTATCTGTTTTAAAAGCATACAATACCTCAATATGTCTAATATTGCTAATTTAAACACCCTTTTTTTTCACCAATTTTTTAATCAATTTCGGTATAAAGAATCACTTGCTATTTCTCTATCTCTTCTTTATAATACAATCCTTCCTTATCGGGGGGCAATAGCTCAGTCGGTTAGAGCGTCGGACTCATAATCCGCAGGTCCCAGGTTCAAGTCCTGGTTGCCCCATTCTTAAATAGGGTCAAACAACGCGCCCTGTTATTTAGGATAAAGAAATAGAGTACTACGGTCATCCTTACATTATACCGCTTTCAGTTCAAAATATTGAATATATTAGAGGGTGTCTAAGTTGATTTGTACTTACAATTTTTGTAGAATCTAAGTTACTTTTTAATGAGGGTTTTGAATGTCTGAAAAAAAAATTTGCCTTGCTAGCGACAATTGGAGTGGAGCACACCCTCTTGTGATCAAAGCTATTACTGAAGCTAACGAGAGCTATGCTCCTCCTTATGGGTCAGATCCTTGGACAGAAGAGGCTGTTAGCCTTATTCAAAAAGCTTTTAAAAGAGAATGTAGAGTCTTTATTGTCACTACTGGTACAGGGGCAAATATTTTTGGTCTTAGAATTTGCTCCAAACCTTATGAATCGGTTATTTGCACCGATATTGCTCATATCGAGTACCAAGAATCTGGAGCTTTTGAAGCTCTTGTGGGATGCAAACTTTTGACAGTGCCTAATAAAGAGGGCAAAGTAACTCCTGATGAACTAGTAAAAAAGCTAAAAAAAGAAAGAGCTTTTGGGAAACATTCGACCTCTCCTGGCGTTTTATCGATTACTCAACCAACTGAAATAGGAACTGTCTACACTCTTGATGAACTAAAAGCGCTTGCAAAGCTTTGCAAAGAAGAAAATCTCCGCATCCATATGGATGGATGCCGTCTATACAATGCAGCAGTTAGCTTAGATACATCCTTAGAAGAAATTGTTAAAGCCGCATCAGTCGACATCTTATCTCTTGGAGGCACTAAAAATGGATTAGCAGGAGCAGAAGCTCTCATAATTTTCGATCCAGATTTAGAAAAAGGAGCTGACCACTTACAAAAACAAATGCTACAACTTGTTTCTAAGATGCGATATCTATCCGCACAGTATATTCCATTTTTTAAAAATGACTTATGGCAAACACTTGCTAGAAAAGCTAATCAAAAAGCTCAAGAAATCGCCTCCATCATCAAGTCTATCCCAGAACTCTCTTTAAGCTACCCCGTAGAAACAAATCAAATTTTCTTCATAGCTCCCAAAGCTTGGATTCCACTCATCCAAGAAAAAATCATTTGTTACCCTTGGGACGCTGAAAAAAATGAAATTCGTTTTATCGCCTCATGGAATACAACAGACGAAGATGTTGAAAAGGTCTTCTCCATTTTTTCAGAGATATCAAAAAATCAAATAACTATATAATGAATAAATTCAATGAGTTTATTAAAAGCAGTGTTAGGAGAATCTCTTAAAAGAACTTTTGTTTGGCTACTTTCATCTCCTGGATTATAGGAAATTTGTTCTTGGGAAGGGTTGAGAAAGTAGGGGTAAGAGCGTTTAAAATTGCAGAATTGTAGTCATGATTCCTTCACTGTTTGTGCTAAATCTCACTCTTCCAAGAACCGCTTAAAAGCTCATCTGCTTTGCCAGTATTTATAAGTTTATTTAAAACCTCTCTAACTCTTAAATGAACTGATAAATCCCCCTCGCTACTTTTCTTTTCTTCTATAAAAGAGGTTACATCAACAATCACACGTTCAATTAATGTTTGATCAACTTCAAACAGAATCTCTTCCCTTACATCAATGAGACGATTTTGTAAGAGCGCAGCCATCTTTAACATGCAACAACAAAGAGACTTATAACCCTTTATGCCATCTGGATCATCTATTTGGTAAGTCGCGATTTCTTTGATTGACGTGGTTTCACACAATTTTTTTGCTAGAGTAACACTTGTTACATAGGTGTTTACGGCACCACTTGCTTCAGGAATAATCCTCAATTCATCTCTAGACGTCGTTAGATCAATACTTCTAATCCTATCTTGCTCTGTAGTCGAAAATCTAACAGAAAGATCTACAAGGGAATACCAGAAAAATAACCCCCCTGTACCAAAATTATCTGGTAAAATACACCCATGATCAATTGGGAAAACTGCAGAAACCCCTTTTTCATCACGTTTTATCATAAGATTCCCTGCATGACGATCAGAATTTGCAAGACAAATATCTATCATGGCAATTGATGGAAGATGAGGCAATAAAGAGGGTATTTCGTGTTCTGTAATGGTATGAGCCTCTTCGACGTCAGGAATTATTTTTTGCATACTACACTGCTTTACTGGCTGCACACCCTCAAGATCTGGCCTGTAATGAAAATATCTATAGGAAGTTGTTACAAGTGCCGTTGGAGGAATTAAATCAGGAAAAAGTTTTGCAGAAACAACCTCTCTAAAACCACAAGTTCCAGGCCTAATTCCCTCTTTAGCCATTAAAATATCTGATCTACGAGCTCTTTGGGCGCCCAATTCTTCATCAAGAGGTTTTAAAATAGCAATTTTTTTTCCTTCTAAATCCGAAACAAAATAAGATCCTGAAGTTCCTAAATCAGTTGCTTCTATATTTTCTTCCCTCTCATAGCCAGCCTGGCATAACCGTAAGGTCCTCTCTACCCAAGTAGAATCGTTAGCTGCTGGAATATCGACTTTAAATTTAGGCTCCATTTCAACTCTTTCGGCAGGAGGTTTTTTTAAAGTTGGAAAAAGTGAAGGAAGTTCAGGAGACGGTCTTTTTGAGACTGGTTTAATACTTGGTAGAACAGGGGAAAGAGAATTCGTTCTATCCTCCAAAACTCCTAAATCAACTGAAGACCTAGCTTCAACTCTACCAGCTAATGAAGGAGCGCAAAGCTTAAGTCCTTGTGGTTTAAGATGACCTGGCAATCGGCTTCTCAATCCTTCCCTTCTCTTATCTCTTTCTTCAGTAGTCATTCGGTATATGGGCGAATGTGAAACAGGGCTTGATGGCTCCATTATTTATCCCCCTTTGTATCAGCAATAACAAACTTACGATTAGCTAAATGAAGCTCAAAATAGACTTCTATAAATGCTTTTTTAAATAGACTTCTTTCGACAACTCCTGAAATTTTAGAATCGGGTAAAGGGACATACTCTCTATTTGCATATTGATCTCGAATACCAGGTGGAATATAAATTCCGAATTGTTTTATCTCTTTTTCTATTAGTGGATTATAAAAAAAACAACGATCTTCTTCATCAAATTCTAATGCGATTTCAGGCTTAGATCTACTCTGATTAATTATATACAAACTCATAAAAACCACCTTTATAAGTTTATTTATTTAAAATTAAACTATAATTTCAACATATAATGAGAAGCTGTAATAAAACCATGGTTAAGATGCTTCTAAGGGAAAATATTGACATTTCTATATTACCCCTTGAATTTGAGGTGAAAATCAGCCAAAATAATCCAAAAACTCGAAAAAGTTAATTCTTAGAAGCTATCCTAAAACCATGATTAGGATAGGTTCTTGGACACCCTCTTAGGACAAACATGTCATTACCATTTGTTATTGTTTTTGAACGGCACTGGGATACAATCCCGAAACTTCTTATAAAAGATTTGTTACCCGACTTAAAAAAAGCGGGGTATGGAACTTTTTGTTTTGAAGCTCCTCATGACTTATCCCCTCCTGAAATTATTGAAAGGCATAAGGACTGTTTAGAATTCGACACTAAGATTCAAAAACAAGCTGAAACCCTCTTAAGAACTGCCCACATAACAGCTGAATTAAGTCAGATGAGTTTTCATAAATTAGCGCGTCTTTTACAGCTTTATGTTTCTAGCAAGAAATATCTAGAGGTTGCTGAAAAAATCAAACAATTACCCGCGTCTTGTATTCTAGGAGAGGTTTTTAGTGAAAGTAAAAGTTTATCTATTTGCCTAAAAGGAATTGATATTCGTAGTGAAGATTTCGATGCTATGACTTCTTTAGGTCTTTCTACAAGAATGAAGGCCATTGAAGATAAAGAAACTCATCGAATAACCACTATGTTTCAAAACTTATTGAAAATCGAAGAAGAAACCGCTCAAGGTGTCGTTTTCCTATGTGGCGCGCTCCATGCAGAAAAACTAGTTACTGAATTCAAAAAACATGGCCTCCAAGATAAAGTTCTCTATTATTTCCCCCATTCCTCAGCATCCTACAATAAACGTAGCGATGATATAGAAATGGTTTTGAGGGATTCTTCAGATACTTTAACAGGTCATACCCATCTTTTGACGAGAGAAGAAATCCCTCCTTTTAGCAAAAGAATCGCCCACGAAATTTCTGAAAAAACAAGGTATACAAAAGAACTTATTGATCTAAACTCTCACACTGACTTTTTATCTAGGTATTTTAGAAGAGATGTGAGAGGTTTTATCCGCCCTGGATACCATCTAGATGCTTTCGTTCCTTTTTCTGAAAGCTCTGATAAAGAAGCTATGGAAACACAACTTGCTACAGTCAGGGTCGAAAATCATATACGCTCTTTAGAAGGACGAAACTTCTTAGTTATTCCAAACGTCAACTTACGAGAGACTGCTGAAAGACTAAGAGAATTACGCCCCTTTTAACAAAATGCCCTAGCACCGTTTGATTTAAAATAGTAACAGAAATTTGGGCAGCTATCCATGAGGGCGTAAAAAAAAGGAGTGGCTTTTACACCATGAGCGAAAATAGATGTTTTGGATCAGGTCCTCGCAAAGAGTTCTATGCAGAGTATCATGATAAAGAGTGGGGCGTTCCGGTCTACGATGATAGACTTCTATTTGAGATGCTCATTTTGGAAGGAGCCCAGGCAGGATTAAGCTGGGAGACGATTTTAAAAAGAAGAGAGGGCTACAGAAACGCTTTTCATCAATTCGATGCTCTGAAAGTTTCCAAGATGCCCGATACCGAATTAGATCACCTTCTTAAAGACAAAGGCATTATCCGAAACCGCTTAAAAATTTATGCAGCAAGAAAAAATGCACTTGTTTTCTTGAAGATTCAAAAAGAGTTCGGCTCATTTGCAAACTATCTTTGGAGATTTGTTGATGGCAACCCGATTGTAACAAGGAGAAAATCTATAAAAGAGCTCCCTGTTTCAACAAAAGAGAGTGACTCCCTCTCAAAAGATCTGAAAAAAAGAGGGATGAGCTTTGTCGGCACTACAATTATCTACGCTTTTATGCAAGCAGTCGGCCTTGTTGATGATCACTTGGCTAACTGCCCTTGTTCAAAAAGGTCTTGTTAAGGAATTTCGGAGTTTGCTTCAACTGTTACGCTCCAAAAAAGCTCAGGTCTTCCTAAACAGGCTACTGCCTCATCATGAATCTCTTTAATTCGGCCATATGCGAAAGGAGACATAATATCTAATGTGCCGAGTTTCCCCTCTTTGAAATTTCGCGACCAATAAGCTCCAAGTTCAGGCTCTTTTTCGACACCGTCTCTATAGTAAAATTCAATAGAATCGGCATATTTCAAATAGGTATCCATAATACGTTGACAGAGTAAAAGCCCCTTTTCTACCACATCTTTTTCTGTTGTCTGTATAAAACTCTTATCGCGCTCTTGAATAGATGCAAAGCGAACAGAATCTGGTGCAGAAATATGAATTAATGCAATACGGTACCCTTGTCTCTTAAGAAACTCAAAAAACTTTCCTGCAGCCTCACCTGTAGAGGTTGTTCCAAAATAAAACCCATACCTCTCACGAATCAAATTCGCCAAAATTAAATGCGTAGCCGCATTTGATGCAGGACGCCATTTATTGTATGCAGCTAACCTTGCGTCTTTTGAGCCATCAGAACTTTCTATATCTCTCAAATAAGTCCTTGTTTGCCTTTTTAAACAGACATCATCAGGACAAATATAGGCAAAATTTTTGCCTAGACTCTTTTTTTCTTCTAAATCTCGACGCATTTTTGTTGTCTTTCCAGCGCCCGGTGCCCCTGCTGTCATAATAGCTAAAGGAGTTCTGTCGGGGTTTAAAGATAGAATTGTTTCAAAAATCTCCCGTATGTCGGCACACACTCTAAAAGACTCATCCTCAGTATACTTCTCAAGATTGTCAAACGCCCTTCCCGACAAAAAACTCTCCAAAACCTTCTGAGGCAAAGAGTATTGAAACGCCCCTTCTTGATAGATCAGACTCATATCGCAAACATCGTAAACTTGCAC
Source organism: Chlamydiota bacterium (assembly GCA_016866545.1). Classification (GTDB taxonomy): domain Bacteria; phylum Chlamydiota; class Chlamydiia; order Chlamydiales; family 2-12-FULL-49-11; genus VGMD01. The sequence continues at coordinate 21,763 of VGMD01000009.1, read as the reverse complement.
CATAGCAGGTAACATAACCCCTCCCCATTTTAAAAAGAGGGATAATATCAATTTGATAGGATAAAAGTAGAGACTATTTTTGAAAATATAAGTAGCCATTGCTTTTAAACATTGCTAAACTTAGTCTCTTAACTTAAAAAAGTGTATAATTTATGGGAATTGTTCAAGATATTAAAGGACTTATAACCTCAATTCCACCGTTTGATGAATTAGAAAAAAAGCATCTTTTATTTGCAAAAGAGTGGATTGAGTCTGGGGCGGGAATTTTTCGCATGAACAAACCTGCAACACCTGATCCTCATTTAGTCGCTTATTTCCTTCTTTTAGATGAAGCGGAAAAAAAAGTACTCTTAGTCTCCCATAAAAAAGCAGATCTCTGGCTACCTGCAGGTGGTCATGTCGAACCGAATGAACACCCCTTTGACACTGTAAAAAGAGAAATTCAAGAAGAACTTTTTAGTGAAGCTGATTTCTTACTACCTAATCCATTTTTTTTAACAGTGACCGAAACAGCAAAACAGACTCCAAGCCATACTGATGTCTCGCTTTGGTACCTTCTTAATGGAAATAGCAAAAAAAACTACCAGTTTGACCAAGATGAGTTTTACGAAATCGCTTGGTTTAGAAAAGATGAGATCCCCTATAAAAAAGCAGATCCACATATGCAAAGATGTATTTATAAACTCGAATTCTTACACTTTTTTGAAATGTAGAAAATAGGCATCTTTCATTTCAGAAACAAATTTTGTTTCTGAAATTTCAGACACATGTGAGTCATTACACTTCCAGTAAGTAACTCTTCCTGTTTCATCTTGTTTTTTTACAAAGGCAACATAATGACCTGAATTAATACGTGGTCCGATGTGGGTAATAAAAGCATCGCACTCATACTCTGTAGGCCCAATTCCATTCGTTGTATATTCAGCTGGAAGCTCATATCTTAAGGGGACATCAATTTTTTGCATATGTTTACCCTGTATAAATTCAGTAGTTCCCCGAATGTCTTCCCTATAAAAGCGCTCCTGTTTGACAATAAAATCGGAAGGCGCATCTCCTGTAAATTTTCTTCTTCTTAGATGACCATCTGCTAAGAAATTAAAATATTGAGCCATATGTGGAATAAAGGGCGCATTTTCACGCGAATTTGCTAAAGAGAGTCCTACAAAAGGGCTAGCTCTCTGAACTTCATGAAAAACCTGACCTAAAAAGGCCTCTGAGACGTCATTATAAAGACCTGCTTCATCAAAAATATACTCCAAAGCTTCGCTAACATCTTCTTGTCTTCCAGCGCTTCTATGGATGTGTGTTCTTTGAGAGCTGCTTAAAAAAGATCTAATTTCCTGTGTGTTCACTCTGCTAGTTTCTCTTCCCTCTTGAGCCCTCAAATACCTTTTCATGTTTTTCTTTAACAGCGTATCTTCTTCCCCAGAAAGAATTGCATCCCGATAAGTTGGAATATTCATCAAAAATTGAAGACAACTATTTGCCCAACAATTATTCGATTGATTGCTTAACCCAATTGGAGCGTTACGAGTCCTTGCAACTCTCGGTATAGCATCACCTAAAACAGCTTTTGGATCAATTCTTGGTATAGCATCACCTAAAACAGCTTTTGGATCAATTCTTGGTATAGCATCATCTAAAACAGCTTTTGGATCAATTCTTGGTATAACGCTGTCAAAACCACGTCTTCTCGGGTTTGCATTGGAAACTGCTTTTACATGTTGACGTTTGGCTTGAGGAGCAGGGGGCACTTTTTGTTTTATAGGCTGAGGTTCAGGCTCATTTTCGATTAATTTAACACCTAAAATAGCCATTGCAACTACCCCAACGAGCAGTGGGGCAAACCACGGGCTTACTACAACTGAACAAACAAGTATGGCAATCGTCGAAAAAGAGGATCCTAAAATTAAAATTTGGCCCACATAGTTAGATAATGGAGTCTCCTGAAAAGAGTTTGAATAGACCCGAGGGCTCTCATTGAAAATTCCATATGAACTTGAAGAAACAACAGACATAGCTCACCTTCTATAACATATCTTAACAAAGATCCTTTAAAAACTAAATGATTAAAAAAATAATTAATACTTTTTTATATGGAATTTATTTAGAAGGTGATACCTACTGCTAACAAAGTAGTATACTCATTAAAAATAAAATAATTTGTTATAATATAAAATAAATAGGAAAAATATTATGAAACCTCGATTAAATAAATGCGCTTCTTTTTTTTACAAATTGTCTGAAATCTATCTTGTCCCTCTTCGATATGTTCTTAATAAGATTATTGGACGATGGATGACAGTATTAACGCCCAAAGAGTATGGAAACGCAAAAACCAAATTTCGAGAAATTTTGATCCGTATTTCTCTTTTTTTTGTTTTCCTTCTTTTAATTTCACCTACAGTTGTTTTTTCTATCCTCTGGGTAGTTTTTCGCTTGATTGGAGATCTATGTTTAGGAAAGCAAAATTTTTTACTCTTAAAAGGGAAGTATAAGGGATTAGGAAACAATACCTTTGCGACATGGAATGTAGCAAGCTTTCTTCCCCCTTGCACAATTGTAGATGGTGTAGCCTATTCGAATAAGAGAACACATAAAATTGGTGAACAACTCAAAGAGTTTCATTTTGTCTGCTCTCAAGAAATGGGGGGTGCAGAAGCTAGATTTATCTCGAAACAATTAAAGGATCATTTTGCAGAATTTTATACCTACATTGGTAAATCTCACGCTCCTTTTTTGCAAAGTGGTCTTTTCTTTGCCTCAAAGGAACCTGTCTTAAATGTCCATTGGTATCCCTACTCAGTTAAAAATATGCAAATTGTCATCAACCGAAGCTTTGTAATTTTTGAATTATCAAAATACTATGTCGCAATGACTCATCCAGATAGCACTAATAATTCAAATATTGAAACAGTTCGTCATGATGAAATCGAGCAAATGCTAAACACTCTTGAGCAATTTCAAGATAAACCAATTATTTTTTGCGCTGATCTTAATATTGATCGATATAGTAGTGAGAGCGGCTACAAACTTCTCACAAAAAAATTTCCCGATGTTGTTTTAGAAGATTACAAAAAGTGTAATGAGTGCAAAGACTTAGTTAACCATCCTTATTGCCCAACTAGCATCAAATCAAATTCTTGCATCACAGAGACAAACCTTTTAGCACACAATAGATTTAATCAAAAAGGCGATGTAGAGTGTTTAAGTATCGATTTTATTAGTTCAGATAAACTTTTAATTGAGCTTGCAGGAAGTGATTATTTCTACGATGTGAGCGATCACCATCTCATAAAAGGGAAAATCAAAAAGACTCTTTAGGAAAGAGTCTTTTTTTCATTTGTAAAAAATGCGGGCTTGCAATTTATAAAAGAGTATTCATCCTCTAACAACAAGCCACCTAATTAGATATCTAATGTCACGCCTAGGCGCCAAACGGGAGGTTTTTCAGTTTTTTGAATCTCCAAATGTGAGGCCTGACCCCATTAACATGACCCCATTAACAACACTCAATTTTTAATTCATTTATGATGCTAATACAAGCTTGTGGTGACTGATTAAAGCAGTTATTGAGGCTATCCGTAATCCCTTTGCAAGTTGTTTCGTCCCAACTTGATGTCGCCCCTGTTTGTTTTAAAGATTCGATATTTGCATATGAAATAAGCGTATTTCCTAGAGTGTTTAAATACCCTATCATGTTATTTAAACCAGTGCAAGCGTCCATAATCAACCTCTTATTTTGCAGTTTTTTATATTTATATCTTATTATATAAAACAACGAATTTATTGATAAACTATTGATTATAATAAAGATTGATTTTATTTGAGAACTTGTGACAAAATTTTTAGGATTCATTTATAGGGATTTTTTATGTCTATTCTAACGCTTTCTGCCGACTATATGCTATTTGGCTTGAGTCTTTTTATTCTTTCAGGAACTATTTTTATTTCGTATAAGACTAACTTTATACAATTTAAATTTATTCCTACAGTGATTCTAATGATTCGAAATCGCTCTCGGGAAAAAATTAAAAGCGGACATACGATCGCTCCTTATAAAGCTCTTTTTACTGCGATGTCGACAACTTTAGGAATTGGGACAATTGTAGGTCCTGTGATAGCGATTCGGCTAGGAGGTCCTGGAGCTTTACTTGGATTTTTATTAACCGCATTTTTTGGAAGCGCCGCAACGTATATGGAAGTTGTTTTAAGCCTCAGATTTAGACAGAAACTACCTTCTGGAGAAGTTTCGGGGGGGCCGATGCAATACTTAAATCACTTGATCTCGCCAAAAGCTGCTAAATGGTATGCCATTTTTGGCTCTATTTTAATGTCTGCCTGGTCTGCAACCCAAGCCAATCAACTCGCATCGATTCTAAACTCTCCTCTTCTTGGCAAATGGAGCATTCCTACTCTGCTTTCAGGAACAATTATCGCTATTTTAGTTTTTATTACATTAATAGGTGGCATTAAAAGAGTTAGTTCATTTTCAGCTAAATTAGTCCCGTTAATGTTTATCATTTACATATCGTCAACTTGCTACATTCTTTTTTCAAATATCGATAAGTTTGGACAAATTTTTCATCTCATTTTTACCTCTGCTTTTTCTCCCTACGCTTTAGCAAGCGGCGGCCTTGTTGGGGGAATTGTGGGGTCTCTTCGTTTTGGAATTTTTAAAGGCGTTTACGCAACAGAAGCGGGCGTTGGTACTCAAGCAATTCCCCACTCCATGGCTGAGACAAAAGATCCGCATGGTCAAGGGATACTTGGAATGTTATCTACTTGCACAGCAGGGATTGTCTCATTTTTATCAGGATTTATAGCCCTTATTACAGGAACATGGGAAAGCACTGATCTTGCTTTAGGTATGAGCATGGTTGCCGCATCATACAGACTCTATTTCTCCTATTTTGGAGTTGCAATGATTGTCCTTATCACATTTCTTTTTGCCTTTGGAACAATTTTAGGAAATAGTTACAACGGAAGCATTTGTTTTTTGTATTTAACTAACCCGAAAAAACTTAAAATATATTATGCAGCAACGGCCTTAACAATTTTTCTCGGAACTCTTTTAGAGACAAAAACCATTTGGACTTTGATAGATTTTGGCCTGATCTTTCTTGTAGTTCCCCACATGATTGCCATCATGTTAGCTCTTTATAACTTAGCCCCATTTGCGAAATCAAAAGCCCCTCTTTACTAATAGGGGCTTTTTTTTAGAAAAAAAACTAGAAGATCCCATTTGTCTCTAATAACGCAGTAAGATCTTCTTTATCACACCCAAAGACAAATCTTTCATGCTCACTATAATTTCTAGGATCAAGACTTTTTGGAAATAAAACTCCGATGTGTTCTCCGAAAATTTCTCGAATTACTCTATGTCTCATCATTAAATCTTCCTGAGCAATCCCCTCAAAAGTCGATTTTTCGGGATTAATCACTGTAATTGTAACTCGTGTAACTATCTGACCATTTTGCTTCTCACCTCTCCAAACAATATGCTCACTTACTTGATTAATTAAAGCTAAAAGCATCTCTTTATAAAAAGCTTCTCTCGAGCCTATTAATTTAGCACTATCGGAAACAAGAAAATCCCCTATCTGCACCTCGGCTGGCCCTCTTCCCGCCTCATCAGATCTATCTAAAAGAGGTGCCGCCTGATAAGCCCCCTCTAGATTTTTATCTGGATGATACCCAGATCCTATTGCAGCGCGTCCTATGAGTGCTCTTGAAGCTTTTGAAAACATCGCATACCCTGTAAAAATAGGACGCGAAATATCTCTTTCTACTATAGCGCTCATCTCTTCAAGGCTCTTTTTTTCTGTCCGTCCATATGCGCTATAATTTATAGGATCATTAAAAATGGCTGAAAGTTCACTTAAATAACCATATTCCATTCTTTTAAATTCGATCTGTGTGGATGAAAACCCTTCACATCTTGTCTGAGCGCCTGATACTATAGTAGCCAAACTTGTCATACTCCCTCCTTTTTTTTGTAAAGATATCTTAAATATTTTATTCATATGGAGCAATAAAATTTTCTTATTGTATAGTTAGGTTATGGATGCGGTTATTAAAGTAAGTTGCTTGTCTAAAAGTTTTTCTCAAAGAAAAGACCTCCCGGGCATCAAAGGCGCTTTAAAATCACTTTTCTTAAAACCCACCTCTTATCATGCAATTAAAGAGATTTCGTTTACCGTGAGCCAAGGAGAACGAGTAGCTTTTATCGGACCAAATGGAGCTGGAAAATCAACTACTATTAAAATGCTAACAGGTATCCTTCACCCAGATTCAGGCTCGATTGAGGTTCTTAATTTAGTTCCCTCAAAACAAAGGCACTCTCTTGGATTCAAAATAGGAACTGTTTTTGGTCAGAGAAGCTCACTCTCCTATTTTCTTCCCCCAAAAGATACGTTTCATCTCCTCTCCAAAATTTATGAAATTCCCGCTCCTATTTATAAAAAACAACTCAGCGAATTAAGTGAAATTTTCGAAATCAGACCTTTTATTGATAAGCCAGTAAGACAGCTCTCTCTTGGAGAAAGAATGCGCTGCGAGCTTGTTGCAAGCCTTCTTCATAAACCCGATATCTTATTTTTAGATGAGCCGACAATTGGTCTTGATATCAATGCAAAATTAAAAATTCGAGGACACTTAAACACCTTATCTAAAGAGACCAAAACAACTCTTTTTCTAACTTCCCATGATACAGCAGATATTGAAAATGTGTGTAATCGAGTAATTATTCTAGATAAAGGCAGAATCATTTTAGATACATCCCTTAAACAATTAAAAAAAGCAGCTGTCAAAAAAAAGATCCTCTCTATTACAACCGATCAAGAAAAACTTAACCTTGATCTACCTTATACAAAGGTTATTGATAACAAGGAGTATAATTTTCTTTGTGAAATCGATCTTACAAAAACAACTACAGAAAAAATTATCCACGAAGTATTAAAATGCAGAGGTATTAAAGACATTACGATTGAAGATCCCTCGTTGGAAGAAATTATTAGAGACTTATATCATGGGTAAATACATTTATCTCTTTAAACTCCATTTCATCCAAACTCTAAAAAACAAAAATTCTCTTCTTGGCTTAACTATTTTTCTAATCACCTGCCTCATCATTTTTTCAAATCTTTGGAAAATTGCGGCAGAAAGAATGCATGCTATTGATCTAAATCCCGATACTCTTCTTTGGTACATAGCTCTAAATGAATGGGTCTTGATTTCATTGCCAGATGTCCAAGACGATATTGAAGAGGATTTAAAAACAGGAAACCTATCCTATCTTTTACCAAGACCAATATCCTACTTATTATCAAAATTTTGTGAGTCTCTTGGCGCATTATCAGCAAACCTTTTAGTGCTTGGCACTGTCGGATTTGCCTTCACAGCTTACATGACAGGTCACATTCCAAATGGTTTTCTATCGGTAATTCCACTCGGTTTGATGTCAGGGATCCTCTGTTTGATTTTCCATCTTCTAATTGGCGTTTCAGTATTTTGGATGGAGGAAGTTGGCCCTTTTTATTGGCTCTTTGAAAAGCTCCTTTTCATTTTTGGTGGTCTCATGCTTCCCCTTGCAGTCTATCCAAAGTGGATCCAAACCCTTGCTTTTCTAACCCCATTCCCCTCAATTTTGGGTCAAAGAAGCGCTCTTGCAATCGAATTTGAATTAGACTCTGCTCTTCAACTTATAGCCTCTTTCTCGTTCTGGGCTATAATCGGCATAACTGCTCTATTTGTTCTCTATCGAAAAGGGTTAAAAATGTTAACAATCAATGGGGGATAACTTGTGAAATTTATCCTCTTTTTTTTCACTCTTTTAAAGATGAGCATCAAAGCCTCAATTGTAAAAAAAAGCGCTTTTATAATTGAACTCCTCTTAATGCTATCTAGTAACTTAACATTTATTATTCTCTGGTGGATTCTATTTAAAAAATTTCAAACGATCGGCTCTTGGACGCTAACTGATATGCTTGTTTTAAACGCTGTTGGAATGGGCGCTTATGGCCTTTCGCAAATCTTGTTTGGAGGTCTTAAAAACCTTTCTAAGCTAATACTGACTGCAAACCTAGATAGTTTTCTCACAACACCAAAAAACATCCTTTTTCATATAGCCGGCTCTAAATCTTTCTCAAAAGGATTTGGGAATCTAATGACAACAATTTCCCTAATTATCTTAGGAGACCTTTATACAAAAATCCCCCTTATTCTCCTTTCTATGATTACAGGGTGCCTTGTTTTTGTATCTGGAAGCATCATCGCTCAGAGCCTTGCCTTTTGGCTTGGCAAAATAGATAGTGTTGCAAAAAAATACTCAGATTCCCTCTATCTTTTTGCACTCTACCCAACAAACATCTACTCCGGAGTGTTGCAAATTGTGATGTTCTCTCTGATTCCAGCTGGCATCATCGGATACATTCCCGTAGAGTTAATCAAAAAATTTACCTTTGAAATGCTTTTTGCCCTACTTGCAAGCTCTACAGCTCTTTTTTCACTCGCCTGTTTCATCTTTCACCAAGGCCTAAAAAAATACGAATCGGGCAGCACCTTCACCCATAAATCCTAAAAACCTCCCAATTGGGGTCAGGCCTCACATTTGGTAATTTTGGGGTCAGGCCTCACATTTGGGGTCATAAATTTAAAAAATCTTTAATAAAAACAGCTGAAAACTTAGAATTCTCGCCCAAAAAGTGGTAAAGGTGGTTATGATTTGTTCAAGAAGGGGCGCTCTTTGGAAATACGCAAATCTGATATGGAGTGAGGTGAAAAAAACGACTGCAAATTGGATGCCGAACGGGCTTATTCCCAAAACTGTTGTTTGGATTGGGGCCGAAGCAGTTGGAGCAATCGGAGCTGAAGCTCTTGTTCCAGTAGCTCTCTTTGAAGCAGATAAAGTTTTAGACGGGTGCATTCCTTTTTATAGGCAAATCCCCTTATGTGCCACTTCAGCACTTCTCATCTATACTGCTATAAAAACATCTAAAAAAGCTCTAGCAATAGTCGCAATCGGGATTCCAGTTGCCATCTATGCTTACTCTTTGAAAGATTTGGAAGATAAAACATGCGAAATTGCAGGATTTTTTATCTTACAAATTTCACAAATATTTGGGGCAATTGGAGGGGGGTTTTTCGGACTTTCAATCACTGACTCTCCTGAAGTTTTTTCTACTTATAGAGAAAATATGATTGTTCATGCACTTACAGGAAGAGGGTTTGAAGCTTTAGTTAAACAGCCAAACGCCCTTTTTTTCATTCCACGTCTTTTAACAAAAATAACACTTCAAACAGTAGCTTATAACAGAAAAATTTTTTGGAGTTCATTTAAACTAAGCATTCGCAATAAACAAAAAAAACTAGGCTTTATTGCCCCGACACTTACCAAGGTTTTGATACAAAGATTTGACGCAATTAACACAAAAACTTTAGCTTTGGATGTTTGTAATTCTATCCTCCCCTTTTTTTTAGCAAAAAAGACCCCCTTTTTTTCAGCAGGAATTCAGGGATTAATAAGTAGAGAAATCGCAAGACTTCAATCTAATAGCGAAACTCTTATATTCATATTAACAAGGTCTCTTATCGAATATAAAAATCTGATTTCTACTCCCAAAATCTCTTCTTTAATAGGCACTATTTCATATCTCACCAAAGAAGCTATCAGTCCAGAAATTATCGAAACAGCGATACAAACACTTTCTCAAGAACTTAAAACAGTTGTAATGGAAAATACTCCATCTTCAAGAATTCCTGTCCAACAAGTTGGTGACAGTTTGATCTGGAATGAACAAAATTTAGATGCACTTACTGAAACCATATCTAAAGAATTAAAAAAAATCGGTATATATTTATTCGGGAAAGCTGTCTACCCCGACTACCACATTCATTTTCTAGAAATAATTCTAAAAGTACATGCTAAACCGTTTGTCTATTTTACTATTTTAAGAGGCCTAGGCATGGACATATCTGGTGATCCCCTTGAAGATTTTGAAGACATCAACCTGTCAGAGACTTTATACCAGATTCTTTTTTTCTCTCTTGCAGAGCCTTTGTTACCAGATGCTTTAAGAACCCCTATAAAGAAAACATCTACAGCTGCCCTCCTGATTGCCTCTAAAACGGTACAATCTCTACAGGGAAGACCCAAGCAAGCTGAATTTAAAGCCCCTTTTACAATAGTAGAAAACTATGTATCTAAAGGTGACAAAGAACCTGTTGAACGACTTTCAGATTCTGATTATGATCTTGTAACAGAGTAGCTTATCCCATCATTTTTCAATCTTAGTTCAACATCACAAGAACTTGGAATTTTTCCAGCTAAGATCTCTTTAGAAAGAAGAGTCACAACAGAGTGTTGAATAAGACGTTTAAGCGGTCTTGCTCCAAAATAAGGGTCATACCCCTCTTTTGCAAGAAGCGAAAGAACCTCTTTATTCCAAGAAAGGTTAATATGCCGAGCAAAAAGCCTTTTTGCTAAAAGTTCTAACTGAATCGATACAATCGACGACATTACCTCTTCTTGTAGAGGTAAGAATGGTAAAATTTCATCCAGTCTATTAATAAATTCGGGTCTAAAATGTTTTCTCAGCACTGGATCAATTGCACTAATAATCATCTCTTTTGAAAGGTGATCTCTTTTTTGGTTGATCAGTTTTTGCAGCTCTTCCGAACCTATATTCGATGTCATTATAAATAGAGCATTCTTACAATTTACCTTTCGTCCTTTACTATCAGTCAATCGCCCTTCATCAAAAACCTGCAAAAGAATGTTAAATACATCGTGATCTGCTTTTTCTATCTCATCGAGCAAAACAACTGTATAAGGACGCCGTCTAATCGCCTCGGTCAATTGCCCTCCCTCATCATATCCAACATAGCCAGGAGGAGATCCTATTAATTTCGATACCGAATGCTTTTCCATATACTCAGACATATCGAGCCGAATCATCGCATCTTCTTGATCAAAAAGCTCTTCTGCTAAAGCTTTCGCAAGCTCTGTCTTCCCAACTCCCGTAGGTCCTACAAATAAAAAGACGCCAATTGGTCTCATAGGATCATTAAGCCCAGCTCTCGAGGCTCTTATTGCATCCGCAACTGATTTTATGGCAAACGGCTGACCAACAACCCTCTTTTCAATTTTTGCTTCGAGTCCAAGTAACTTTTCTGCTTCAGAGGCAAGCATTCTCTGCACAGGTATCCCTGTCCACTTTGAAACAATTTGGGCAATTAAGTTTTCATCAACTTCTTCTTGTAAAAGCCTTCCCTCTTTTGAACTAAGAGTTTTTTGGGCATCACTGATCTCTTTTTCAAGCGCTGGAATCTTTCCATATCGATACTCTGCCACTTTATTATAGTCAGAAACCCTTTCAGCTTCCTCCTCTTGAAACCTCATTTTTTCAAGCGCGTCTTTCTTCTCTTTTAAAGAAAGTAAAAGATTCTTCTCCTTTTCCCACCTTGCGTTTAGCTTGCTCAAATCTTCTTTAATAGAGGCTATTTCCTTGTTTTTCTTTTTCATCTCCTCTTCAGAAGATGCGCTTTTCTCTCTTTTAAGACCCTCCACCTCAACTATTAAAGAAGCAAGCTCCCTTTCTTTAATATCAATTGGTAGGGGTCTACTTCCAAGCTGCATCCGAATCAAACTCGCAGCCTCATCAATCAAATCAATTGCTTTATCAGGCAAATTTCTATCGGTGATATATCTTGTGGAAAGAGAGACTGCCGCATGAATAGCATCTTCTGTAATTTGGACGCCGTGATAAATTTCATACTTTTCTCGCAGCCCTCTTAAAATAGCAATTGCATCCTCTTCCGATGGCTCCCCTACAAAAACTGGTTGAAACCTTCTTTCTAAAGCCGCATCTTTTTCGATATATTTTTGAAACTCATTAAGAGTTGTTGCTCCAATGCAATGAAGCGATCCCCTTGCAAGAGCTGGTTTTAATAAATTAGCAGCATCCATTGCACCATCAGTTGCCCCTGCACCGACAAGTGTGTGAATTTCATCGATAAATAAAATAATATTCCCTTCTGCTTTTTCAACTTCTGTCAAAACACCTTTCAAGCGCTCTTCAAACTCTCCTCGAAACTTCGCCCCTGCAATAAGACCTCCCATGTCAAGACAGAGAACCTCTTTGCCTTTTAATGCTTCTGGAATATCTTCTTGTATAATTCTTTGTGCAAGCCCTTCAACAATTGCTGTTTTTCCAACACCTGGCTCTCCTAAAAGCATCGGGTTATTTTTTGTCCTTCTTAAAAGAACTTGAATCACTCTGCGTATCTCTTCATCTCTTCCAATGACAGGATCTAATTTACCTTGTTTGGCAAGCTTAGAATAATTTTTACAAAATTTATCCAAAACTCTTACATTTTGCTCTGCTGTCGATGAATCCATATGCCGATCTCCTCTTAATGCTAAAATTGTCTCTTCTAATTTATCCTCTCTGACCTTACTTTTTTCTCTAAATTCCTTGAAGGGACTTCCTGCCTTTTTCCAAAAAGCTAGAAGCAAATGGTCGCTACTCATATAAGTGTCATGAAATTTTTTACAAATAGACTCCGCTTCGGAAAGAATTGCACTAAGTCCGCTACTTAACTTTGCCTCACCCTCTCTAGAAAATGTGGGAAGATGCTTAAGAGTTTTTTCAAGATCCTTACATAACAAGGATGTATCCAACCCAATTTCGTTTAGAATTGTTTGAAAATAGCCCTCTTTATCTTCTAAAAGGGCAAAAAGAAGATGATTCTCTGTAACTTCTACATGGTTTTTTGCTTTTGCATCAGCTACAGCTTTTTGCAAAGCTGAAAGGAGTGTATCTGAAAAATTTTGCATACTCCAAAATGTAGCAAAACCCACATTTTTTTATCGACACTAAGAAGCTTATTCTTTATATGGGTAATTTAAGAGGGTGTCTAAAAGAGTCTTCTATGCAAAATGTTTTCCAAAATTGTGCGAATGTTGCGGTACCAAAAGCATCTGCACTGGCTATGGAATATTACCATTTAGATAACCTATTATGGATTTTTAGCCTTGTTTTGAGTTTTGTTATCCCCTTTCTTTTTTTAACAACAAAATTTTCCTCCATTTTACAAAAAATTAGCCAAAAAATAGGGATTTATTGGTTTTTCTCAATTGGGATCTATCTAATTGTATTTATTGCAATTAACCAGCTTATCCTACTTCCTTTTGATTTTTATGCAAGCTACACAGTCGATCACCACTTTGGCGTATCAAACCAAACAATTGGTAAATGGTTTAAAGATTACGGAATTTCCACTTTACTGCTTTTGGTAGGCAGCATCTCCTTTATCTGGATATTTTATCTTCTCTTAGAAAAAAGCCCGAAAAGATGGTGGTTTTATAGTTCAATAGCAACCATTTGCATTACGTTCTTTCTGACATTTATCTCTCCTATCTGGATTGATCCTCTATTTAATAAAATTGGCCCTATGAAAAATAAAGCGCTTGAAAAAGAGCTTTTAGCTCTTGCGGAAAAAGCTGGTGTTCACAATAAAACGATCTATGAAATTGAGAAAAGTGAGGACACAAAAAAATCTAATGCCTATGTTACAGGTCTTTTTGGTACTGAACGAATTGTGATTTGGGATACAGCAATTAGTGCAGATAATAAAAAAGGACTAGAATTTACAATGACTCATGAATTAGGACATTATGTTCTAAATCACAATTGGTGGTTCATGCTTTATTTTTCCCTCATTACCTTTGTTGTTTTTTATCTAACTTATCTTTCAAGTAGATTTATTTTAAAAAAATTTCACTTCAAATTAGGGTTTAGCTACCTTTATAACATTGCTTCATTTCCTTTATTTCTGATCTTAATTAACTTCTTTACTCTTCTTGCAACTCCAATCTTCAATGATATCTCTAGGGAAATGGAAAGAGATGCCGACCGTTTTGGTCTAAACCTGACAAAAGATAATCAGGCAGCAGCCGAGTTATTTGCAAATTTTGCTACAAATGATCTAACAAATCCAGATCCAGGTCCCATTTACACATTTTGGAGAGGAACTCATCCCTCTTTAAAAGAACGAATTGAATTTTGTAACACCTACTGTCCTTGGAAAAAATAGCTCTCTTGATTAAAATACCTTTCCATGTTGGTCTATTCTGAAAATATCGTACACTTTATTCATACCATCAAGTCTCAAATTAAACTCATTCTCAAGACGGAAATAGGGCTTTTCGTGCATGGAGAGCGCTTTTATGATAAAGAGAAAAAAGCTTCCTATCCAATTAAAGTCGTGATCTATGACGATCAGACAAATCTTGGTTACTTCAATCCAAATTTTTATGAACTAGGATTTCATGAATCTGTTATGCAGGCAAGCAAAGAAGTCCTTACAAACTTAATTCGGCACGAACTCGGTCACTATCTCACTTATATCTTATACGGAAGCCAAGTTCAATCTCATGGCCCTGAATATAGAGATGTTTGTAAAAGCTTTGGCTGGGGAAAAGAAATTTATGAAGCAACCACCTCCCTCGATGTAGCAGCCAAAGATACAATTCTTTCTGAAAATAACATGGCGAGAAAAATTAAAAAACTACTCGCTCTTAGCTCTAGCAGCAATAAACATGAAGCAGAACTTGCGATGTTAAAATCAAGAGAGCTCCTACTCACGCACCACATCGATAACGCTCTTTTTGAAGAACCTGAAGAAAAAATGTTTCTTTCGCGGGTCATGGAAGAAAAAAAGCGAAATGCCAAAATGGTTGCAATTAGTCAAATTTTAGAAACTTTTTTTGTAAGCTCTGTTTTCCATAAAGGAGCTGATTCCACCTATCTTGAAATTATGGGAACTAAGCTCCATATTGAAATTGCTACCTATGCAGCAAGATTTCTAGAACATGAATTAGAGAGCCTTTGGGAAGAGAGTAGAAAAAAAACACCCCTAAAAGGATCGCTTGCAAAAAACTCCTTTTTTTTAGGCATCGCCAAGGGGTATTGCCAAAAAATCAAATCTTTAAAAAATCACCACTCCTCCGCCATACTCGTCATAGAAAATTCTCTTAGAGAGGCAAAAAAAATGGCCTACGGCAAACTATCCCACATACGAAAAGGGCATAAATACTGCCAAAAATCAGACCTACTCGGCAAACAAGCCGGCTCAAATCTCACCATCCGTAAAGGTGTAACAGATTCTTCTTATGGTAAATTAGCTATAAGCATGTGATGGTCAGAGAGTGCTCGGCCATCTAAATTAAATGCTTCTTTCATGGAAACATCTAATTTTAAGTCAGGTGTTGTTAGAATATAATCAATTGATTGATGCTCGTCTACTTTTCCGATAAAATGATCGGTTGCTGTGGGCTCTCCTTCATACCGGTCTACAAATCTTGAAGCCAAACCGCTTTTTTCAAACTCCCGACCTCTTTCGATATTCAAATCACCCATAATCACTGTTTTTTCAGACGGAACCACATGAGTAAAAAGGGCTGCTACTTGCCTTTGCCTCATAGAAACATCAGCTTCAGAAGTTCCAGGCTCTAAGTGCGTTGTCAAAAAATTATATTCGTTTACGTGAAAAGAGAAAAAAGCTCTTTTCATTCTTCCTGCAAGTGGTAAGCTAATAACTGTAGGATCGTTAAGTTTTACTTTTGAAGCAATAAAAAGACCGCTATCTAACGTGAGGAGTGGATCGGGATTAATTCTTACATAAAAGTGTTTGTACTCTTTTCGTAGCTTTCTATAAAGCATATCGGCTGCCGGTGGAGAGACTTCTTGCAAAGCGACTAGATCTGCATTCGTATCTATAATTTTTCTTGCAATTAGCGATGCTCTTTTTGCAAAAGGCGCCATTCCGCCAAAAGGAATACAAAGCCCGCCAAAAAGAGCGCACACATTCCAAGTAAGAATTGTTTTAAGACTCCCTTTTTTTTCTAAAGCGCTCCCTTCTAAATAAGTAAAACGGTGTTTATTGCACATTTGTCTTATTCCATCCACACTAAGCGCCACACCAAAAAGGGTCAAACTTAAAGGAATAATTGCTACATAGAAAATTGTAGTAAAAACAAACTGAACTTTTTCAGCTAAAGATTTTTTATACCCTGCCTTAAAAGGAGCATAGGAGAACATACACTCCAAAGCTCTTCCCATGGTTTTATCAAAAGGGTCTCTTAAATATAAAATAGCCGTATTCACAAGAGCAAAAGTATACTCTTTTTCACCAATAAACACAATTAAATAAGAGCTCGCAATTTACCTAAAAAAGTTTATAATTAAAAGAGATGAGTCAAAAATTTTTGCTTAAAGGAACTTTTTTTGCTATAAGTGCCTGTTTTGTTTGGGGCTTTATTTTTGTTGTTCCTTTCACCATGTCTGATTTCTCAACTCTCGAAGTAGTTATCGGTCGGTATTTATGTTACGGATCTCTTTCCGCAATCCTTTTTTTGAAAGGCAAACTAGAAAGAGATTTTTCATACGCAAAATTTATCTGGCTGAAAGGAATTTTCTTTTCCCTTATTTCGACAATTGGCTACTACATATTTTTAGTCTTAGGCATAAGGTACTCATTACCCGCTATTTCTGCTTTAATTTTAGAAGCTGTTCTAAAACCATGATTAGGATGCTTTGCTGCTATAAATTCGCTAGAAACGCATAAAAAAAATTCCGCATATTAATTCAATATTCGGAATTTTTTTTATGTGTTTATATCGGATTTTAGCACACAAATCATCCAATCGAGGTTTTAAAGCAGCTTCTTAGAAAATTTGCATAAAAAAGATCTCTGAAAAACCAAATTACCCCTCACTAACAATTTGATTTCGTTTTTTAAAAATGAATAGTGTAGCTGAAGTGATGAAAGCTAATAGAGTCCAGTACCAAACAACACTTGTTACAAGGCCTGTTTTTTTGAAAAGCCATAGCGAAAGCGCAGCTGTTGGACCACCTAAAATTTGGCAACCGATTGCATATCCAAAGGAAATGATTGTACACCGATTTTCAATCGGAACTACATCCATTACAAAAGCGTGAAAGGGAGCACAAAATAGTGCTCCTAAAAAAACAAGGATAAGTCTTATGCAAATAATTCCCTCTAAGTTGAGATAAGGCAAAAGTGAAACAAGAGGAATTGCTAAAATAGTTATTGCACTTGAAGCAAAAAACATCACTTTTTCTCGAGAGAGTTTCTTAGAGAGAAGGCCAAAAAAAGGCAAAAGGCAAAAATCAAAAAGTAATAAAACTGTATTCAAAGCAATCATTTGATTTTTAGAGTAACTTGTAATTAATGGAATAAATCCATTCATCAAAATAATAGAAATGGAATAATTTGCGTAAGAAAACCCAGAAATTAGCAAAATCAAAAAAAGCTCGTTTCGGCATGTTAAAAAAGAGAGTCTTCTCATTTTTTTTATAGGTGCAATCTGTCTAAGATTTCCTCTAATTATAAAACCAAATAAAGCTGTAATAGAACCAAATAGGTATAAAAATCTCCAGCTAGAGCAAACAATGTCAAAAAAGGACAAAACAGAGACTGCTAAAGACGCTATTATAATCCCGCCAATTGTTGTCATTCCATAAACACTACTGATAAAGTCGTAGTCAGATCGATGTGCGTTTTCTAAAAGAAATACGCCCCCACCCATCACCTCCCCTGATGCAAAAAAATTTTGCAAAAGGCGAAAAATTGTAAAAATTAGGGGGGCTACTAAACCTATTTGTCCATACGTTGGTGTCAATCCAATCAAAAAAGAGATAACTCCCATTCCTCCAAGACTTATAAAAAGTGCTTCTCCCCGTCCATACGTATCTGCCACATATCCGAAAAAAAGAGCGCCAATAGGCCTTGCAATCATTCCTAACGGAATAATTGCATAAGTCAAAATAAGTGCCATGACAGCATCTTGGCTTGGAAAGATTAACTCTGCTAAAAAAAATGAGAGAAAACCAAATAGAGCCGTATCGTAATGTTCAAAAAAATTTCCTAAATACCCACTCCAAAGAAGAACTCTTTGTTTCAAATCGTTTTTCATTTCCAAACTTTTTCTTCTGCTTCAGGGCTAAAAAGATCTGTAAATTGAAAACAATCCCATTTATCAAACCTATCCCTAGGAGAGACTGTTTCGTGATACACCTTTAACGCGCGTTCGGCAGCTCCCTCTCCGTAACACTCATCATAAGCTATGACCTCTAGAACAGGAAAACATCCAAACCCAACTCCGATAAATTTCCCCCCTTCATTATCAATATAGTATTTGGGTGTAATCCAATCAGGAAAATTTCTAAATAGTTTAGCAACTTTTTCTGGTCTATTTACATCCTCGCTGCTAATACGGGTAATTCGATCTTCCTGAAATAGATCAGCTTTTTGATATAGTGCGTAATAGGCATTTACATAAGACATCCTATCAGGAACCATTATATAAGAACTTTCCATAAAATCTTTTTCTTAATTTTTTTTTAGAAAAAGGATAACAACCTTAGTTAAAGCCAACAACTAAAAAGATCTTTGTCTCTATCAAAAAATGAGCTATAAAGTAAAAGAATGAACGAATTTGAAAAAATGAACGCCTATTTTAGGGCGGCAAACTATTTATCTGTTGGGCAAATATATCTTTTAGATAACCCTCTTCTTAAAAGACCTTTGAAAGCCAAAGATATTAAGCCAAGACTTCTTGGCCACTTTGGAACAACACCTGGTCTTAATTTTATCTACGTCCACCTAAACAGAATCATAAAAAAAAATCGGCTCAATATGATTTTTCTTGCAGGTCCTGGACACGGAGCTCCTGGAGTAATTGCAAACACATATCTAGAAGGAACTTATACAGAATACTACCCAAAAATCAGAGCAGATGAAACCGGCTTAAAAGCTCTTTTTAAACAGTTTAGTTTTCCCGGAGGAATTCCAAGTCACACCTCCCCCCACACTCCCGGATCGATTCATGAAGGAGGAGAACTTGGTTACTCTTTAGCGCATGCCTTTGGGGCTGTTTTTGATAACCCGGACCTAATTGCAGCCTGCGTAATAGGCGATGGTGAAGCAGAAACTGGGCCTCTTGCCGCAAGTTGGCACTCAAATAAATTTCTCAATCCCGTTCAAGACGGTGCTGTACTCCCCATTCTCCATTTAAATGGGTATAAAATTGCAGAGCCTACGGTTTTAGCTAGAATTCCAAAAAAAGAATTAGAACATCTATTTTTAGGCTACGGGTACAAACCCTATTTTGTTGAAGGGGATGAGCCTGAAAAAGTGCATGAAATTTTTGCAAAAACTCTAGACATAGTAGTTTTAGAAATCCAAACCATTCAAAAAGAAGCAAGAACTAGTGGGTTTAAAAAAAGACCTATTTGGCCGATGATTATTTTTAAAACACCAAAAGGTTGGACCGGACCTAAAGTCATAGATGGTCTCCATATCGAAGGCTCTTTTCGCTCTCACCAAGTTCCCATAATAGATCCAATTCAAAACAAAGACCATCTTAAATTATTAGAAGAGTGGCTAAGAAGCTACAAACCTGAAGAGCTTTTTGACGAAAGGGGTGATCTCATAGCCGAACTAAAAGACCTCCCTCCCAGAGGAACCTACCGAATGAGTGCTAATCCTCATGCAAACGGAGGTCTTCTTTTAAAAGAGCTTAAGCTTCCTGATTTCAAAGAGACACCCCTTTTGTTAGAGGGACGGGGAAAAACAAAGGCAGAGTCAACAAAGATCATGGGCGCTTATTTAAAAAACGTGATGATCATGAATGAAGACCTTAAAAATTTTCTTGTCTTTGGTCCTGATGAAACCGCATCAAATCGATTAGGCTCTCTTTTTGAAATTACAGAAAGAAAATCGACTGCAGAAATTTTTCAAACAGATGATCACATCTCTTCAAAAGGCAGAGTCCTAGAAATTTTAAGCGAACATCTTTGTGAAGGGTGGTTAGAAGGGTATCTTTTGACTGGTAGACACGGTCTATTTTCTTGCTACGAAGCTTTCATCCATATCATTGATTCGATGTTTAATCAACATGCAAAATGGTTACATATTTCTAGCCAAATTCCTTGGAGAAAACCTATTGCCTCTTTGAATATCCTTTTAACATCTCATGTTTGGAGACAAGATCACAACGGATTTAGTCATCAAGACCCAGGTTTTCTAGACATTGTATTAAACAAAAAAGCAGACGTTGTAAGAGTCTATCTACCACCTGACGCAAACTCTCTTTTATCTGTTACAAACCACTGCCTTAAAAGTAAAAATTATGTCAATGTGATCGTTTGTGGAAAACACTCTGCCCCTCAATGGTTAAACATCGATGAGGCAATCTCGCATTGCAAAAAAGGAATTAGCATCTGGAAATGGGCAAGTGATCAAAGTAATTCGACACCCGATTTAATCATGGCCTCTGCAGGGGATGTGCCAACTCTTGAATCTCTTGCCGCAACAAAATTACTTCGAAGCTACTTTCCAAACTTAAAAATTAGATTCATCAATGTCGTCGACCTACTCACACTCCAAACTCCAGGAGAGCACCCACATAGTCTAAGCGATGTTGCATATAACGATCTTTTTCCAAGTGATGTTCCCGTTATATTCGCCTTTCATGGCTACGCATCTTTGATACACCGCCTGACTTATAAAAGGGCTAATTCTTTCCACATGCATGTAAGAGGATTTAAAGAAGAGGGAACCACAACAACACCTTTTGATATGTGTGTCTTAAATGAAATTGATAGATTTAACTTATGCCTTGCAGCCCTTGATAGGCTCTCTTTTCCAAGCGACTCTGTACAAAAAAAACTTCAAGAAAAACTCTTAGAACACAAAAAATACATCTACGAGTTTGGTGAGGATATGCCTGAAATTCAAAATTGGGAATGGGAGCCATCATGAATCTACTCGTTTTAAATCACGGCTCAACTACACTAAAAGCAGCTCTCTATAAAAATTTTAACGGAAGTTACCAACTCCCCTTTTCTAAAGGTTCTGATTTTTTAACATTTGATTTAAAACAAATCGATGCTATCTGCCACCGCATCGTTCATGGCGGAGCATTTTTTGAAAAGCCAGTTTTTATCAATTCCGAGGTAAAGGAAAAACTTGTAGAGCTTACAAAACTTGCCCCTCTTCATGGAGAGGCTGAGCTAAAAGGAATCAATTTAACAAAGACCCTCTTCAAAAATAAGCCACAAATAGCTGTTTTTGATACAAGCTTCCACAAAACTCTTAAAAAAGAGGCTTTTATCTACCCAGGCCCCTACAGCTGGTTCGAAAGTGGCATTCGAAAATACGGTTTTCATGGCATTAGCTTTCAATATTGCACGAAAAAAATAGCCCTCCTCTTAAAAGATATGCCTCCAAAAATGGTCATTTGCCACCTTGGGGGAGGCAGCTCACTATGTGGAGTTAAAGATGGCTATAGCATCGATACTACAATGGGATTTACTCCCCTTGAAGGGCTTATGATGGACACGCGTTCAGGCTCAGTCGATCCAGGCATTCTTCTACATCTTCTCGAAAAGATGCCTAAAGAGACTCTTTCCCATGCACTTTTTTATGAATCAGGTCTTTTAGGCATCTCTGGCATCTCTCATGAAATGAAAGCCCTACTAGAAAACCCTTCCGAAAGAGCAAAACTCGCCATTGATATCTACCTACATAAACTCATCACCCACATAGGCTCAATGATAGCCTCCTTAGAAGGAATCGATACTCTTGTCTTCACAGGAGGTATTGGAGAAAACTCCTCCCTCATAAGAGAAAGAGCCTGCAAGGCCTTTTCCTTCCTAGGTCTAACCCTAGATTC
>VGMD01000008.1 GCA_016866545.1 Chlamydiota bacterium | reverse complement strand
GACTAGTATGAAGGGTTCTGTAATCGTTGGAAAAACATCTTTCTGAAAGATGTATAACTGTCCTGTCGGGACCCAAATAATATCTCCATTTTGAACGTTTCTATATATAATATCAGGATTCCATGGAGCCTCTTTATTTTTTTCAGTTTTATCACAATCTAAGGCAAAACCAAAGCTCCATATATAATGGGTCGGTTTCCAAGAATCTTGTTTTGAAAATAAGTGCGATATAACAAGAACAAATAGTAACAACGGTTTCATATTAGACCTCAACAAATAAACTTTAAAGTTTAAGTAAAAATGGATAATCTTTCAAAGCTTTTATAAAAAAGGAGAGGGTAGTATGGGTATCTATTTGGTCGCTTTTTTGTTTTGTCTGTCTAATTTGTTTGGAAAAGAGATTAGTTATTTGGATGGGAGTAAGCGCAATAATTTTGCTTATGATCCAGGGGCTTCTTATCGAGATTTAAATGTTTGGCAGAAAATAGGCTATATGCTTGCAAAATATGGTGTTACTATTCATTCAGAGAAGAGCTTTGATAGTGGAGGGAGAGGAGTCCTTTTTTTTGTGGATTACAGGGGGCATTATCCGAAGGTAAGTGATATGCAAATGTTGCCAAAGAAAAGGTTGATGAATATCTTGTTTGAGCCTCCGGCCGTATTTGAGACTTCTTATGATCCTAAATGTTATGCTTTATTTTCAAAGATTTTTACGTTTCATGACGGTCTTGTTGATGGAAAAAAATTTATTAAATTTCGGTATTTTAGTCTTAAGTCCATGGTTAAAGATTTAGTTCCTTTTGCTGAGAGAAAATTATGTTGTACGGTAATTGGAAATAAGACGTCGAATTATAGAGGGGAGCTTTATTCAGAGAGGGTGAGAGCGATTCGCTTTTTTGAAAAATATCACCCAGAAGACTTTGATTTTTATGGAACTGGTTGGAATAAAAAGCATTACAATCTTTATAAGGGATCACCGGAGAACAAGATTGATGTAATGAAGCGGTATAAATTTGCATTTGCTTATGAGAATACAGGAGATGTGCCTGGTTATATTACAGAGAAGATTTTTGATTGTTTTCAGGCAGGTGTTGTCCCAATCTATTTGGGTTCTCCAACAGTAGAAGAGGAGATTCCAAAAGAGTGTTTCATTGATAGAAGAGATTTTTCTTCTTATGAAGAATTATATGCCTATTTGACAGGAATGGGAGAGGTGGAATTTAAAACTTATTTAGAAAACATTCGCCAGTTTCTTCTTTCTGATAAGGGTAGGCTTTTTGATGTGGATCATTTTGTGCTCAGCATTGTGAATGGGATTTTAGAAACAGATTTAACAATTGATGATCTTTATTAATTTTCCTTATGTAAAGAATTGAAGGGAGGGCTACTTAGTTCATCCCTTAGATGGCTCTCTAACGGATGAATTAAGTAGCCGATTCGATTTTAATTGAGGCGCCTCGTAGAGCGTTTTGCAAGCCAGCTTGTTGAGGAGGAAAATAAAAAGACTAAAAAAGCCATGCAGCGAGAAAAAATGTTCATAATAGCTATGCTTCTTGAAAAAGATCTTGTGGAAACAAATATGTTTGAAAAGGCTGTTAAAGATAGGTTTTTCTTAAGATACTTTAAGATGTTTTTAATATGGGGATCTTCAGGTGCGTAGTGTCCCGAGTGATTGTTTATAGCAGAAATATGACCTCGTTTATCCACAATCATTGTGCCTGCAGAATCAACTGTTTCTCCAGAAAAAAAACTAGAGTGTTGGATTTTGCCAGACTCTGTTTTTTCTTTTTTAGTTAAGTAGAGTTTTTCGTCTTTTAGCACAAAGACATAGACTCCCTCTTGAAGAGGTTTTAAGGGACCATTTTGATCAAGGCCAATTTGAGATAACTGTTCTTTTTTATTAAAATGAATTTGGGTCTTTTTTTTATCACTCTCTGAAAAATATCTAACCGATTGATTTTCTAGTTCTTCTATTTCTTCTAATACAATAGTTCTATCTTCAATTTGTTTTTTCATAAATTCGGCTATCTGTTGATGATTAGCTGTTTTTATATTCGGAGGCAAATGCTTTTCGATAACATTTTTATATACATGAATTTGTCTGCCCTCAGCTACTTGAATAGACACACGTTCAAGATCATGCGATTTCCGCATAGGAAGAGGAGTAATAGGATCTTTGGCAGATCCGGAAACAGGAAAAGACATAATTAACTACCCTTTGTTTATTAATCAAAATGTAATTAACTTTTAATTAAAATAAAGTTTTTTAATTTATTGATTATTAATAGTCTTCGAGGAGCTCTAAAGATCTATAGTGGCGAAGTTCGTCGCGGAATTTCGCAGCTTCCTCGAAGTTGAGTTTTTGGGCAGAGGAGATCATGGAGGCTTCGAGCTCTTTGATTTTTTTGGTAAGAGCTTTGGGGCTTAGTTTGATAGGGGTGGAATCGTTTGTGATTTCTTCAATGCCGAACGATTCGAGGAGTGTGAGAGCTTTTTTGCGAGAGGCTGTTTTTGGGGTAATGCCGTGTGTTTTGTTATACTCTTCTTGGATTTTGCGGCGGTTATGGGTGATTTCGAGGCAGGCATTGATTGATTTTGTCATTTTATCAGCATAGAGAATAACTCTACCAGAGGCGTTTCTAGCGGCTCTTCCTGCTGTTTGGATAAGAGATGTTTCGCTTCTTAAAAATCCCTCTTTATCGGCATCTAAAATAGTTACTAAAGAGACTTCTGGGATGTCAAGTCCTTCTCTTAACAGGTTAATTCCAACTAGAACATCGAATTTTCCATCACGAAGCTCTTTAATGATTTGAATTCTTTCGAGAGTGTCGATATCGGAGTGGAGATATTTTGCTTTGACACCTACTTCTTTTAAGTAATTTGATAGATCTTCTGAGAGTTTTTTAGTGAGGGTTGTCACAAGGATTCTTCCCCCTTTTGCAATCTCTTTTTGGATCTCTTCCATGCAATCATCGACTTGAAATTCTGCTTTTCTTACTTCGCAAATTGGGTCTAGAAGGCCTGTTGGTCTGATGATTTGGTGAACAATTTCCCCTTTTGCCTCCGCTACTTCCCAAGGGTTAGGAGTTGCTGAGACATAGATGACAGAATGGATTTTTTCGTAGAATTCTTCAAATTTTAATGGCCTATTGTCAAAGGCTGAGGGGAGCCTAAAGCCGTATGTAACAAGCGATTCTTTTCTTGCGCGGTCTCCGTTATACATCGCTCGTACTTGAGGAACTGTTTGGTGAGATTCATCAATAAAAAAAAGAAAATCTTTAGGGAAGTAGTCGATAAGTGTTGGAGGAGAGCCGCCGGGAGGTCTGTTGCTAAAGTGTCGGGAGTAGTTTTCAATTCCTTTGCAAAAACCGATTTCTTTGATCATTTCAAGGTCGTATTTCGTTCGCTCTCTTATTCTTTGTTCTTCAATCAGGGCATTTTTTTCTTTAAAGTAGGCAATTTGCTCTTCGAGTTCCTTTTCAATGCTTTGAATAGCTTGATACCGAATTTCATCGGGGGTCACATAGTGAGAGCCTGGATAGATAGAAAGCTTTGTGAGAACTTTTTTTGTTTTTCCAGTTAGAGGATCGATTTCACTCATTCTTTCGATTTCATCACCATAAAATTCGATTCGGTAGGCAAGATCGGTTTCATAGGCGGGAACAATTTCTAAAACGTCGCCGCGCACTCTAAATGTTGATCTAGCAAGTTCAATATCATTTCTTGTGTAGTGAAGTTTAATCAGGTGAATAAGAAGATCGTCTCTGATAACTTTTTCTCCTCTCTCAATCGATATAACCATTTGAGCATAGTTTTCAGGAGAGCCAAGGCCATAGATGCAAGAGACTGATGAGACAATGATGACGTCCTCTCTTTCAAGTAATGCTCTTGTTGCAGAAAGACGCATTCGATCAATTTGATCGTTGATAGCGAGATCTTTTTCGATATAGGTATCTGTTCTTGCGATGTAGGCTTCTGGCTGATAGTAATCGTAGTAGGAGACAAAATATTCGACTGCATTCTCTGGAAAGAATGCTTTAAATTCTTGATAAAGCTGAGCTGCTAATGTTTTGTTGTGAGCTAGGATCAAAGTCGGTCTTTGAACTTTTTCTATGACGTTTGCCATTGTAAAAGTTTTTCCAGATCCCGTGATACCTAGGAGTACTTGAGATTTTTTATTTGCTTTTACCCCGTTAGATAGAGCTTGAATTGCACTCGGCTGATCCCCTTTTGGAGCGAATTCCGTCTCTAATTTAAACATGGTAAAGTCCAAAGCGAACGGCTAAATTGATACAAACAATTGCTATTGCAAAAGCTATTGTGATACTTAACAAAACTCTCCCTTTTGTAGTCTGGTAAAACCTTTTTGTCTCTAAATTCCAGACCATAGCTGCAGGAAGCAGGATAAGCAAAATCGCAACGAAGGCGCCTGCATATTCGAGGGCTATAAGAAATCCCCTTTCATATGAAAATACGAAAATAAGAGGGGGTATAAAAGTGAGTAAGATCGCGTAAGCACGTCCTCGTAAGCTTTTCTTGATTTTAAGGCCATCTCTTAAGAAATCAGAAAGACTTAAGCCAACCCCTAAAAATGAGGTAATAATAGCAAAAAGCGAAAAAGCGTAAGCACCAATTTTTACAAAAGGGGATGAGACGATATTTGCTAGGGGTGTTGTGGCAGGGATGCTATGAATCCACGCCTCTTTAAGACCGTTTACGCCGTCTAAAGGGACCGATCCTAAGACTAAAAATTGCCAAATTGCATTGATGACAAAAGCGATTAAACTCCCAAGAATGACTACTTTATACAAAGTTTTTTTATCGTGGTGAAGGTATGTTGCAAGACTTGGGATAATGATGTGGTAGCCAAATGAGGTTAAAACAACAGGTGCTGCATAAGCAAAAGGCTGCCAAGAGATGTGTGATAAAAAATCTAAATTGACATGTGTTGGGATAAACGCAATCAGAAGTATATAGGCTAATACAAGACCTATCATTAAGATTCGATTGATCCAGTCAACGCCTTTTGTTCCAAGGTAAATAAAAGAGCCAAATAAAAGGGGAAGAGCAAATTTTGCAAGCTGTATCGGAATATCTGGAAAGATTTGCATAAACAAAGGCGCGCTGCCAGATATATAGGCTGCCATAAGAGAGTAGAGCAAAAGAAGGTATACAACCCATGCAACAGCTTTTCCAAAAAAACCAAGTGTTTTTTCAGCCATACTGATTAAATTAGCCTCACCACCTATTGCTGCATTGATTTCAATAAACAAAAAACCGGTAAAAAGCATGAAAAGCCAACAGATAGAGAGGAGCAAAAGAGAGGGGAAAAAGCCCATAAAACCTGTCATAACAGGCAGGCCAAGCATGCCAACGCCAATTGTAGTTCCAGCTACTAAGAGTGTGCCACCTAAAAAAGGACCAAATTTCATTTATACCGCCTTAGACGAGGCTATAGTAACATATTTCTTTGTAGAGACGCAAGCAGCTGGTTTTTTTTGTTTGCCCGGTTTGTCAAGATTCCAAGTTTTGCAAAGTGAGATCCGATTCATAAATCCTCCATTTATTCCCATCCGTTTAAAAGCAGGTTTTAAGTTTTTAAACAAGGTGAGACAGCCTTCATTTTCAAATCTTTCTTTCAAAACTTGTGTCATTTCTTGGAGACCTTTTTGAATGGCTAATTTATTTGCTAATAAATCGGTTTGAAAAGTAGCCATATTTTTAACCATTTCTATTGTCACTGTAGAGGGAAATTCTGCTCTTTTTACAGCTTCAATAACTTGGCTTGTTATCATCTCTATCAGATAAGAAAAAGTGGCCTCATTTTCAGCGGCTCTGAAAAAAGGGGTTAAGTATTTTATTTTTTGATCATCAACATGTGCTCCGTTATCAATTAAATAGATGTGAATAGCTCCATCTTCGATATTAACTAACAAGTTGCCTAAATTCGCATACTCTCCATAATTGATCTCTTTCATTTTTACTAATTTAGCCGATTTGAGCGGAAGTTCTAATTTGAAAAAACGATCTTGATGACCTAACAGTAAATCAAGCATTACTGTTTTCCCCATGAGAGTGAATAGAGAGACTCTTTGCTCAGGAAGAAGGAGTTCATATTTTTGTGCAATAAAGTCAATGAATGGAGCTCCTGGTGCTTTTTCATATAGCATTAAGCAAGAAGGTGGTTTTTCCATTTCACTCTTCGGTAAAGGTTTATGGAACCATTTTAATCCAGGTATCTGTGATTCATGTACAGCTCGTCCTAGAGGTGTATGAATATAAGGATCGCCAATGATTTTCAAAAATAAGGCATAGATTTTTTGTGAGACGCACTCTCTGTAATCTGTCCACTTAAAGAGAAGTTTTTCCCTTCCTCCATCAATGAAAGTAACACCGCTTGCAATCCCTCTTACTGATTTATAGATAGTTCGACCTCGAACAATTGAAGATAGATCATCCAAAAATAAATTAGGAGATCTCAAAGGTGTAATATACTGCCAAAAAAGGGATGAAATTTTAGGGTCTTTGAGATTTGCCGCAGTCGATGTTAAAAATTGAACTAAATTATCTTTAGAAGATAGGGCTGATTTAAAAACTTCTGCTTCAAGAGATTCATTACGATATAAAATTTTACGCAATTTTTCGCGTCTTTCTACTGTATAGCAGTAAGTGCTAAAAAATGAGCGAAATTGTGTGTTTGAAAAGTTAAAGATATTAAGCATGGTTAAAATATAAATAAAATATAATTAATTATCAATATGTTAGGACATTTTTTATTTGATTTATTTTTTAAGAAAATGATAAGTTCGTAAGTTAGAGTGAGGTATTATGGAACCAATAGTTGTAAGTTCTCCAAGGCAACTTATTCAATCTTGGTTGCAATCTGTTCAAGAAAATGCAACGGGCGCTCCGGAGGATTTGACAAATCTTACTTATTTAGATAAGTCTCGAAAACCTATTATAAGCCCTCTTTGGGAGAACCCACAAATTGCTTTAATTGTAAAAAAAGTTCAAATAATGGTTGCATCTTCTATAGTTTTTGATCCCACCTTATTTGAAAACACAAAAGCTGCTCTAGCAGTGTTAGAGTGTTAAGGCTCTTAGAAAATTCAGTATAAAATTTAATTGACTAAACTAAACTGAAAAATTTTTTCGTAAGGCGAGTTTCAAGCGCTTTTTATTTCAAAGAGGACGAGATGTCCGGGACTTGATTTACGCCTGAGATATGAAGCGTTTTAATGAGTCTTGCATTGAGATCGAATTGGGTTAGATCTACTGATTTAATTGTCTGGTCTTGATATGTTTTAAAATAGTATTTGAGTGTTTCGGGATCTCTTGCAGAGGTTATCTGTGTTTGGGTAGAGTGGATGATGTCACCTGTTTTATCAAGGGCAAGTCCTACAGGAATATCGAATTGGTTTAAGATATGAAAAATTTGGGAAATAGCCTCTATGCTATTTTTAGAAGGGGTTGCAGCTGCAGAAAAGAGAGCCGCCCTAACGAAACGAGAAGTTGGGGTAAAATCTCCTGGAAGTCCGACCATCCCTGAACCTGCACCAAACTGAGTGAGAGTCACTCCATTCAAAGAGACAGGATTTGCATTGTAGGGGCTTAGATGAATGTAGTTTCTTAAGTTTTGCATATGCCAGTCAAAAGCTGGGGAATTTGTAAGTGTTCCAATTTTATTGTCATATACAACAAGAGTTCCTCCAAGAGGTTCTATTACTATGCAACCACCATTTTTATCGTAGACAATGTAGTGAAAAGGAGGTGGTAAATTGCCCCACTCAGTTGTGACTGTAGGAGCAATGACAATTTCAGAAAGAGCCTCTTTTATTTCAAGAACCGTGCTAAATTGCGTTAAAATCCAGTTCACAAATTCAGTTGGTGCTAAAGCTTTTGTTTGATTCTCTTTCGTAATTGTTGTGTAGCCTGCAAACCCTGGAAAATAAAAGGTTCCTGCAGCAAGCCCTTTTTCATTTATCCCATCCATTAAGGGGAGATGATTAAAACAACTAACGCCAACTGCTGCATATCTTGTCGTGTAGCGAAATCCAGGACCATTTGGAGTAGTCCCTCTAAAAGAAAAGCCCCTAGGAATAACAGAAATTTTTAGATCAACAGGAATTCCAAATTCAAGAGTTCTTCCATGCACTAAAGAGCCATCTTCTGCAATCAGTTTTATCCCTGTGCAAGCACTAATTTGGCAATAGAGAAAAAGTAGAGCTAAGAGAAAAGATTTATGCATATTGGGTACCTTTTGGCTTTTATATTATGCCATACCAAATTAGGGAAAATATTTCACTGTTTTAAAATGGTAAATTTGAATAAAGTTATTTGCTATGAAATATTTTATATGTTTGTTTTCGTTTTTTTCGTCTCTATTATTTGCTGAATCTCCTACGAGTATTACTGATTCAATAGGGGATTATAAAACTCTTTGCAAAGAAGCTGCTGGATCTGAAGAGATTTTTTTTAAGTTTAAACGCCACCCTGTTTATCAAGAAGCATTAGAGATTTGTAGTAGAGAATTAGGTTTTCAGTTTGCAGGTAAAATATTTTCTCAATATCCAGATTTTCTTTCTTATGTAGATGTTTTTCGGAAAAACGATTTATATGGATCTCCTGTTACTTATGAATTTCCAAATTTAGGGCGGTTTTCGCCGGCTACTTTGCGCTATATTAGTATCGCTTGTGATATATGTACAAAGGTCCCGTTACCTGACTCTCCTCGCATTGTGGAGATTGGTGTAGGGTATGGGGGGCAATGTTTTATCTTAAGTTCTATTTTATCATTTGATCAGTATACGATGATTGATTTGCCAGAGGTTTTGCCTTTGGCTAAAAAGTATTTAGATCGTTTAGAAGTTGATCGTGTTAATTTTTTCACAGCCGACAAGATTCCTTTAGATGTAAAATACGATCTTTTTATTAGCAACTATGCATTTTCTGAATGTTCAAGAGAAGTTCAGCTTGCCTATTTTGAAAAGGTGATTAAGCATTGTGAAAGAGGTTTTGTTTTATTCAATCAAATTTCAGACTATTGGAATATTGATTCGCTCTCTCTTTCTGAATTTGTTGATTTATTGACTCTTGCTGGTTTTAAGCCTGCTCTTTTTCTTGAAGAGCCGTTAACAAGCAGTCAAAATATTTTAATTATTTGGTGATAGTGTGAATTAGGTGCTTTGTATGAAAAAATGGATTAGTTTATTTGCTAGCGTTTTTGTTTATGGACATGCGTTTTTTGGCCCTTCTTTTGAATCGGGGTTAAACGGAGATTATGGCCATCAAGGGTATTGTGAACTAGATCCCGATTATCAGGCATTAAAGTCTTTATATACTACGTATCAAGAAGAGTATAGTCTATCTGAAGAATATCTAATTCCTAAGATCATTCATTTAATTTGGCTTGGTAAGCCGATTCCAGAAAGATGTGTTAAAGTGGTAGAGTCTTGGAAAAAGTTTCATCCTGATTGGATAGTTAAAGTGTGGGGAAATGAAGAGGCTAAGACTTTTAAGTTTCGCAATCAAGAGGCGTTTGATAAGGCAAAAAATTATGCTGAGAAATCAGATATTTGGCGGTGCGAGCTTCTTTACCAGTATGGGGGGATTTATGCAGATACTGACGTAGAATGTTTACAATCGTTTGATGCATTAAATAGAAGTGCAGAGTTTTTTATAGGAATTGGTCATGGGGAACCTATGGTATGGAATTCTATTATGGGAAGCCGGCCGTATCATCCGATTATGAAAAATTTTATAGAAAATATGGTTGTAGGGAATGGGGATAATGATGTGGGACGTATTATGGAAGTAGGGGTTTATTTTATAAATAGAATGTTCATGAATTATATAAAGGAAAATTTGCACCTGAGAAGAGTGGTTGCTTTTCCTACGTCTGTTTTTTATCCGTTTCCTGCTAAATATAGATTTGTATTAAAAAATCGAAAAGAAATAAATGAAAAATATGTAAGACCTGAAACAATGGCTATTCACTATCACGATTGTAGCTGGCAGCCAAAATAATTGGTTGGACCTTTGCCTAATACTTCTTTAAGATCAATTCACTAGGACGCATAATTTCTCGAAGGTTTTTTCGTATCTTAAAATGAAAGAGAGTAGCATAATTTTGTTATTGGTTCAAAGGAGGATTATGAAAAAAGGTGCTTACACGATGGCAAGTTTTTTGCTTACAGGAATTTTTGCGTTTTTTTTGCTCCATTCGACTCTTTTAAAGGGGGGGCAGAAGGAATTAAATATAGCAAAAAAGGTAGAGAATGTTTTAGTGCAGAAAGAGTTTATTGTTGTTGTTCCGTCTTTCAATAATGATCACTATTTTGAAAGGAATTTGAGCTCAATTTTTTCTCAAGATTATCCAAACTACCATGTGATTTATATTGATGATAATTCGACGGATAATACATTTTCGGAAGTGTCAGAGTACATTCGGAAAAATGGATTCGAAGACAAAGTCACTCTTATTCATAATGCAACGAATCAAAAGGCGCTATATAATCTCTATCGAGCGATTTTGGGGTGTAAAAATGACCAAATTATTGTTTTGTTAGATGGCGATGATTGGTTTGCAACAAATCATGTCTTAAGTGATTTAAATAATTACTATCAAAATGACGATATGTGGATGAGCTATGGTCAATATATAAGACATCCAGATAAGCAAATTGGTATGTGCGCTCCTGTGACAAAAAAGTTTTTGCAAAGAGCAAAAATGAGGCAAGGGAAGTGGCAGTATTCCCATTTAAGAACCTTTTATGCAGGATTATTTAAGAAAATTCGCTTAGAAGACTTAGTAGAGGAGGGGAAGTTTTATATCGCTGCTTGGGATTTAGCGATTATGCTGCCTATGATGGAAATGGCAAGAGAGCATGTCTATTTTACTCCAGACGTATCTTACGTCTATAATTATGAAACGCCTTTGACAGATGCAAAAGTTCGGCTACAAGAACAAGAGAGGATTGAAAAAGTTATTCGCGCAAAACCTCATTATAGAGCATTAAAAGAGGATCCGAGGAAGCCTTTTCAAGAGAGTGCAGTTGATTTAGTTGTATTTTCTTATAATAGACCTATGCAACTCTACGCTTTTTTAGAATCGGTTCAAAGACATGTAACAGGTCTTCGTAAAATAGGGATCATTTACCGAGAAGATGATATGTTTATTTCAGGATACGATCTTGTAAAAAAAAGTTTTCCTGAAGTTACTTTTTTTAAGCAATCAAATGAGAGACCAAAAGAGGATTTTAAGCCGCTTGTGTTAGAGGCCACATTTGGAGAATTTGGGAAAGGAGCGTCCTACATCGTTTTTGGAGTAGATGATATGATCATTACAGATAAAATTTCTATTCAAAAAGGGGTAAAGGATCTCGAAGAGACTCATGCGTATGGTCTATATTATAGACTTGGAAAGCATATTGATTACTGTTATACGCAAGATTATATAAGTGGAGTGCCAGATCTTATAGAAGTGGGGAATGGGAGTTTTGCTTGGCAATTTAAACAAGGGTCAGGTGATTGGAATTACCCAAATTCTGTAGATCTTGTGCTTTATAATAAAAAAAGTATAAAAAATGTAGTTGAAGAGATCAAATATACATTTCCAAATAACTTTGAGGGGGAGTGGGCAAAACATGCTGATGCAAATAAAATCGGTCTTTGTTATGAGAGGGCTAAAATGGTTAATGTTACGATGAACTTTGTTACCTCTTTTAGAAACCGGGCTACAAATTCCTATTTAGTAGAAGAATTGAATCAAATGTTTTTGGAGGGATTAAAAATAGATATCGATTCGTTTTTTCACATTATGAATAGGGCTCCACACACAGATGTAGACCCACAATTTGTTACAAGAGGATGATGGTCAAAGGGCGGTTTTTCATTCTTATTACAATTGGCGTTTTTTCTGCCCTCTTCCTTTGGAATAGTGTCCAAAATGGGTACTTTTTTAGAGAAACGGTAAAAAAAAATGAGCTTGAGTTTCATTTAATTAAAGATGAAAAGCCGTTTGTTGTGATTGTCCCATCGTATAATAATGAAGAGTATGTAGAAAAAAACCTCTCTTCTATTTTGGAGCAAGAGTATCAAAATTATCGTGTTATATTTATTGATGACTCCTCGTCAGATAAGACAATTGAAAAAGCGTTACAAGTAATTGAAAATCATTCTGCAGAAGATATTGTCACTCTCATTCGGAATCAAGAAAATTATAAAGCTTTATACAATTTGTATTACACAATACAAGCATTATCAGATGACACAATTGTTTTTATTGTAGATGGAGATGACTGGCTTGCGCATCCAAGGGTTTTAAAAGAGTTAAATAGGTATTATAGCAATCCAGATGTTTGGCTTGCTTATGGCCAGTATATCACTTACCCAAAGTATGAAAAGGGGAAGACTGGACCCTTAAATGCAAAAATAAGAAGCATTCGTGGACAACATACATTCCCTCAATTAAGAACTTTTTATGCAGGGCTTTTTAAAAAAATTCAATTAAGAGACCTCCTCTACCAGGGAGATTTTTTTAAGACCTCCTCTGACTTAGCGGTCATATTTCCACTTTGGGAGATGGCAAGAGAGCATGCTGTTTTCATTCCCGATGTTTTATATGTGTATAATCGTGAAAGCCCGATGAATGATGATAAAATTCATAGGCAGAGCCAAGAATTTTTTGATCGGTATATTAGAGCGTTGCCCTCTTACCATGTAATAGATCTTTTTCAGTCAGAATCTGTTCTCAATGATGATGTTGCGCTAATTGTATTTTCTGAAGATAGGCCGTTGCAACTCCTTTCTTTTTTAGAGTCTTTAGAAAAGCAAGATCAAGTTTTTTCGCCTATTCATATTTTTTATACTGCATCGGGAGAAGATTATAAGAGAGGGTATGAGATTGTAAAAGAAATTGATCAAAAAAATACGGTTTTTCACGAATGGAGCGGAGAAAAAGAGTTTCTAGAGATTTTAAAAGGAGTAGAGAGTAATTATATTACTTTTGGAAAAGATACTCTTGTTGTAAATCATGAAATTCCGATGAATAAAGTTCTTTCCATGTTAGAAAAAACAGGAGCGTATGGCGCCTATTTTGACTTAGGATTAAATATTAGCACTACCCCTTCAAAAGTGATTTCAGCAGGGGATGGTTTTTTTGTCTTTGACTTTTCTCTTGGCAGAGAGCAATGGAGACATTGTAACCGCTTTGACATGGCTCTTTATAGAAAAAATACCATCTTGTCATACATTAATAAAATACACTTTAATACGATCTTAGAATTTGAAGAGAAGTGGAAAAAGTGTAAAAATTTAAGGCAAATAGGCCTTTTTTATAGGCAATCGATAGCAGTAAACATTCCTTTTCAGATTACAAAAGTCGACACAAATGAAAAAACCTTTCTTTATAGTGAAGAGGAGTTAAATGATCGTTTGCTAGAGGGGTATAAAATTGATATCACTCCGATCAGAGACCTTGAAATCAGATCTTCTGAAATAGAGTTCTATCCGCATTTTCTTATGCGGTAAATTGATTATTGATAATTAATAGTTAAATTGTTATTATGTTTTATTAAATTGTTTTTTAACAGGGTAATTATATGGATGTTTTGTCATTTTTTTCTCCTTGCAAATCTCATTTTGAAGTTGAGGTTAAAGAGGCTCCCCCTTCAAAAAAAAGAGGACGTTTTCATTGGAGCGATTATTTAGATAAAAAGCTAATAGAGGAGATAAAAACTCAAGGAATTTCTAGCTATCCTTTCTACTTACGAAAGATTAATGGCCTTTCAAAATGGCGCCTCTTATCGCTACATACAGAATTTGGGTTTTCACCAAAACAACTTAAAGACAGATTTTATGAAAGTATTAGTGATAAATTGGATAAATCTAATTTTTCAGAGGAAGAAGATGCTTGTATTTTAGAGGAGGTTTCTAAATATAAAGAATCATCCTCTATCAAATGGGGAGAAATTTCAGTTGAGTTATTTAAGCGTTTTAGTGGACCAGGTGGGCTTTATAGATCGAGTCTTCAAATAAAAAATCAGTATCATTTACTTAAAACAAGCTTGTTAAAACCTAAGTCCGCTCCTGTAGAAAAAAAAGTTCGGCTAACTGAAATAAGTTCAGAAAGAGTAGACTGCGAAGCTAAACCTGAAAGACTTTTACTTTCTGTACATAAAGATCCGATAACAGGTTGTTTTTCACTAAGAGCTCCTCTAGAAGAGAACTTAGATTTTAGTGTGCTTTCACCAAGCGTTTGTTCACCTTTTAATCCTACTCCAGTCTGATTTAATCGACTTTATACCAAAGAGAGTTGTAGTTTAAACCTATGACTCTCTCGAATTAATTAGGTTAATAAATAAGATGCTTTGCTCTTTTTGCCATAAAAGATTCCCTCTCTTCTTTGTGATGATTGATTAATTTCCATGTTGCAAATTTCTCTGTTAGAAGGAAGTTATAGGCTTGAGAGCTGCCGTGTGCTTTGTTAAAGAGGTCTTTTTTTTGTTCGGAGAGGGTCTTTAGTCTTGTAGTCACTTTTTCTGGGTAGAGGGTTTTAAGAAGGCCTATGATAAATGATTGTACAACAAGTGGGCGATAGAGGCTTGTTTTTGTGATGTGAATTTTTACCCCGTGACATTCGACATTTTTTAAAGAGCCATAAAAGGGGGTGTAATGGATTGGTGTAAACATAACTCCTGGGATTTTTTGCTGGTTTAAGGCGTTTGCAAATTGTTCTGCATTGATCCAGGGGGCTCCTACAATTTTAAACGGTAGTGTGTAGCCTATTCCGATATTAACAAGCTCTAACTCGCCTAGCAGGCCAGTTGTTGCGCAAAAATAGGGAGTATCTTGTTCAGGGATATTGGGACTTGTTGGAATCCAGGCAAGACCGGTCTCTTTAAAGGTCATCTCTCTTTTCCACCCCTTCATGGGGACGACTATTAATGTGCAAAAAACTTTGTACTCTGTGTTAAAAAAAAGAGCTAATTCTCCAATTGTCATGCCGTGACAGTAGGGAATATTGATGTAGCCGATAAATGATCTAAACTTTTCTTCTAGCATTGGACCATCGACCATAAGACCTCCCATCGGGTTTGGTCTATCTAAGACATAAACAGGAATAGATTTTTTAGCAGCCTCTTCCATGATATAAAAAAGTGTTGATGCATATGTGTAGGGTCTAATTCCGATGTCTTGCATATCAAATACTAAAACATCGACAGTTTGTAGCATCTCGGAAGTAGGTCTTCTTGTTTTTCCATGGAGGCTAAAGATCGGGATCTGTTTTTCAATTGAATTTTTGATTTCGATACCTGCATACGTTTTCCCATCTATGCCATGCTCTGGGGCAAAAAGAGCTGTCACTTTACAATTTTTTGCTTCTAGAAAGAGTTTAACTGTCGATTTTAAGTTTGTATCAACTCCTGTTTGATTTGTGATAAGGCCTATTCGTTTCCCAGCAATTTCTTTGTCATACCCCTCCCTAAAGAACCGATCAATACCAAGTTCGATCATTTCAGCATATAAAAGATGCGACATGAGTAAAAAGAAAATGAGCTTGCGGATCATAGCCGACTCCAGTATAGTTCCTACTCATTATGGGCGAAGAAAATCTTTTAAATGAAGAACAAAAAAGGGCAGTCGATCATGTAGATGGTCCTTTACTTGTTTTAGCGGGTGCTGGATCTGGTAAAACAAGGGTTGTCACGTATAGAATTGCGAATCTATTAAAAAAAGGGATTTCGGCAAGAAGTATTGTTGCTGTTACGTTTACAAATAAAGCGGCAGAAGAGATGCGCCACAGGGTGCAAAAGTTAACAAATGAAAAAATTCTAGCAACGACATTTCATTCACTTGGTGCCCAAATTTTAAGGGAGTCAATTGATTTAATTGGATTTCCAAAACCGTTTACCATTTATGACGAAAAAGATAGTCTTGAGGTCTTAAAAGGGTGTATCAGAAGTGATGAAAAAGGGGTGATTAAAGCAGTTCGAGAGGCGATATCGGAGGCGAAAAATAATTTATTAGAGCCCTCGGAATTTTCTCATGATAAAGTGTTTCAAGAGGTGTATCAAGCGTATCAAGACAGGCTAAAAGAGAATAAGGCCCTTGATTTTGATGATTTGCTCTTTTTTTCAGTTCAAGTTTTAAGACATCCTAACTCTCCCTATCAAGAAAGATGGTCCTATCTTTTAGTTGATGAGTATCAAGATACAAATCAGGCGCAGTACACGATGTGTAAGCTTTTAACAGAAAGGCATAAAAACCTTTTTGTTGTAGGAGATCCAGATCAGTCTATTTATTCATGGCGTGGTGCAAATGTGGGAAACATTTTGAAATTTGAGACCGATTTTCCCGGCGCAAAAGTAGTAGCTCTTATGCAAAATTATCGCAGTACGAACACAATTTTATCTGCAGCAAATGCAGTGATTGCAAAAAATGAAAGGCCGTATGATAAAAAGTTATGGAGCGCTCTTGGAGATGGGGATAAAATTCATTTTCACTCATTAGATACAGATTTTGACGAAGCAAAATTAGTTACACGGGAAATTAAAGAGTATTTAAAAACATATGAAGCTGAAGATATAGCAATTTTTTATCGAACAAACTCTCAGTCGAGATCTTTAGAAGACCAACTTCTTATGGCTAAAATTCCGTATACAATTGTTGGGGGAACTTCTTTCTATGCAAGAAAAGAGGTAAAAGATGTCATGGCGTTTTTGCGTCTTATTGTGATTTCCTCAGATAGTGTAAGTTTTGAGCGGACAATTAATTTGCCAAAAAGGGGAATTGGTCCAAAAGCTGTAGAAAGACTCATCCAGCTTGCTAAGGAAAAAAATAGGCCTATTTTAGAGGCAATAGAGGACTATCTTCACGAGTTTCCGCCCAAGCAAAAAAGCGCTCTTTTTGAATATTTGCAAATTATTAATGGTGCAAAAAAGGCTATTCTAGAGGGAAAACCTGTATTTGAAGTGATTACAAAAGTGATTGAGCTTTCTCGCTACGATCTATATTTGAAAGAAGACAAAGAGAGTTATGAAGATCGAAAAGCAAACGTAGAAGAGCTTGTTGCCAAAGCTTATGAATGGGAAAAAACAGCGCCTGAGCCGACTTTACAAAGATTTTTAGAAGACTTAACATTGAATGTGCCAAGAGATTTAGAGGAGATGCAAAAAGTGGGTATTCGACTCATGACTTTGCATAACGCAAAGGGTCTTGAGTTTTCTGTTGCCTTCATTGTTGGTCTTGAAGAAAATCTATTTCCTCATATTAACTCAAAAGAGTCTGATGCCGATTTACAAGAGGAGAGAAGGCTATTTTATGTGGGTATGACAAGAGCTAAAAGGCATTTGCATCTCTCTTGTGCAAGAAGACGCTTCCTTTGGGGAGGCGCACAAAATATGTATCCGAGTAGATTTTTAAAAGAGATTCCAAAAGAGTATTTTGCTAATTCTTTCAAGACAGTGTCAGACGAAGAAACTCTTCCCTCTGCAAGCAGTGTTGCTTTTGAAGTAGGAGCGATTGTGCGCCATAAAGATTTTGGAAGAGGGGTTGTTTTAAAAGCGTACGAAACCTCTTTTGGTCTCACATACGATGTCGAGTTTCAAAATGACAAATCTAAGAAAAGCTTAGTTGCTAAATATGCAAAGTTAAGTGATGGTTCTTAGACACCCTCTTAAGTGACTATTTTTATAGCAAAATAATGATTAAAAATTTTTTGCAGATGTTTTCTTTTACAAAAGACTCCAGATCAGAGCTATTTCTCAGTATTAGGAGATAAAATTGGTGCTAAGCGGCTCGCTTTTCTTTCATCTATAACAGTGTTATAATATGTTTTAGATCTTACTGAACCCTGCTAAAAAATTAAAATCCTAAAAAAAGTTTTCTCATTACTTTGGGTCCGATTTTGTACGAGAGCTCTTGGAAGGTAACAAAAATGAAGAGGAGAAATAGGTAGTAGGCTTGAATTGAGATAAAAACGTTCCAATCAATAACTTGCAATGCCTCTTTATAGGCTATATAGAATGAGCTTTGCAAGTTTATCCAAATCGGGACAAATCGTATCAAAAATCTAACAAAAAGAAGGAGAATTGAGTAAATTCCTGTTTTCCAAAAAATGGGGGCAAGGAGTGGTTTTTTGCAAAATAGCCGTATAAAAGGAAGATGATCTGCAACTAAGACAATTTTTGCTATGAGAGCTGCTGCTACAAAGATTTCTAAGGCATTAAATCGAGTTAGATTCATTTTCCCAAACAACAAAAGATCAAACCAGTTGATGAGAGTAAAGCAGATGAAAAAAAAAGAAAAACAATTCCTGCATGAATCATTTTCTCTTTAGAACTTTTTAAAAAGTTTTTCATCATCATTTAGTTAGTGTTATGAATGTAGAGAACTTCTTCAATAAAATAGGTGTGGTATCTTGAGTATTGGGCAACAGGGAGGAAGTAAAGATCCAATCTATCTGGTTCATGGGGGGTATTCTTTAAGTGAGCCGTTTTTTTAATGTGTTTGAAAAGACCTGCGTAGTAGGTTTTTAAGTAAGACGATGCCCAGGGGAAATTTTTTGTCTTTCTATTCCGAAGCATTTTTTTCATATAAGGATCAATGATCCCTTTTTGGTAGGAGGGGTACTCAAGGTATTGTGAATAAGTTAGCCATGTCTCTTGATTACTTGTATATATGTAGTTTAATTTTGCTACTACTTCATTATTAGCAAGCCAATCGTTACAATCGAGTTGAATGACAATTTCAAAATCATAGAAAGAGTCTAGAATCTGTTGAAAACAGGCAACTGTTGGTTTTTCTTCATCGAAAGATTTAATTGTGAGTAGGTGGCTTTTATTTGCTTTTGCAATAGCTTGTTTGATGCTGTCAACATAGGGGAGAATGTTTTTTGTCTCCATGAGAACAATACGGTAGTTATCATAGGTCTGTTCTAAAATAGAGGAGATATTTTGGTCGGGGTTTTTTAAGCAATCGTTGCTAAAGAGAAGAAAAGCAAACCTTTTTTCATTAAAAAGTGTGTCATCTGACATAAAATCGGAAGAAAATGAGGATGGGAGATCTTTTTTAGCGCGGAAAAAGAAAAAATTGGAGGCAATAAATATTGGAATTAAGAGTAAGAGAATAAAGGCAAATGTCTTCTGGATAGACCCTTTCATAATCGTTTCAATACTATATACGGATTTCTAAAACTAGTAAAACTTTTGGATTTGTAAGATGAGTTGCCACCTAGGGGAGTTTTTTTCAAACGGGCGATTAAAAGCGGTATCGATGATCTCTTGATCTGTAAAGAGTGTGATGATTTCTCGCCCATTTTTTATTCGGAAAGAGAGGTTTTTAAGGGCTTTTCTAAAAAGCCATTGGTAGGTAAAAAGCCTTGTGAAAGCTGTTATAAAACAAGTTGCAAAAACAATTAATACGAAATTAAAAAATAGGAAGGGGAGGATTGGCGATAGAGAGAGAATTGCAAAAAGAATTAGACAAAAATAGGATTCAAAAGGAGTTTGAAAGATTGGGCCTACGGTTTTTCTTAAAAAAGAGGGGGAAGTTTGATAGGCTAGAATTTCTTCAAACCGTTTTTCTGAAAAGGTTGATCTAAGAAAGTGGATTTTTTCATGAGCGATAATTTCTTCATTTGAGACGAAAAAAGATCGTTTTTTTGGAAGTTCTAAAATAGGGATTTTTACCCCTTCATATTCGCAAATTAAGGTCATTGCTCCGAACCAAAAGGGGAGCTTTTTTTTTGACTCGATTGCGATATAGTAGGGTGTTATGAAACTAATAGTTTTGTAGGGAATTTTTAGTTTTTCTAAAAAAAGGGCAGGGGAGGCGAGTTCTTTTTTAATGAGGGTAACTCTTTTTTGAAAATCTTCAAAAGATTCTTTCGGTCCTGGTACAAACCCCTCTTTGTATGAGGTAACTAGGTAATTATTTACATCCATCAGTTTTTACGGTATAGCCTTATCATATGAGCGATGTTATCATTTTAGATCGAGAAGCAAAAGAAAAAATATTAAAGGGGATTGAGAAATTATCTAAAAGCGTAGGCGTCTCTTTGGGGCCTTTTGAAAAAAATGCAATTCTTATAAGCCGGGATGGGTTTGTTTCACAAACAAGGGATCCTAAGCTGATTGCAAAAATTGTTAGTTCTTCTGATCCTTTGGAGCAGTTTGGAATTCAAATGGTAAGAGATAGCTCTGCATTTGATGCAGAAACTCTTATTTTAACAGAGGCTATTTTTCGACAGAGTTTGCAAGCTGTTTTTAACGGGGGAGACTCTTTTATAATAAAAAAAGAGTTAGAAGAGCTTTCAAAGTCTTTAGTTAAAGTGTTAGATGAAATGGCAGTGCAAAAAGAGACTAAAGGGGGCAATCTTAGGTTTGATAAGGGGTTTATTTCTCCCTACTTTGTCACAAATCCAAAAGAGATGATATCTGAGCTAGAAGAGCCTTACGTCTATCTTACAAATCAAAAGCTAAAAACCATAGACGAAGTTTTGCCTATTCTTGAAAGTTTGCCCTCTTTGAAACATGTAAGTGTATTAATTTTAGCAGAAGATGTTTGCAGTGAGGCCCTAGATCTATTAGTTGTAAATCATTTAAAGGGTAAACTGAAAATTGTTGTGAGCAGAGAGCAAAGCAATTTAGAAAAAATAGCTTTTTTAACAAAGGCTGAGATAGTTAAAGCAAATTTTTCTAAACAGTGTTTTGGCAGAGCAAAAAAGGTAGTGATGTCTGAGAGGAGTACAAGAATTGAAACATCTCAAGTTTTGCAAACAAGTATTCTTCCCGGATATGCTCTTTCATATATTAGGGCTGTAGAGAAATTAAAAATGAGTAAGCAATATTCAATAGGATTAGAAATTCTAGAAAAAGCGGTTTTACAACCTTTGAAAGTGATTGCAGAAAATGGGCACATGAATCCTCAAATTGTATTGGCTACAATCTTAGAAGGAGAGAATGATTTTGGTCTTTTTCCTGAAAAAGGAATTTTTGCTCCATTAATTTCACTTGGAATCACCGATTTGTTAGAAGATATAAAATACCGTGTTAGAAAAGCAATCAGCACTGCGTGCTCACTTTTAGCTATCGATTCAATCATCACTTAAAACTAAATTATTTAGTCATTAAACTGAAATTTATGATTTAAATAACAAAGATACTGTTGACAAATTCATTTTCTTAATAATTTCGTAAAAGCTTTATAATAAGCGCCCAATCCAGTTTTAATCTTCAAAACACGATCTAATGTGAGGCCTGACCCCACAAATGTGACGATCTAATGTGAGGCCTGACCCCAAATGAGGTCGGGCCTTGATTTGATCAGGTTAGCCTCGGAGGACAAACGCTTCGAAGGAGCCGTGGTAGCTACTGCTATCATAGATCGGAGAGGATGTAAGTTGGCGGCTCTTAGATTTTGGAGGATTTGGCTCAATGTTTGTTAAAAAATTGAAAAGTTTTACACCTTTTGATTTGATTGTTTGTCCAACTCTTTGCAGCAATTTAGGAGAAGAGTCTTGCCTATCGGGAGAAATTGATCCGATTGATTGTGAGGAGGTAGGTGAAGGTGTTGGCACTTCAGGGGAGGGAGATGGTACTTTTTCTGGAGGTCTCTTGATAGAGAGACGAGGGTGGCTAGCTTGTTTGGGTGGGACGTAGAGGGTTTTTTCAATTGTTTCAAAAAGAGCACTATTAAATACTCTTTCTTCTGGAGCTTTAGTAAAAAAAAGAGTCTCTTGTATCTGAAGTTCTCCTGATTTTGAGGGGTGTTTTTCTTTTAAATAGGAAAATAGAATTCTTGCAACACTGTCTTTATCATGTTGTGTTGGTGTAACAAGATCTTGAATAAAGAGATGAGATTTTTTGATAATTTCTACAAGAGGTGAATTATTTGGAAATCCAAATTTTCTTAAGAGAGATTTGGCAATGAAATCATCTTTTGAATCGTACATAGGGGGTGGCATATAATTCGGTTTTTGAAAATTAGGGGCAAATTTATTATGAAGAGCAACTTGTTGGCTAGAAAAGGATTTTTCAGCAGACTCTAATTTATTAATAAGAGAGGTATAATTTGAAATCGCGCTTGATCTAAAATAGCGTATAAGACGAGAAAAAATCGAAGTTCCACCTATGGAATTTCGTTTACTGATAAGGCGACCTTTTAAGATTCCGACAACATATAATGCTTTTTTTACCTTTTCTACTCGCGCCTTATTTTTACCCATTTGGTCAAGCCTCTCAAATTCTTGGAGAGTCGATTGGGCAATCATTTGGATCTTATCGACAAGGGGGGTTATCGATGCTTTTTCCCTTTTTGGATTAGTGAGTGTCGAAAATACTACATTGAATTCAGGGTCTACAGCCCAGTAACGATTTGAAAGACCAAAAATTGGAGAATCTAAATTATGCGTCATAATTCCACCTAAGTTATATATAATTACGCCAATAATTATATATAATTAAAAATTTAATATCAATTAGTAAATTTTTTACTTCTCTGATTTTCCTCTAAAATTTACATAAACTACTTGTTTTAAGTGGTTTAAACTAGGTTTCTCCCAAGCCATGCTGACATAGATGTGGAGACAGGGGCAAGTTTTTCAAAAGCAGTTTGCAGCGAGGTGGAAGTTACTGCTCTTTTTCCCTCTTGGTTAGTGCTTAAAAACTTTTGTAGGGAGGCTAAAAGTTTTTGTCTTCTTTGTGGGTATGTTTTTATGAGGAAAGAGTAGCAAAGGTAGGAGAATTC
Organism: Chlamydiota bacterium; assembly: GCA_016866545.1. Taxonomy (GTDB): domain Bacteria; phylum Chlamydiota; class Chlamydiia; order Chlamydiales; family 2-12-FULL-49-11; genus VGMD01. Next base: position 41,776 of record VGMD01000008.1, on the reverse strand, counting down.
ATTTTTTTCTTCGGCAGAGATTTTTTTAAGATCTTTAACACTATAAAATGAGGTATTCATGAATTTTTTAAAATCGTGGTAGATAGGAAGAGATTCATTAAATCCAAAAGCTGAAAGAAGAGAAGTTAGGGAAGAGTCTGAAAAAAGAGAGTGATCCTTGCATCTTTTTAGTAAGGCAGCAATCGATTGTGTTTTCCCGGTTAGGTTTTTTAAATGGATGATTCTTGCGAGGAGCTCTTCTTTTTCTGGGAAAGTTTGCGTAAGAAATTGGAGAAAAATATCTACAAACTGTTTTTTATTTAGATCTGATCTGAATGTTCCGTCCTCTTTAAGCTCAACAACCATTTTTCTTAAGTGTAGTTTTAAAGCAGATTGCTCTTCTGGAGAGAGAATATCTTTTAGATTCAGGTTTTGAATGAGTTTTTCAAATCGAGGGTCAAAAAGAGTCTCTGAAATTTCATTCCCCATAGGGGTGTTTAGTACTGTTTCGGGAATCGGAGTTTCGAAACTTTCTAAAAGGGCCTCAATTGCATAAAAAGATCTTATGGGGGCTCTTTCTTGCATAAACGAGACGACAATTTGATTAAAAGCTCTAATTTCTTGTTTAGAAACAGGGTGTGCATAGCAAGTGAGGTGCAAATTAGCCCGAATAAGATAGTTTGCAAGCTCTCTACTCATTGAACTATCTTTATAGCCTAAATTGCGTAAGAGCTGATTTGCTCTTTCAACTGTTTTAATTGGGCGTAAGTGGTAGTGCATCCCCATTGATCTAGCTCCCATCTCTGCATACTCTTTACCTGTTAATTTTTCACACACACGTTGAAAAAGAGCGTGATCAAGCTCACTTTTAAGAGAGGATCCAGCACTTTCTAAACAAAACTTTTCTCTTAAAAACTTTGCCTTTAAATTAGCAAATTCAGCAGGTGATAAATAGTCTTTAAATCCCTGTTCTGTCAAAAGAGCATCGATGTCGCTTTCAGAGAGTTTATGCCCAGTTTTAAGGGTGGCAAGTGTTTTTTCTAACTGGGAAGGAGTTATAAGAGATGTTTCGCTAATTTGATATGCGTTAAATGCAATTTGATAAGTTTCAGGATAGGTTTTCTTGATAAATTTAATAACAAGATCATTAAAAGCATCTTCTTCACGAGCGAAAAGTTTTAGCTCATTTGAGAGGGTAAGAGGTTTTTGTTGATTTGTTTCCATAAACTCTGCAAGTTTTTGATTATGCCCGTATCCAATAGCTCTTAATAGATAAAGATAATCAAGAGTTGTTTCGCATTTTCTATGTTCTGGCAAACCTACTTCATTATGTTTTGCAAGGTTTTTATAAGCTTTTTCAAGTGTATGGATGTGTATTGTGTAAGAGGCCCATTTAGCTAAAGAGGAGAAAAAATTAAAAAAACTTAATTCACCTCTTTTTTGAATCAGTTTAGCTTTAAGAGAGGTGATTGCATATTTTGCATCTGAAAGATCTGATTGAATTTTTTTTATCGTAGTAATTTTATCTTTCCAATCAACACAATAGGTCAATTTGTGATTCGTGCAAAAAAGTGACGGAGATCTAATAATTTTTTGACATTCGTCTTCAATAGAGGCTACAACCTCCCTGAGAGAGGCTTTTTTTTGGCTCTCTTGTGAGAGAGGGGTTAAAATTTGAGTAGTGCCTTTTGATCGCCCATAAGAAATAATTAACTCCATGAAACCCTCATACATAAAATTTTTATGAGTTAATTATAAAAAATTTATAATTTAATAATCAAACAATAATTATTTAGGAATAAGTTGAAGACCAAGCCACCCTTTCTCCTTTTTTTCTTTGATGAGGCGCCACGATGACATCTCCTTGAGATAGGCCTCTTTTTCTTCGCAAAGAAGGCCAGAAGAGAGAATGGTAGTCGGAAATTCTTTAATAAAAGGGTATTGTTCCAGGGCAATTTTTTGTTCAGATGAGATCATGTTGATTGTAACAAGATCGACTCGGGGAGGTTTTTTGTTAAGAAATATTTTTAAATTATTTAGTTTGAAGTTTTCCAGAGAGTGGGTAATCGCATCTCCATCTATTTCAAAAGCAAAGACCTCTTTTGCTCCTAAAAGTGCTGCTGTGATTGATAAAATCCCAGATCCTGATCCTATATCGATCACAGTTTTTCCGGCAACTAGGGGCTTCATAAAATTAAGTAGTAAGTTAGTTGTTGGGTGAGAAAGGTCTCCAAAGCCTGGGCCAGGCTTTAATTTGAAGGAGATATTTTTTGAAAGAGGGATCAGAGCGTGGCCGTTTTTAAAGTGAGGGCAATGAATTTCCCAAATCTCTTTCCAGTTAATCATAAAATCCTTATTATAGTTCGGAAATTATCATACCAGATTTGCGCTGGTAGCTCAATCGGATAGAGCACCTGACTACGGATCAGGAGGTTAGAGGTTCGAGTCCTCTCCCGCGCGACTCTTTAGATCTAGATCTAAATGTAAGCTTCTTCAATTAAATAGACTTTTTTCAAAAAAAGAGTTTTTCAAAACGACGATTAACCACTCTACAGTTATCTCAAATTAGCCCTACATAGAGGAAAGGCAAAATGGCAAAACAGATTTTAGAAAAGTGATATAAATTGAACAGAGCATCTACACTCCTATAATTTTAAAAGAGCATTATCTGTATCAGGTGCTTGGGTGCGCATTTAAAAAAACTTGAAATTGATCACAGGGCAGTTGCATATTACACGAGTTTTCGTTTCCATTTCGATACGGAATAAAGCCCATTTTCTGATAAAAATCTCTTGAAGAGACTACTTGTGCAATTATTGGGTAGGGAGTCTTATTTCTAATTGATTCATTCACTAAAAACTTAATAATATGAAAGCCGCCCCCTTTTATACCACCTTGGTGGCGCCTGTAGAATTTGTTGATAAAGTTGTCGGGCTCTGTAACAAGTGCTACTAATTCGTTATTCCACATACGGTGGAGTGCTATTGCGACTATCTTTTGACTTCTATCATCATTACGACAAACAATTTTCCTTAGATACGGATAATTATGATAGGATTGGATATCTCCTACCCGAAGCTCCCATTCACTTATTTGGCGTCTCACTCTTTCATCGGGCTCATATCGGCTAACTAGATGAGACATTTTCTTTTCCCATTCATTTGCCGTATGAAGCAATTCTCCCTCACCTTCCTTAGAAATCAAGGAGCAGACTAATTTTGGAGAATCTTCTCTTGAAAGAGCCGTCTCATTCGGTCTATTCATAACTGAGGACCAAAGATTTCTGTAGCATTTTAATGAAAAAGCTAATCCCAAAGAAAACAAGGCTATTGAGAATACCAAAAAAATTTTTGACAGCCGATAGCAATCACTTAGATCACTCCATAGATTATTAGATTCTATACAAATGCTATTGAAAGGGGAGAAAATTGTTCTAGAGGATGTAAGAGGGCATTTCATTAATTAAACCTGGTTAACAGGTTAATAATTATAAAGTAATCAATAAATAAAAAACACGTTTTATTAAGTCTTTTTGTCTTGTTTTTTAGACAATTTCGTAGAAAAAGGGTGATTTTTTAAATTTCCTGCGAAGGTTTCAATTTTAATAAAATTGAAAAATAAGGAAGATTTTTATTTGCTTGATGCAATTCTTGAAAGGTAGAGTTTTGTTGCTTCATCATTTGGGAACTTTTCAGCGAGTGCAAGGAATTTGTTTTTCGCTTCAGTGAGAGTTCCTTTATGAAACGAGTAAAACGCTTCGGTAAATTCTTTAGAAAGTTCTATCTCTTCTTTTGTAAGAATAAGTGACTGAGGTTCTCCTTCGCTCACTCCCATCAGTTCATAAATTTGAATAGGTTGGTTGCGTCCTTTTACAGCAATTAAGTCAAGGGGTCTTGTAATAAACCTTTTTCCAAGACTCTCTTTTACGGTTTCGCCAATAATTATATTTGTGTTGTAGGTTTTATTCAGTGTTTGAAATCTAGAGGCAGTATTTACAACAGTACCGATTGCTGTATAGCTGATTCGTTCAGTTGTTCCAATATTTCCGACAATTACTTCACCAGTGTTGATGCCAAATCGTGTAGTTCCTTTTAGGAAAGGGTTTGTTAGGTTTGCGCTCTTCGTTAGACCTATGAAATTTAGACAGGTAAGGCACGCTTTTTCTGCATGGTTCACAACAAAATTCGGAGCGTTCCAAATTGCCATGACACTATCTCCAATGTATTTATCAATAGTTCCCTCTTGGGCAACAATAATTTTGGTAAATAATTCGAAGTATTCTGTTAACATTGTTGTGACTTGTTCTACAGAAAGGGTCTCTGCGATAGTTGTAAAGTTTTGAATATCTGAGAACAAAATAGTCATATTCCGTCTTTCGCCCCCTGTTACAAGGACTTGATCGAGAGCAATTAGTTTTTCAACAATATCTTTTGGCACATATTTAGTAAAAGAAGCAAACGTTTTGCGCATTGTTTGAATCGAAGAACTCAATACAGAAACTTCGTAAATATTTGATTGAACAGGATTAACTTCAGAGAAATCGAATTTTCTAATTCTTTCTACTTCTCCTGCTAATTGGTTGATTGGTTTAGCAATTCTTCCTGATGCAATATAAATGAGAACTGTGGCAATTAAAAGGACGATGAAGCCGATTTGGATGGAGTGGAGTTGACTTTTAAGAATGGGATCAAAAAAGTCTGAAAGTGGTACCGCTGTCATGATCGTCCAATCTGTAGAGATATCTAACGGAAAGTTAAAAATTTCGATCACAAAAGATTGATCTACAGAGTTTAGGACAAAATTTCTTTGTGCTGTTTTTAGCGATTGGTTGTAAGCTTCTTCAATAATATAGGGAAGTGTTCCTGTAACTGTTTGGGGAAGAAGAATTTCGCCAGCCTCATTTAACACAAAAGCCTTTCCTGTTTTTCCAACAACAATATCTGAAATCACTCTTGAGAGGCCACTTAGTGCTAAGTCAGCGCCTGCGACCCCAATAAAAGTGTCATTTATGATGATTGGTGTAGAAAAGCTAATTCCTGAGGTATTTGTAAATACGTTATAAGGATCAGTCCAAGAAGTTCTTGGCCATGCCGCAATCTCTGTGAACCAAGGTCTTGTTAAAGGGCTAAGAGAGAGTGAAGAGCTTTTTTCAGAGCTAATAACATTTAAATCTGTGTCTAAGTAATTCCACTCTTCAATAAAGGAATCACCCGATTTTGAAATAGTGACTATTCCATAACGAATGCCTTGTGGAAGCTCTTTGCTCATGTCAAAAACATAATGGGTTTGATTGGTAAGAGTAAGATTTCGAGCAGAGACAAACTCCCCATTTACATTTGCCATATGAAATGCAGCAACAAGAGGATTTTGAATAACGGAGGTAAGTAAGTAATTTACCAAAACTTTATTAGTACGAGAAATGTCTGTGGAGTTTTCGATTAAAGAAGTACTTCCAGTGGAAATTATTTCAATATTTTCAACTAAGCTATTTAAGTGAAGAATCACACCAAAACCTATTTGTCTTGTGGTGATTAAAGAAGTTTCCATCACGGCAGTCTGATTTTCTTTATAGTTGAGTCCTATGATTGCAAAAGCTGCAGCAGTAATAAGAACAAGAAAAATAGAGACTATTCGAAACTGAATTTGATTAAATTTAGTTTTAAGAAATTTAAGAAAATCAGCTAACTTAGTTTCAGATTTCTTCATATCGATTTACCTTGTAGATCGTAAGTTGGTAGCTTGGCGCGTCAGATTCATTGCTAGAGGGTGCATTGATGTAAGTGATTCCGATATCATACCCAGTTGTTGCAATACGAGTTCCAAAGGTATCACCCTCTTTGAGTTTTATTAAAAAAGGGATAGTAAGAAGGGCAATTGGCGATTTTTCTGTTACATAAATTCTGGAAGTTGAGGCTGAAATTGGCTTTTTATTAAGTTCAAACCACGCATTAAGGTGGCCATTGATTCCTAAATTTAAGGCTGCAGGTTGGATGGAGCAAAGAGCTAGATATACCCCGCTTTTTTTGCAAATTAGATAATCTTTAGTTGGGGCTAACTCAAAATTTTTTATAAGACCAATATTTTCTGTAACAAGTAATGAACCTGTAACTTTTTCTGCTCTTTGCGTCGATACGCTATATACTTGGGCATACGCCTCTTCAAATGCAGATAAATGTACGCTTAATACTAAAAAGAAGATAAATCTCATAAAATCACAAAAATATTTAATAAATTTTAAATAAACTAATTCCAATACTTACAATATCTGGTTCGTTATTTGGCAAATTTGTAAAAGCAACAATACCAATTTCAGGACCACTTGCTGAAAATCCAATGCTAAATACATCACCATTTTTAAGCTCAATTAAAAAAGCATTCGTCATTAGGGCAACTTCAGCGCTTTGGCTAATATATTGTCTAGAATTAGTGGCTGGAATTGGTGCACCGTTGAGTTCAAACCAAACATCAATGTAGCCACTTACTTTAGGGTTAAGAATTCCTACTTGGACTCCTGAACCAATTAAGTAAATGCCATCTATTATTGCAGTAAAAGTAATTCCCTTATCACCTGCTTTAAAATTTTTTATAAAGGAGGTGTTGTCTGTAATAATAAATGATTTTTGATTCGGATTTGGCACTTGTGTTTTATTGCTTGCAACTTCAAGGTATGCCTCAGGATCTGGCAAACTGATTTCTTCACTTTCTAGAGGTATAAAAAATAGATAGCTAAGAAAAGATATTACAAAAAAATTTATTTTTTTTAGCACCATTTTTTACCGAATTTTATACGCTGAAAATATATAACTTGTAACGCTTGGCTCACTGCTTAAGTAACTCTGAATATAGACAATCCCGATATAGGGATTGCTTGAGGAAAACCCTGTTGAAATTACATCACCTTCGTTTAATTGAAATATGCTGTTATTTGTAATTTGAGAGACTCGTAAATTTTCATCAACATATTGTCTTGAATTCGAAGATGGTATGGCAACGCCGTTCACATTAAACCAGGTATCCATGTAACCACTCACTCCACGAACAATAGTTGCAGGCTGGAGGCCGCAGGAAATATAATATAAACCTGGAATTTGGCAGACAACAGCATCTCTATTTGGAGTAATTTGGAAATTTTTGACCATATCAATTGTTTCGCCAGAAATAATTGAGCTTAAGCCTAAATTTGGAATTTGTGTCACAACACTTGATAGTTGGACATAAGCATCTTGATTTTTCCAACTCTGATTATCGGCTTGAAGGGAAGAGTTTAAAAAAACTAGGAAGAAAAGTACAAATATCTGCATAAATTGACTCCTAAATTTGCAGGTAACCAGATTTACTTTAAAATAGCAAGGGATTGTGGTACCATTTTTTTATGATTATTGAAAAAGTCGTAGCAGGTCCTATAGAAACAAACGCCTATCTGGTAGGGTGTGAGATAACTAAAAAAGGGATAATAATCGATCCAGGATTTGAAACTAGTGAAAGACTTTTGCAACTGATAGAAAAATTTGGATTAGTTATCGAAGGAATTTATTTAACACACTCACATTTTGATCACATCGCAGATGTTGCCACATTAAAAAAGAAAAAAGGGTATTTGGTCTATGTCCATGAAGAGGACAAAGAGAATTTAAGACATCCTGGCAGCGATCAAATTCCAGATATGCTAGGCCTTACTGGGGTAGAACCAGATGGCTATTTTGTAGATGGTGAAGAGAGGCGTATTGGAAGTCTTACATGTATCTGTATTCATACACCAGGGCACAGTTTAGGAAGTGTTTTATTTTATTTTAGAGAGCAAAAAGTACTGTTTTCAGGAGATACTCTTTTTAAAGGAACGTATGGAAGAGTTGATTTACCTAGATCTGACAAAGAAAAAATGAAGGTCTCACTTGAAAAAATTAAAAAATTCCCAGATGACGTAGTTGTCTATCCGGGACATGGCGGATCAACAACAATAGGGAGAGAAAAAAGATGGCTTTAGTTGGAAAAAAAACACCTGATTTTAATGGAACAGCAGTTGTGAATGGGGATAAAATAGAAAAAAATTTTTCCCTTTCAAATTTCAAAGGCAAATACATTCTCCTTTTTTTCTACCCTCTTGACTTTACATTTGTATGTCCTACAGAGTTGCACGCATTTCAAGAAAAACTCAATCAATTTGAGATTCGCGCCTGTCAAGTAATAGGAGCATCAGTTGATAGTGCTTATTGCCATTTAGCATGGCTTAAAGCCTCTGTTAAAAATGGCGGCATTGAAGGAGTTACTTACCCCCTTCTTGCTGATACAACAAAAGAAATCGCAAGATCTTTTGGTGTATTGAAAGAGGAAGAGGGAATAGCTTATAGAGGGCTATTTTTGATTGATAAAAACGGGATTGTTCGCCACGAGTTAATTAACGATTTTCCCTTGGGCCGAAATGTTGATGAGGCTATTCGCATGCTTGATGCCTTGATCTTTTTTGAAGAACATGGAGAGGTTTGTCCTGCAAATTGGCATAAAGGGGAAAAAAGCATGAGGCCAAATGCGGAAGGACTCAAAGCTTACTTTGCGTGATAAAATCGTATAAATCTTTTTCTCTAAGAATTAAAAGAGCCTTCTTTTTCTTTGCAAGAAGGCTTGCCTTTTTTAAAATCTCGTTTGATCCAACGCCTGGGAGGGCAATTGCATCTATTAAAAGATGGGGATTATTATCTATTTCTTTAAACCCTAGTGAATAGTGATCAATATCATACCCCTCTTCGCCCACTTTAATAAAGAGGACGCTTTTTTCAAAGAGGAGAGATTGAATGGCCATATGAATACCAATTCCTGAAGTTGTAGGCTCTCCTAAAAAGGTTGACAAATCGGGTAATGTATTAATTTGGAATAATTTAAGGAATTCGCCTCTCTTAGACTCCCCAAATATTAAAATAGATGTTCTCTTCATGACTCTTATTTTAGGAAGAGGGGGAAATTAAAAGAAGCAAAGAATAGCAACTAGCTAGACTCTGCCTCTTTTTTTAAATGTTTTTTATTCAGTATCAGATAGATATGCTTTTATGTTTGACGGATTATGAAGAATGTCAAGTACAAATTGTTTTGGATTCTCTCTACGATTTGGTGCAAGTGAGAGAGGGAGAATTTCAATTTGCTCGCCAGAGACATAAATATCCCATGGAGCTACATGTCTATAAAATTTCCATCGAATTTTTGAAATTTTCTTTTCTAAAAGAGAGCTTTCAGGGTAGCTACCTTGAAGCGCTAGAAATGAGATTAAAGAAATGCCAGGAGCTCTTGTTACTTTGTGTGAAACATTATTTGTCTCATCATCAATTGTGATGCTATGACCATTGTCTGACAAATTGATTGCAAAACTTGGTTTTTCTTCAGAAAACCAATGGAGTTTAATTTTTGGACTCTCTGTACCTTTTGTAAATAGAGTTGTGTATTCTCCACTCTCTTTGTTTTTATCTTGTGTAATGATGAGTTCGGAAAAGTTTTTAGCAATTTGGAGAAAGCTTTTCACATTTGCATTTCGGTGTGAAATAGTGATGTCAAAAAACTCTGTTTGGGCCAAATTTTTTAGATCAGCTACAGTAAGCGGCTTTCCTAAAATAACTACATTTGTAAGATTTTTTTGCTCTTTGCAAAGCGAAAGAAATTGGGTCAAAATTTCTGGGTCTTTTCCTGCGAGTATACAGGTAGCCAATGGGTATTCTCTTGCGATTTGAAATACTAAATCAGGCGTTTGAGAGTTGTAATCTAAAATGGTAAAAGGTCTTGTGAATTTACTTAAAGTCTCTTGCATAGATGCAAATAGAGCATCTTGATTAGGGCAGTCGCTGTAGATAAAAGGGGATAGAAAAAGTAAGAAAAAATAAATGATGTTTCGCATAACTTACGTCCTTTAAAAAAGTTAAGAGTTAATTGTTTTATATGATATTAATATTATTTTTCAACAATTAAGTAACATCTAACTTGTGAATTTAGCGAGATGATTGTTCTATTGTGAGAAGGCGATTATATTTTGAAGTTCTCTCTGAGCGAGATAATGAGCCTGTTTTGATTTGGCCCGCATTTGTTCCTACGGCAAGGTCTGCAATAAATGTGTCTTCTGTCTCTCCAGATCTATGAGAAATGATTGTTTTGTAGTTGTTTTCTTTAGCAAGCTTCATTGTATTAAGTGTTTCGGTAAGCGTCCCTATCTGGTTTAATTTAATTAAAATTGAGTTTGCAACGTTGAGATCGATCCCTTTTTGTAAAAACAAAGGGTTTGTCACAAAAATATCATCGCCTACAAGTTGCACCTTTTTTCCCAATCGATTAGATAAAACCTGCCACCCCTCCCAGTCGTTTTCATCAAGACCATCTTCAATTGAAATAATTGGAAATTTTTCTGTAAGAGAGACAAGGTAATTTATGTATTCTAACGAGTTGACTTTTTTAGGTGAGCCCATTTTTTTTTGCGTTAAATAAAGACCGTCTTCAAAAAAAAATGAGGCGGCGCAGTCAAGTGCAATTGCAACTTCCTCTTTTGGCTTATATCCTGCTTTTTCAATAGCGAGTAAGATGTATTCTATTGCTTCTTCATTAGATTTGAGGTGAGGCGCAAACCCTCCTTCATCTCCGACAGAAATAGATAATTTTTTTTCGTGCAGAAGCTTTTTCAGTGAGTGAAACACCTCAGATCCTACTCGAATTCGGTCATGCATAGATGAAAATCCGACTGGAACAATCATAAACTCTTGAAAGTCTATGGTGTTGTCTGAGTGAGCCCCGCCATTTATGATATTCATCATAGGCATTGGAAAAGAGAGAATCTCTTTAAAAAGTTCTTGAATATAGCTATACAATTCTTTTTTAGTAATTAATGCACAAGCTCTTGCAATCGCTAAAGAGACACCGAGAATTGCATTTGCCCCTAATTTTGATTTATTTGGCGTTCCGTCTAAATCGATCAGTAGTTGATCTAATTTGGTTTGTTCTAAAGGATTTTTCCCTTTGAGAGCTGGTAGAATAATCTCTTCTACATTCGTAATTGCTTTTAAAACCCCTTTCCCAAAATATCTTGAAGGGTCTTGATCTCTTAATTCGACTGCTTCATGTGCCCCTGTAGATGCCCCTGAAGGGACCATTGCAGATGCTGAGACTCCGTTATCTAACGTAACTGTAACACTTAATGTGGGAGTTCCTCTTGAATCTAAAACTTCTATTGCACGAATGTCTTTAATCTTGTTCATATTTTTTATTTTTATCGAGACATTTGAATTCTTGCAATCAGAAATTAGAGACGTTTTTCTAAAAGATGTGTACCAAAAGAGAGGAGGAGGGCAAATTGATCAAAAGTTTCAACAAAAAATTGGCTTCTTTCTTTTCGTAATGCAAAGATAAGTTCAACAAGGAAAAGGCCTAGATTCTCTTTTCTAATCTCTTCACTTTCTATTTTTTCTTTGAGAATGAACGCAGTGATTAGAGTGCCCGTTCTTCCAATTCCTGCTCTGCAGTGTATCCAAAGAGGGAGCTCTTTAGACGGATGAAATTTTTCTTCAATTGTTTTAATTAAAAAGATAAGCATTTCAGTTGTCAGAGACTTGCCATCTAACCACTTATCAAAGTGGTAGCGTATAATAGTTTTTTCATCACCCTCTTTTTTCATGAGGTAGACAAATGTTGTCTCATCTAAGAGGCCTCTAACTTCAACATCTATGCCGCCTATTCTTTCTCTCATTTCTGGATAATAAGTAGGCATACCAGGTGGTAGATCTCTAATTGATGTTAAGTCAACAATTCCGCTGTAGCGGCCTTTGAACATTTCTTCCCAAAACGGTATAAATTCATAATAAGAGGGGAGTTGTGAGGCTACAAAAGAAAATTTTTTTGAAGATGTTTGGCCAACTATGTTTGCTTGCAAATCTTTTAACGCAGTTGCTTCATTACAAAACGGATTAGCAACTCTTAAAGGTTCAAAATAAGTATTTGTTCTATTTAGCAAATCAACCCAGAGCGCTTCTATGTCTATCTCAGTAGCAGTTTCTTTTGTTACTTTTTTCTTGAGCGATAGCGCTACAGAGGAGACTCCTTCAAAAAATGCGGCCGCATAACTTGCCACTTTTGATGGACGAGGTCTTTCAGGTTCTGTAGGGTATGGGGTAGAGGGTTGTGTAGGTGTGACGTTCATAATCATTTACCTTAAAGAATTAGGTTCATCATGACCTTCTCTGATAGCAAGATAGGAGTTATAACGAATTTGAGAGAGCCTGCCTGATGCGACTGCCTCTTTCACAGAGCAACCAGGTTCATGTGTGTGGCTGCAAGGGCTATATTTACACGTCTCTCCAAATTTTTGCAGGTCTGAAAAATAGTTTGTTAACTCCTCTGATGTAATGTCCCATAAAGCAAAACTCTTGATTCCCGGAGTATCAATGCAAAGGGCATTTTCACCAATTGAGATAAGCTCTGCATGCGTTGTTGTGTGAGACCCTTTTTTAGTCTTTTGTACAACACTTCCTACTCTTCTTGTTTGCCCAGTTAAATCATTGATTAGAGAGGTTTTACCAACTCCTGATTGGCCGGAAAATACAGAAGATTTGCCTTTTACTATCTCTTTTAACGAGTCTAGGCCGATTTCATGAAGTGCGCTTACTTTTAAAAAAGGAATTTCTAAGCCCTTATAAATTTCTTCAAGCTCATTTAAAAAAGTGAGGTCGCCTGCAAGGTCAATTTTATTAATAATTATGACGGGTTTCATGCCGCCTCGCTCTGTAGCTATAATGTATCTATCTAATAATGAGGGTTTTAAAGAAGGATTTTCGATAGAGGCTACAATTAAAACTTGATCTATATTAGCGGCAATTAAGTGTTGTTTTCTTTGATGGAGGGCATCTGCTCTGGAGAGACATGAGTATCTTTTTTCTACGTATGCAATTTGCCCTCTTTCGTCAATCCACACAAAATCGCCTACGGTGACAAGGTTTTTATTTCTGGTAACTTCTTTTTTTAGAGATCCTTTTAAGCCAGATTCAATGATTTCTCCCTCAACTACGACTTTAATCATCCCCGTCGAAATGGTTACAATGCGGCCTCTTTTTGAGTTTTCTGGTGGTTTTAAAATCTCTTCTTTATTTTGATCGCTTTTTTTAAACTTAGAGCGGTCTTTTTGCTGCAGCAATTTTCTCTCATTGCGCATCTGTTTACGACTATCAAAAGATTTTTCAAAAAGGCTATAATCACTCATGTGAAATAGTGTATCAGATTTGGCTAATCAAATCTAGCTCCCGCTTTTTCTAAATTTGCTCTGGTCTCATTGCTAAGTCCTTTAGAATCTTTAAAATAAGCTCCTGTAGCTTGGACATTTATAAGTGTTGCTTTTTCAAAGTAAGCGTAAGAAAAATTGCCAAAAGAGAGGTTAGCATTTGTCAAATTAGCCTCTTTAAAATTTGCATGGTGGGCCTCTACACCCGATAAGTTAGCATTAGTTAGATCAGCTTTTACAAAAATGGCTTCGTTGATTGAGGCATTAGAGAAATTAGCTGAGTGAAGATGAGCGCCTGAAAAATCTATCTTAGAAAGGTTTTTATTTTGAAAATCAGACTCTTCTAAGTGGAAATTTTTATAAGACTCTCTTTTTTTAAAACGAGAACTTGTTTCACAAGAGAAAAAAAGAAGGGGTATGGACAAGAGAAGATAGGTCGTGTTACGATTCAGGTTCATATGACTCTTTATAACATAGCAAAGAAAATCGTACAGAAATTTGTTGATCACGGACACACTTCTTATTTTGCAGGTGGTTGGGTTCGTGATTTTTTAATGAAGCATCCTTCTAATGATATTGATATTGTGACAAGTGCATCAGTTGAAGAGACACAAAAACTTTTTCCCAAAACGATACCCGTTGGAATTAATTTTGGTATTATTGTTGTTGTTTATGAGGGGCATCATTTTGAAGTGGCTATGTTTCGAAAAGAGAGCGGCTATGGTGATGGCAGAAGGCCTCAAAATGTGAGTGTTGCTGATCCTAAAGAGGATGCTCTTAGACGAGATTTTACGATTAATGGGATGTTTTATGATCCGATTAAAGATGAGATTTATGACTACGTAGGGGGAGAAAACGATTTAAAGCTTGAAGTTGTTCGGGCAATTGGCAATGCTCACGAAAGGTTTTTAGAAGATAGGCTTAGGATGGTAAGAGCTGTTAGGTATGCAGCTAGATTTCGATTTGCAATAGATCCTAAAACAATTGAGGCTATTTTATTCCACTCTGAAGAGCTTTTTCCTGCAGTTGCTATTGAAAGGGTATGGCAAGAGTTTGAAAAAATGGCAAAAGTTACTCATTTTGATGAGGCTTTAGTGATGCTTCACAGGTTAAATTTGCTGCAAGTAATTTTTCCAACAATTGCCGAACTCGACTTGGAGACAATAGAAGAGAGGGTTAAGTTTATCTCTCTTTTCCCAAAAAAGGCTCCTGTGATTGCAAAAATTTATGAGCTTTTCCCAAGAAATTCCTTAAAAGAGAGATTAATCATATGCGACTATTTAAAATTGAGTAATCAGGATAAAAAATTTACAGAAGAGTTAGATCGGTGGTACCGGTCAAAAGATTTTGATGATTATGAATTAGCAAAAATGTATGCACTTCCAAACGCATCGATATGTTTCAAAATTGCCCTCCTTCATAATCAAAGTGATGAGTTTAGCAAATACCATACCGAAAAGATGAAAAAACTTTCCAAAGCAATTGTAAGGATACAAGAAAAAAAACAGGTAGTTTCGGCCAATGACCTAATGAAAAAGGGTGTTTTGCCAGGAAAAGAGCTTGGGAAGATGCTTGAAGAGGCTGAAAAAATAGCGATTAATTTAGATTTGCAAACGCCGAAAGAAGTGATGGATCATCTTAAATTTTAAGGATTAGTATAGTGATGTCATCGTATTGATCAGTCTGTTTTGTAAAGAGAGAAATCTCTAGATTAATCAGTTTAACTAACTCTTCTGGAGAATTATAAGAGCCTGTTTCAATAATGTGCATAAGTCTTTTTTCAGTGAATAATTTTTTCTCTTTATTTTGTGCATCGGTTAATCCATCTGTGTAGAAAATGACATAGTCATTTTCTTCGAGCTGAATTTTTTTTAGTTCGACAGAGTCGAAACATTCTACGCCGAATGCGATTCCTGAGGTCTCAAGTCTTTCAAGATGTCCTCTGCCACGCTTTAAGATAGGATAGTTATGGCCGCAATTGATATAGGAGAGTTGCTTTGTAGGGAAATGGTATTTAGCAAGAAAAGCTGTAACAAAACTTCCATTTTCTTTTGTGTCTTCACAAAAAATAGCATTTGTTTTGATTGCAATTTCAGAAAGGTCGTCATAAATTGTTTCACATGCGCGCAGCGTGCTTCTTAAATCAAAAGCGTAAAGACAGCCCGAAATTCCTTTTCCTACCCCGTCTGCGATTGTGATGAAAAGATTATCACCTTTTTCCATCCAGTCATAAAAGTCTCCAGCAACTTCTTTTGCAGGCTGGAAATAAATTGCTGATTCAAGCTCATGAAAGTCAATTTTTCCACTCGGAAGGAGAGATGCTTGAATCTCTTTACCAATTTGTAGCTCTTTTTGATACGCCTCTTTGAACGCCCGTTCCTTTTTTACCTCTTCAATATAATTTCCAAGAGAGATCACCATCTGATTAAACTGCTCGCCGAGTAAATTAATTTCAAATCCTAAAGGGTCTTTATGAAACTGATGTTGCAAATCTCCATGACCTACTTGTTGCATCACTTTGCGAAGTTGATTAAGAGGTTTTGTAAAGCGTATCGTAAGGATAAAAGAGGTAATTCCTCCGAAAATAAGAATAAATAGTAAAAGTGAAGCAAGCTCAGATAGAGACTTATATAATTTTGTTAAAAAAGAGCTAGCTGGGAGTGTAAGTACAATTTTTGCGCTAGTTTTAGGGATCTCAGTTAGAGTTAAAAAACGTCTTTTATGATTGAAATAAAATTCATACCCTTCATTTACAGAAGGAAGCTGTTTTATTGGGATGAATTGTTCTCCTAATTTGGGTCTAAAATTGCTCACCTCTATAAATTTTTTATGCAATCTTTTTGCATCAGTCGAGGCAAGAATTTTCCCATCATTATCTGTGATTGTTACATTAGCATCATAGAGTTTACGAACTGTGTCGAGCTTTTCAACTAATTTTGTAAGAGCAATTGAAGCGCCTACTACGCCTACAATTTCGTAGGACTTGTTTATAACAGGAAACGTAATAAATAAGCTGTGTCCAAATACAGGATCCTTGCCCACAAAAATGTTGTCAGGCACTGATTTTAAATATTCTACATTAAAATATGGGTTAAAATTAACATGTTCATACGCTTTTAAAGATGAGTTTGCGCAAATGAGAAGAGAGTCTTTATTAACTGTGAGATAAAAAATTGCAGAGAGGTTTTCATTCGAGCTAAAATTTTTGAGTAAAAGATCGATTTTATTTAAAGAAGAAGTTCCTGATTGCTCTTGAATGAGAGTGATTAATTCGTAGATTGCTTTGAGAAAATTTAGATTGCTAGATTCAATTTGATGGATTAAGTTTGTCTGATCTTTTTGATAGAGATGCATTTCGGTAAATACGTCATTTAATTTTTCTTGGTAATCGACTTCATAGATGTAGAGCGCGTAAAAAATTAATGGGGTAACAATAAAAAGAATGCTGCTAAACAAAACGCGAAAAGCAAGTGATCCGACTAACTTTCTTTTAAACATAATTTGTTTCCTAACATAAACCAATAGAATTTTCTAGAAAAAAACTATGAGGGTGAATAATATGACACTCTTTTTTTTGAAACATGCCCGTTACAGGAGAAGTGAAATTTATGAGAAGCCAGATTTTTGGAGCATTGCTTTTCACAAATTTACTTGTTTATGCGGATGAATTTGTGCTTTCTCTTTATGAAACTGAGCAGTATGCTATTAGCGAGATAGTTAGTGCTATGGGAGAAAAAAATGTCGCAAAGCTTTTGCTCGATAGTTTTAGACTTAAGCGACTAGGTGATAGCATTAGGCATGTTCCGCCATTGCAATTTTTAGGATTTGTCCTTACAAATCCAAAGTTAAAGGATTGTTTGAAGAAAATTTCAAAAAGCACATTTAAATGGTCGTCTTTTATAGACGGGTTTGGGGAAAACATGGAAAAAGAGTTTCTTCAAGGAAGGCTTATTCCTCAGTTAGAAAGTTTTTCAAAGCTCGTCGGGGGATCTAAAGAACAATTGGAGGCATATGTCTATCAAGAAGATTGGGAAGAGTTTGTTAAGTGTCTATTTTAACTTATTTTTTTTAATAACACTCTTTTTTACGCAACTTTCGGCAGAAGAGTTTGTGTTAACCGTGAGTGAAGAGAGAGCGGAAGTTATTGAAGAGATTGTAACAACTATGGGAGAGACAAGTGTCCCTATGTTACTATTTAAGAAAAAGCAGCTAGAAGAGCTAAGTAAAAAATTGAAAGGGATGGGAAGTTTTAACTTTTTGGGTTATATTTTTACTCACCCCGAATTAAAAGAGTACATGAAAGAGATTGCAGAGAGCTCTTGGAAATTTGATGGGATTATGAAATCGACTCGAAAAGGGTTTGATAGAGATAAAGCAGCAGGAACGATTTGGGACCAAATTCCCGGTTTTGCAAAACTTTTAGACGTAAGTGAAGAGAAATTAACTCAATTTGCAGAGAAAGGCGATTGGGACGATTTAGTTCAATATTTAGTAAAGCACGTGAGGTAATATTATGAAATTCAATAAGATATTAGCTTTTTTGCTAGTTGTCACAAGTTTTGCGTATGCAGAAGAGTCAATTTTGGAACTGAGAGAGTTTGTTGTAAACGTATCAGATAATGAAGGGAAGGCAATTGAAGAGATTGTAACAACACTTGGAACACACAGTCTAGTCTCATTAGGATTTAAAAAGGCGCATTTAAAAGAATTAGGCCAGGGTCTTAAAGGGATTGGATGTCTTCATTTTTTAGGGTATATATTTAAACATAAAGAGTTGAGAGCTCATATGAAAACAATTCAGAAAAGTTCTTTTAAGTGGAATGGTTTTATGGAAGGCTTAAAACCTGGATTCGAAAGATCCTTAAAATCAAGTGAACTTCTTCAGGAGTTACCCTCCTTTGCAGCTTTAACAAAAGTTGATCATGAAAAGCTTTTAGCAAAGGCAAAAGAGAGTAATTGGGATGAGTTTGTAGGAATTTTAGTTGAAGCAACCCCGTAGATGAAATCTAGAGTATTTGAAGTAAATTATATTTATTTTGGGATTCTTTTCCTTTCCCTCATCGGGGTTCATGGCTACTCGTTTATGCTTCTGCAAAATGTTGAGGCATATCCTTTTTGTATAACAGTCTTTTTGCAATGTTTTTTAGAAGCATGGGCTCTACTTTTTGTGAGTCTACTGATTCAGAAACATGCGCATAAGACTTTTTTTTATACCTTTTTAGTAGGGAGTTGTTTTTTACTTCTTGCCCATCAAGTTGATTTTATTATGATCCGCTTGATGGGTGTAACTATTTGGTATTTATTGAATTTGGTTTATGCAGAAATGGGAGATAACTTTATTGAGATGATTAAGGCAACAAACATCTCATTTAGCTATTGGATGTTAGGTGCTTTTTCTATTTTTGCATTTTTTGTATTAGCGATCTTGTTTTTTCATTCTACAGAAAGGCTTGCGAAGAAAAAAAAGCTTCATATTTCTTTAAAGAGTTTGCTTCTTTTTTTTCTAGTGCCGCTTAGTTTACTCGCATTATCTGACAGGGTTTTTTTAAGAAAAATAAGTTATAAAAATTATGCAAATCTTTGTCAGATACTTCCCTTTAAAACGACTTTTTTTCCTCCTGAAAGAGAAGTCATTTCTGTTTCTGAAACATTAAAAAAAGTTCATAGAGTTGCAAGTGATGTGCAAGTTCCTCAAGAAAAAAGGCCGCCTATTTATATTTTTGTCATAGAGAGCTTGCGAGAAGATTTTATTACGAGTGAAATTGCCCCGAATATGACAAGATTTAGAGAAGAGAATGTTTTTTTTGATGTAGCAGCCTCTGGAGGAAATGCTTCTCACTTTTCTTGGTTTACCATATTTCATTCCCAATTTCCCTTGAGATTTTCAAAAGAATACATACAAAAGACGATCCCAGAGGGAAGTCATGCGATTTCTCTTATGAAAGACATGGGGTATAAAGTGCATCTGTATTCCTCTGCTGAATTAGCTTTTTATCATATGGGCGAGTCTATCTTTGGAAAAGATTATAAGTTAGCCGATACATTTTTTGAGTTTCCTCACGGTGGTAAAATTGCAGCTTATCAAAGCGATCGCGAAGTTATGATGGAATTAATTAAGGATGAAAACGAATTTTTCGGAGATGGACATCTATTTATTGTTTTTTTAGATGCAACCCATTTTGGATACAGCTGGCCAAAAGAAGATGGGGATCGATTTTTTCCGATAGAGGAACCTATTAATTACATTAAAGCGGCCTACACAAATAGCTCTTTAGAAAAGATAAAAAATCGGTATCGAAATTCTATTTATTATGTCGATTCTTTGTTAGGCAGTTTTTTAGAAAAGCATCAAGCTGATGAAGCTGTCATTTTAGTTACAGGAGATCATGGAGAGGCTTTTTACGAAGAGGGACATATTTTCCATGCGTCGAGTTTAAGTCAAAGTCAAATACATGTTCCCCTATACTATAAATTTGGAAATGTGACGCGTCAATTAAAAGAAAAGGCTTCGAAAATCTCTTCCCACATCGATATTTTTCCAACGCTTATTGACTTCATTAAAAATGGAGCCGAAACTTCTCTTGAGGGGGAGTCTATTTTTAAACTTGATAGATGGCCCTATACCCTTACTGCAAGGTATAACGGAGGGAAAGAACCTTTTGAATTTTGTTTGCAAAATTTAGAGGGTAAAATGATTCTTCAAAGGAAAAATGGAAAGCCCTTGAAAGTGACCTCCTTTACAGGTTCAGAAAATGCTAAGTTTTTGAAAAATGCTGAAAAAGCTTTTGAGCACATCTATTTGAGCGAGATGTAACACCTTTACTGTTAATTGCTTCATTTTTTTATTGGAATTTTTTGACTCTTTAATTTAGCTATAGGAAAAGGAAGGTTGTTATGTTGCCTGTTGATCTGAGGCCTATAGAAATTCATATTCAAAAAGAAGACCAGCAAATAGTCTTTCAGAATATAGATCTAAATCAGGTTTTAACAGTTCATCAGCTAAAAGATAAAATTAGAGAATTAGAAATAGAAAACCCTGATTATAATGGTCTTATATCTGTCTTTACAAAGGCGATTAATCCAGATGATGACCAGCTTGAAGTTGCTATTCCTATGTTGTTGCATAATGAAACAGCAATTCGTCCTATTTATAATAGAATATATGTCCAAATCCATCCAAGAGCCTGATTAATCGAGTATGGCACTAATCTTCTTAACCTCAATAATCGGTTTTAAGCCATAATTGGAAAGCTTTCAGAAGCTGCCGCATGGTCTCGAAATAAGGGGTTTTATCTTGCACGAAAGTAGCATCCGATAGAATATTCTGCTATCAACCGAAGGTTCCGCGCAAGCCCACTATATCAAATTGATTCAGAAAAAGATAAACCCATTATTCACTCACCTTCTTAGAGACTTTTTGCTGTAGGTCCTTTAGCCGAGGGGGAGGATAAAGGATTTTGGATTTCTTCATGAAGGTGCTCTTCCTGAAATATGGGGAAGTAGTCTTTAGAGACTTCATCAAATGTTTCTGGAGTGATAATTTTTGCCCCTTTTTTAATTTCTAGATAGCGCGCATTTCCTCTCTCCCATGGAGGCATTCCTTGCTTAAAAGTCTCCATTCGAGGGATAAATTTAGGGATTTTTTGTGGTGCGGGCTCTTTGTGAATCCAGATTTTTCCTTGCGAAACAGCTAGTAGTTCCATCGATGTAAGTCCACCTGATCTGGTTAGAGTTGCATTACTACGTTTTAAAAGGGGAGCTATGATTAGGTCATTTTGGTTGGAAATAGGAACAATTGTGAGTTGGCTTGGGTAGTTTTTTGTATCTTGTATGAGATTTAGGATCTGTTTTCGAATATTAGGCTTAATTGAAACTTGGCTGCTACAAAAAATAAAAAAGAGATCTTTTCGATTTGGTAAGCTTTTATTTTGAAGCGCCTTTATGAAGCGTGAGGTATAGGAGAGAACGGCTTTAGGATTTGGGTTTGCTCCAAGCATCATAAGAGCTACTTTGTCATTTGGCTCTATAGGAATAGAGATCTGGTTTTTAGCGCGCTTAACAGGAACTGATCCGTATGAAACAGTTTTATATGTGAGGTGTAAATCATCTGGTGACAAAATTGATATATTTAGTTCAAACGGTTCATCGGGCTGTGTTGTCTTTTCAAAAAAAGCAGGTCGCAAAGGAAAATTTGCATAAATAATTGAAGATAAAGGAATATTGCAATTATTTTTCCAAAACTCTTCTTCTGTTTCGCCATACTCTAAGATTGGTTTTGTTGTGACTACTTTTAAAAATGGCCTATCGTTAGAAGATAGAGATTTAATCCCTCCAAAGAAGTGTTTTGCATCAATTGTTGGGAGGTCAGTGATTACTTTTTCGTAAGAAATCTGTTTCCCAGTTTTCCATTTTATCACTCTAAGAGCTTTGATTATGGCAGACGTTCCAAGTGGCTGAGTATCTATAATTTTTTCAATGTCGTATCTTAAGCAGGTTTTTAATGCTGATAAGAAGAAAGGGACCCAGAAGAGAAAATCTGCTAGTCTTAATGCAAAAGAGAGGCAGACAAGGAGAAAAATATTTCCTCTTGCTTGCGCATCACCCCAAAGATGTTTTGCAAAAAGACCGAAATATTTCCAAATCCAATCAAATAAAATATCTCGTTCTAATATAATCCCATTAGGGTGGGCGGCTTTGGTCTCCAAGTATTTGGCTTTTGCAGCCTGTATGTGCCCCCCGCCCGCAGTAAGAGTAAGAATTAAAATTCTTTTAATGCTCATCCTATTTAAGATAGGCAAATCAATCTTTCATTGAAAGCAAAAATTCTGTATTACTATTTGTCTTTTTTAGTCTTCCTAGCAAAAGGTTCATAGCATCAATAGGTGAAAGGTCTGCAACTGCCTGTCTGAAAATATAAATTTTTTCAAGCTCAGCTGCATGGTAGAGAAGTTCTTCTTTTCTCGTACCACTCTTAATTAAATCAATAGCAGGAAATGTTCTTCTGTCTGCAAGACGTCTATCAAGGACAAGTTCCATGTTTCCTGTTCCTTTAAACTCTTCATAGATCACTTCATCCATTTTTGAACCTGTGTCAATTAATGCCGATGCGATGATTGTAAGAGAGCCCCCCTCTTCTAGGTTTCTTGCCGCTCCAAAAAATCTTTTCGGCTTGTGTAGAGCATTTGCATCGACACCACCTGTTAAAATACGTCCAGAGTGGGGTTGAACGGTGTTGTAAGCGCGGGCAAGCCTTGTAATAGAGTCTAAAATGATAACAACATCTTTTCCTTGTTCTACAAGCCTTTTTGCTTTTTCAATACACATCTCTGCTACTTGGCAGTGTCTTTCGGGCGGCTCATCAAATGTAGAAGAGATCACCTCTCCTTTCACAAGTCTTTGCATGTCAGTTACTTCTTCAGGTCTTTCATCTATAAGAAGTACGATCAATTTGACATCTTTTTCATTAACTGCAATCGAGTGGATGATGTTTTGTAAAAGCATTGTTTTTCCAGCTTTTGGAGGAGCCACAATTAAGGCTCTTTGCCCTTTTCCAATCGGGGTAATTAGGTCTAATGTTCTTGTGGAGTAATTATCTTTTGTTGTCTCCATAAGCATTCTTTTATTCGGGTGCAGGGGAGTAAGGTTATCAAAAGCAATCCGTTCTTTCATTTCCTGAGGAGCAATCCCGTTGATTTTTTCAACTTTTTGTAGCGCAAAATACTTTTCCTTTTCTTTAGGAGATCTAAGTTCTCCATAGAGCTCATCACCTTTTTTAAGGCCAAAACGGCGAATTTGAGCAGGCGAGACGTAAATATCTTCAGCTGACGGAAGGTAGTTGTAATTTGGGGATCTTAAAAATCCAAAACCGTCAGGTAGAACCTCTAGCGTTCCTTCGCCAACTAAAATTTCATTTGGTGAAGAACTTTTTTGTTTGACGATTTCAAAGACAATTTGTGATCTAGATAGGGAGCCAACATTTGTGATTCCTGTGCTGTGGGCATATTTTGTCAGCTGATCAATATTCATTCGTTGGAGTTCAGCAATTTTTGTGATCGAAACATCGCCTGTTCGTACAGGTGTTTGATCATTTTCTGCATCATCCATATCTTGAAAGTCGCCATGCCCTATAGATGGGGTTTCGCCATCTCTTCTTTGGGAGTTATGATGAGAATCTTTTCTTCTGTTGTAGTGAGATTTTGAGTAATGAGGTTTGTGGTATCTAGGTTTTTGATGCTCAGTTCTTTCTTGAGGAATAGTTGTATTAATTGACATTGGTTTTTCTGGTGTTGCTTCTGGGGTATTTTGGTTTTCTTGGTTCATAATGTCCTTAGATGTTTTCTATTTGCTTGTTTAGGTTCTCTAAAGAACCGTTATTTTTTATAATATAATCAGATTTTGAGATTTTATCTGTTTCTGGAAGGAATCGATTGCTTCTTAAATCAAATTGCTCTTCGCTAAACCCTTTTGTCATAAATCGTTTTTTTCTTGTCTCTTCATCTGCTGTAACAAAAACAATCGTATCAAAAAACTGTGTGAAGTCGATTTCAAAGAGAAGGGGAAATTCCACAACAAACTCTTTATATTCCGGCAAATCTTTGACAATTTCATATGTTTTCTTGATACGGGTTATAACTTCAGGATGAAGAATGTCCTCTAATGATTTTAATTTGTCTGAATCACAAAATACTAAATCTGCTAACAATTTTCGGTCAACTTCATCGCTTTTGATAACTTGTCCATTAAACTTTTCTTTGATTTTTTGAATAATTGAAACATTTTTTAAGAGAAGGTCGTGAACAATATCATCTGCTTTGATTACAAAAGCACCTTGGGTCTTTAATAACTCACAAACTGTGCTTTTCCCTGCAGATAGAGTACCAGTAATTGCAATCTTCCTTATTTTAGCATTCTCCCCAATTTTTTCCAAAAGAAATATCCACCTTGAGAGGCACTTTCAAAACTACAATCTCTTCCATAATAGAGGCTATCATCTCTGAAGACTCTTTAAGAGAGTCATCTGGGCATTCAAAAATTAATTCGTCATGAATTTGTAAAATGAGGTAGGTTTTAGATTGAGCTTCAAAAAGTTTTTTGTCTATTGCAATCATCGCAAGTTTAATGATATCAGCCTGCGTCCCTTGAATCGGAGCGTTTACTGCAAGCCTTTCGGCCTGAGATCTGAGCATGCCATTTTTGCTTGTAATCTCCTCTAAGAGCCTCTCTCTTCCAAAAAGAGTTGTCGCCTTCCCTGTTCTCCTCGCACTCTCTTTGCATAACTCAAGAAAATTTTTTACAGTTGGGTACATTTTAAAATACCTCTCTATAAATAAAGAGGCCTCTTTAACTGAAATTCCTAATTGTTTTGAGAGGCCGAATGCTTGCTGGCCATAAATTAAACCAAAATTAACAGCTTTTGCTTTGAAACGCATTTCATCTGTTACAAGATCTAAAGGGACATCAAACACTAAGCTTGCACAAGATTTGTGGATGTCTTCATCATTTTTAAATGCAGCGATTAAGTGAGGATCTTCTGAAAAGTGGGCCAGTAATCTAAGTTCAATTTGCGAGTAGTCTAATGAGATAAAACTAGATCCTTCCTGAGATTTAAACGCCTCTCGAATTTTTTTCCCCTCAGCTTTTCTGATTGGGATATTTTGCAAATTTGGGTTCGTAGAAGAGAGTCTTCCAGTAACTGTTCCTGACTGGTTAAAAGTTGTGTGGATTCTTTTTGTTATCGGATTAATTTGTAAAGGAAGTGCATCAATGTATGTTGAGCGGAGTTTTTCTAATGTTCTATACTCTAAAATTAAATCAATGATCGGGTAGTCGCCACTTAAAGATTCTAAAACTTCTGCATTTGTAGAGTAGCCAGATTGGGTTTTTTTCCCGGGGGGAGGAATTTGTAATTTTTCGAATAAAATCGCGCTAAGTTGTTTTGGCGAGTTAATATTAAACTCTTCTTTTGAGATTTCATAAATTTGGCGTATTAGATGGTCTAATTCTTTATGAAATTCAGAAGAGAGTTTTGCTAAAGTTTCTGTATCAAGATAAATTCCTCTTCGCTCCATTTTAAACAGTACTGGCAAAAGAGGCATTTCAAGAGTTGTAAAAAGGTTCCATAATGCCCTTTCTTTTAACTCATTTTCAAAGCTCATCTTTAATTTTAGTGTGTAATAGACATCTTCTCCACAATAGTCTAGAACCATTTTTGGGGGGACATCCATCATCGAAATCTGCCCTTTTTTTCCGATTAAATTTTCGATTGGAATTTTTGTATGCTGATATTTTTCGAGAGTAAGGGTGTCTAAATTGTGTCTATTGCTATGGGCGTTTAGTATATAAGAGGCTAGCATCGTATCGAAAGAGACATTTTTGAGAGCAATGCCATGATTGAGAAGGGCGTGCATGTCGTATTTAATATTATGACCAATAAAAGAGATCAAAGAGCTTTCTAGAAGTGGTTTTAGTTTAAGAAGGACTCTATCTTTTGGAATTTTGTGGTTTAACGGAATGTAATAGATCTTTTCAAGTTCCGCAGCTAAGCCTATTCCTACAATTGATGCAAGCATTGGTTCTATAGAAGTTGTTTCAGTATCGATGACAATCTCTTTTTTTACCTGAAGCTCTTCGACCATTTTTTCTAACGAGGATTCATCTTCAATTAGTGTGTAAGAGTAGGTTTTTTCAACAGGTTGCAAAGGAGTTGTCTCTTTTAAAAGAGTTTGAAAATCCATTTCGATAAAAAAACTTTTTAATTTATCTACATTTGCATCTTTGATTGTATAGAAAGGGATCTCAAAGGGAATTGGAACATTTGTTTGGATCGTTGCAAGTTTTTGGCTAATCAAAGCATTTTCTTTCTCTCTTGTAAACTTTTCAATCAGCTTTTTGCTTTCAAGAATTTCTGGTTTTTCTAAGATCGATGAGAGTGATTTAAATTTTTTCAAAAGTTCCGAAGCTGTTTTGGGACCACAGCCAGATACTCCTGGAATGTTGTCTGAGGTGTCGCCCATGATAGCTAGGTAGTCAATAATTTGCTCTGGAGCGATACCGTAAATATTTTCGACCTCTTTTTTATCAATAATCAGATTCTCTTTGAATGTGTTTACGACAAAAATGTGATCATTTACAAGCTGGCAAAGATCTTTATCACTTGAACAAAGATAGGTATCTAAATTTTGTGTTTCCCCCCATTTCGCAATGCTGCCGATCGTATCATCTGCTTCGACCTCTTCAATTTGAAGATAAGGGATCCCAGCAAAATCAAGGTACTCTTTTGCAAGACCTAACTGAGGTAAAAGGTCTTCTGGCATCCCTGTTCTATGGGCTTTGTAATCTTTATAAATTGCAAGCCTTGTTTTTTTATTATTTGGGCCGTCAAATACACAAACTAGATGATCTGGCTTGAAATCTTTGATGATTTTTTGGATTGATCTAATAAAGCCAAAGAGAGCATTTGTAGAAGCTCCCTTTGGATTAGTCATTTTTCGAATCGCAAAATAGGACCGAAAAAGATAGTTTGCTGCGTCTACAACAAAAAGTTTTCTAAAGTCTGTCTGAAGGGTCATAGTAGTAGAGAAGAGTGTTTTGTAATTTTCCTTTTGATGTTGTTCCAAGAAGTTTGCTTTGTACATCTTCCATCCAAAGTGCAAGCTTGTTTGAAACAAGGCCTTGGAGAGGAGATTGTTTGTAGACAAATTTTACAACTTGGTAGGGAGTTTCACTTAGATTACAACTTTTTACAAGATCAGTTAAGGCATCTATGTAATAGGCGTTACCGTTATCGACATACCCATTTTTTTCTGCAGTTATACCAGAATAGACTTGAGCGCCATAGCTGCTTTTCAAAAGAGCGGAAGTAAGACCTTTTTCACTTCTTGCTTTTGCAACAAGATTCGTAAATTGATCATACGATTCAGCTACAATTGCAATTAAATCATTGTAGGAAGCAGTTCCGTTCATTGGTTTTGTAAAAGAGGGGTATTTTTCTTTATATAGACCTTCTGCAATCGTTACAGATTCGATTCCGTGAGTTTGCATAAATTGCCAAAAATTAAATCCGAGACCCCATTTAGCACCTACTGACCCAACGATAGAGAAAGGGGATGCGTAGATTTTGTCAGCGCTACAGGCAATCATATAACCACCAGAAGCACAAAGACCTGGTGTGTATGCATATACAGGTACATTGTGGGCCGATTTATAACGCATGATCGATTCGTAAATTAGGTTGCTATCAATTGCGCCTCCACCTGGAGAATCGATATGAAGTAAAATAGCTTTTACCCGATCTTTTTTCATAACCCCTTTTCTAGAGGCTCTTAAGAAGTTATCTATGCTCTCGCCTGTAATATGAGCGTCGCCAATTACTCCAGAGAGGTCTATTTGCAAAATAACCGGTGCAGTTTCTGCTAAAATGGTTGTCTCCCCTTTCGCATCGGGCAAAATTTTCATTTCTAACGATTCATCATCTGTTTGGTAGGGAGTTGAAAATAGCCCCGTAGTGATCATAAAAATGACGAATGCAAGCATAATGCCAAGAACTGCTAAAAATGTGTTAAAAAAGCTTCGAATCGCCGACACAAAAATGGATTCTCTTACAAACTGCATATTTACCCTCTCTAAATAAAATAAAGATTAAACCTTTTCTGGATTGGTTTTCAAGGTGAAAAATAGTTCTAAAAAGACACATATTCCAAAACCTACAAAAAGAGAAAAGAGAAGGGAGGTTACTCTGATGTTAAGAGCGAGGAACAAAAGAACAATAAATTGGAGAGAAGTTGTCGCTTTTCCCCACCATAAAGATCGGTAATTGTAATTTTTCCATGCTTTTTTTAAGAGAAGGAAGAGAGAAAATCCAAATAAGACCATATCTCTTAAAAGCATGAATGCAATTTCTAATCCACCAAGTCTATTTTCATAAAAAAGAATCGAAACGACAAAAAAGACAAAAAATTTATCCATTAACGGATCTAAAATTGCGCCAAGCTTTGTTGTGTGTTTGTATCGTCTTGCTAAGTACCCGTCTACACAATCTGTTAGAATGGCAGCTAGGATGACAAAAGCTCTTACATCGACTCTGTTAATGAGAAAAAGAAAAGCTAAAGGCCCCCTTACCAAGGATAAAACGTTAGATAATGTAAACATCACCACACTTATAACAAATCTTATGAATTTTCACCAGAGGAGCTCCTTGAGAAAAAAAATCAATGTAGCTTAGGGTCTACTTTAGTAGTGAAATTATTTTGAGAAAAATAGGCAAATAGTGCCTCAAGGCGCTCTTGGATAAGTGGGTTGTCTATATCAGAGAGCCAAAGGGCGTAGGTTGAAATGTCTTGAATCTCTTTTGCTTGGGACATTTGAATTGAAAAAACAAACATTTTATCAAAGGCGTCAGTAAAAAAATAAGTAGCTCCAATGAGCTCTTCTGGCACCTTTTCGCATTGGAGGGGAGTATCAAAAAGATGAGTTTTATAGTTTTGGATTTCTTCTTTATAAATGAGCTGTTCTTCTAGTGTTCTTTTTTTCAACCCATTTTCTGGATAAACAACATATAGATAGCCGCCTTTTTTAAGATAATTTCTTAAAGTATTAGCTCTTGTTTTTACCGTGAAGAGGCGAAAAGGATCAGATTTGATAACAGGGTCTACTAGCTGAGGAGAGATCTCTCCTTTTGTGCAAAGCGGTGTAGCTGGCATCGGAGTGTGAATAAAACCTTGGGCAAATTTAATTGTATGTCCAAGCGATGAGGCTAGTGTTTCTTCTATAATTGCTTGAATACCTACGAAATAAGGTCTTATGTCTTTATCGAGGCCTTTGATTTTTCTGTGACCGTTTTTAAAAAGAGATTCCCAATTTTTTAAAAGGCCTTCTTTTAATGAGGAAAAATCATTTGGGCTAGCTTCCAGGGGAGGTTCTAAATTAGCAATTGTTTTTAAGACATCGTAATTTAGGCTATCTAAAAAAGAAGCGTCTTCGCTTGCTGATAAAGATAGGGAAAAAAATGAAATAAGTAGAAAAAAACGACCAATTAGAGCTTTTTTGATCATGAAATCCTCTTTGTTTAAAGTGGTATTCTACACTCTTTGTCTCTTTTTTGTCGCTAACCCTTCCCCATCTCTTGGAATTGTTGATTCTGCATCGGGGGTTGGGTAAAGACCAAAAATCATCGAGCAATGGGGGTCGAATCTTCCAAATTCGTAAAGAGTAGCTTTTCTTTCTGTAGAAAAATTATAGCTATAATTTCTCAGAAGTTCAGCATGTTTTGGAGTTGCAAAAGGGACCATCATCGATCGTAGCTCCTTTGGAAAGGCGGTAACAAGTGACAACCCAAAGGAAGGATCATTATTGATATAGAGATACATATTTTCAAGTGTGCGTGTCTGATTTAAAGAGACTCTTAATCGGGAAATTTCAGAGGCAAGGTAATAGCAAAAAGAGGGTATTAGCTCCTCCGGAATAGGAAGTCCAGATAACAGCTTCGATAAGACATATTTAATATCAACAGAACGAGCTTCTTTTCTTAATAGGAAGGCTCCTTTCGGGATAGCTGGCCCCATTTCAGAAAGCTCGCTGGCCCTTGTATCTCGTGCTCTTTTTTCGGCTTCAACATGAGAAGCTAGCTTTTCTCCATCAAGCATAAATAAAAATAGGCGCTCTTCAGGTGAAGAACTCCCCAGTT
Organism: Chlamydiota bacterium; assembly: GCA_016866545.1. Taxonomy (GTDB): domain Bacteria; phylum Chlamydiota; class Chlamydiia; order Chlamydiales; family 2-12-FULL-49-11; genus VGMD01. Next base: position 11,882 of record VGMD01000008.1, on the reverse strand, counting down.
TAGTATGGGAGATTGCAACATCGAAATTGCCTTGTAGTTCAATAGGAATCTCATCAGAAGGACGAAGATAAGGGCTAATTCCTTTAGGATTTTCTATATTGTAGGCATCACTTGAAAAGAAAAGGTTGACGGTCCATCCCGTTTTTTTACTGTGTGTGACGTTGTAATAAACACCTTTATTAGGAGTTGCTTCTTTTATTTGCCTTAGTTGAAATGCTAAATATCTACAGACTAGTTCGATTTTTCCAGGTTCTAATTTTTCTCTAAGGAGGTCTAAAAGAGAGCCTGTTAGCTCTTCAAGAGAAGTTGTTTTGTGAACGACTTGTTTTTCTCGAACGCGTATGATTTCTCGAAGAAGAGGATTGTAGCGAAGAACAGCTTCATCGCTTAAAGGGAAATCAAAGCGTTTTAAGTCAGGTGCAAAGTCGCAAGCATAAATGCGTTGGGTTTCTTTTGCTAAACAAACTTCGTGTGTAGCCATAAGAGGATGGGAAGGGTCAATACTAAAAGGGGTTAGAGGGAAATCGTGTTTCGAAAAAATGGAGATAAAAGGAATTTTTTTCGATAAGTCTGAAGAGACTGCTATAGAAATGGTTCCAGGGTCTGCAGCTTCCACTATTTGAAATATCTGAGTGGTCAAAAAGTCAGTCATGGCCACAATTGCAGATTTAGGTTCAACAAGATTTTTTATATTTTTATTAAGAACATAGGTAAGAACTTCTCTCGGAATTGTTTTTTGAATTTGAAAAATGAGTTTAGATCCCTCTTTTCTTACGACTATATGACGTTTTGTTTCTTCTTTTAAAACTTCCTCTTTAACAGCATCTGCTTGAAAATGAAAAGACCATGCCGATATATCAGGACCAAATGCATCTTTATGAAGAGAGATGACTTTTTCATGAAAACAATGGCTATGGCTTTCTTGTAATGAGGCAGAAGCTGTTATGTCAAATGGTCTAACAGGAAGAGCCTTTTTGAATAAAACTGTAATATTATATCCATGAGAGGTTTTCATTTTTAAAAAATGGATAGTTTCTCTAGCTTCTGCTTGCATTAGGTGAATTGAATCACTGATATAGGTAGTAAGTTCTCTTGCGAGATCGCCATTTCCGATTTTACTCTCCACGAGCCCCTGAATTCGTTCTTTGATATCAGATAATCTAGACTCCCCAGTTACTTCGTAGGCTTCTTCAACAGTTGGAACTAATTCCAAAGGATCTTTTAATAATCTTACAGAAGAATGAGGAGATCCTGCAGGAGGGAGGAGCGAAGAGGTCATAAAAAGCCTTTTGTTAAGAAATGTGAAAGAAATAGAGTAATTGGAGATTCGTTATTTTGTCAATAATTATTCATTATAAGAAGATTACAATTTTCCATTCATATCTTTTATAATTTTAAGATACACCAAAACTTGTTCGGATGTAGTTAAAGGCATGTTACCAGGATAATAGCCTGTCGATTTTTTAAAAATTTCTAAACCCAACCTCATGTTCATTAAATTTATAGATTTATCTTTTCTAATTACGCTTTTTGCTTGGGTGATATCTTGTTCACCAATCAAATCTTGGCTGTTATACACATCTGCAAACCACCAAAAGGGAGGGTGATAGAGAGCTTTTGCAATTCGGGCAGTATGTTCAATGTGTTCCCAGGCATTTTGAAAACTTTCGTTCATAAAACCTACTTTTTCAATGACTTTGCGATTATAGTAGGAAAAAGCTCCGAGGACATGTGTATTCAAAGCAAGCTTTACGTTGTTTTCATAAGATACAACCATGCGAGGGTTTGGTATACCTTTGGGATCTCTGTTGTCAGGGCCGTGATATCCGTAATTAAGGTGTAATACACCAGTTGTTTCTGCAGTTTTTATATAGATTTCAAATGCTTTTGGGTCAATTACATAAATATCGTCTTCAAGGAGGAAAATATGTTCAAAATTATTTTCCATAAAGTAGTGTAGCAATATATTTTTGCTCGCACCTACAGGAATAGAAGTTTTATTTTGTATTAATTTCGTAACTTTTTTTGGGTATGATGATGTATTATAAGGTGTTGCATCATTTACAACAACGAGAGCTTCTATAGAGTTTGGAATGGAAGCGACGCATTTTTTGAACATCTCCTCTCTATTGCAGGTAACAATTCCTACCCCAATTGTACCGTTTCCCATAAATAGCCTCTTTATTCTAATTATGGAACTATAGAAAATTTTTTTGAAATCTATATTTTTCGGCTCTGTTTCCTAATTAAATTAAAATAAAATGTATCACTAGGAATAGAAAATTATAAGTATTTATCTCTTTGTGCTCTGCGGTCTCTGTGGTGAAAAATTAAAGCACAAGTTTTGCATCCTCAAGTTTAACCTAATTTTTTTTACCACAGAGACCGCAGAGCACACAGAGATAATAGATTAGAATCTTTTTCCTGGAGTGTTTTTTAGAATTAGGAAACAGAGCCTAATTGGCTTTACTTAGCAGGCTTCTTTTTTTTTCTTCTGTAGAGAAAAAAAGCGATACATGCAGCGAGAAGAAAAAGGGAGAATAATATGATATTAAGGTGTTTAAGGTGTCTTAGGATGGTATCGAAATTTTGTCCTAATTTGTAAATAGGGATGAAAAATAGAGTGCACCAAAGTGTGCAGGCGAGGGAGTCGAAAAAGGCAAATTTTCGAAAAGGAACTTTGGAGGCTCCCGAGGTCATAAAAAATGCATTACGTACTCCAAAAGGGATGAATCTGCAAATAAAAAAGGCCATCACGCCAAATTTTTTATAAAAATTGCCAATCTTTTCTCTTTTTTCAGGGCTTACGAATCTGCCAAAAAATCTGCCGAGGCTATAGGAGATCCAGGCTGAAAAAATGCAACCTGCAGTAAATAGAAAGAAAAGTAGGTAGACTTTATCAGGTAAGTAATTTGCTGCAAGAAGCGCTGTAAGAGTAATCAGTACATCGATGCTGATCGGAAGGTTAAGGCCTGCAAGCAAGGTTAAGCCAAAAATGATGTAGGGAGCAAAGGCTCCCCATTTTTCGACAAGGCTACTTGGATCTAGCATAGAGATAGCTCAAGCTCCCTGTGGTGCCTCTTTCGGGGCTTTTGTAGGCGTTGTACCTTCCTCGGAGAGTTCTGCAAATTTAAAGCCAAGAGATCTCACAGCCCAAATCCAAGCTGCAAAGATGATTGCTAGAATCACAGCTACAAACGGAGTACTCATGGCAATTGTTCCAAAAAACATTAAAAGAGATTGATGGAATACAGAGCCGCCTGATTTTCCAAGTCTTGAGCCAACACCATCAATGGCAGCTTTTCCTTTTAGTTTGCTTTCCGCGCTAAGGGGAATGAATGCAATTTCTTTTGTTACGTCAAAGAAAGTGAATTTACTGGCTCTTGACAAAACGTTTTGAATCGTTCCTAAAAATGCACAGAGTGCAAGTGGGGTGCAGCTAAAAAAGAAGCTAACACTATTAATAAAAGGGTGGTCTTTCCATAGGAGAGTGATAAAAAACAACATCCCAGTAACAAAAAGAATTACGGGTGTCAGATAAGCGCCTGTAGCCCATCCAAATCTTCGAATCACTTGGCCGCAAATAAAAAATGAAAAGATTGTTGAGGTAATCCCAATATAGATTAACACTTTATCCATATAGATATTATAGTCCGCAGCGTAGGGGCAAAGGTGGTGTACTTGGTCTTTCCAGACAACTTCAACAATATTTAACGATAGGTTGTAGGTTAAAACAATCACAGCAATGCAGATTAAATATTTTGATTTCGCAAGGTAGGCAAAGTTTTTTCGCATACCCATTTTAATCGGGTTTGCCTCTTTATGTCCCATCGGTTCACTTTCGACAATTTCTTTTTGGAACACCGTGTGGGTGAGTTTTCTATAAACAAAAAGGATGAGAAGACCTGTTAAGACAATCGCTCCTGTTATGCACATAAGGCTTTGGCCCCATCTGTCACTGCTTGCAAAAACTGTTGTATGTAAAAATTCACTAGAGAGAAAAATTCCAATACAACCTGCACAAATAGTTGCAAGATTTGCCCCAACTCCTAAAATCGAGTAAAACCTTTTCGCTTCTGTAACAGAGGTTACTTCATTTGCAAATCCCCAGAACAAAACGCTCATAATGATTGTGCCCCAAAGCTCGCTCATAATGTAAAATAAGGCAAATGTCCAGTTTCTAAATATAGCTACAAGTCCTTGCATTCCCATTGGTAAAAATTTTTGTAGTTTGTCTGCAAGAGCGTGAGGGTGGAGGTAGTCTTGAAGCGGGTATAAAATAAAACCAAATACAAAGAAGAAGGCAATAAAAGTTGACATCATGATGTAAAAAACTTTTTCACGATTGTATTTGTTAGATAATCTCGTAAAAATTAAAGTACTAAGAAATGCCATTGGCAAGATAGCCCATACTTTAATAAAGGGGATCACCATAGCTCCAGACTGAGGTGCTGTAATTAAAAGAGAGTCTTTAGCAGCTCGTAGTAGGCTATAATTGAATACAATAAGCGAATAGATGAAAAACATAGGAAGAAATTTTTTAATTTCGACCGCATGGATAGGCCAGAATAATTTACGCAACCTACCAAATTCTGGACCGGTTGTGGCATTCGCACTCATATAGAGGTGTCCTCAATAATTATAAGAAAGAAAATAGGAGAAATGTCTACTTTGGGCATAGGTAAAATGGTAGCTCTTAACCCTTATTTTAAAAAGTTAGTCCCCTTATACCCCCAATTATTCCTGATTTGGCCTTATTTTACAATGGTCTTTGTAAGAAGTTCAAGGGATGGAAGGGTTCCAAATTCTATAAATTCTAAAGTTGCGCCGCCGCCAGTCGATATGCAAGTAATTTTTTGATCCAAATTTAGCGAGTGGATAGCTGCTGCTGAATCGCCTCCACCAATGATTGTCATTGCCTTTCTAGATGAGATAATTTCAGCAAGGCTAAAAGTTCCTTTTTGAAAAGGGTGTAATTCATACACGCCAACAGGTCCATTCCAAAAAATTGTATTTGCTTTTTCTAAAACAACCCTCCATTCACTTGCAGTTTTTTCGCCAATATCAGCACCTATCCATCCTTCTGGAACTCCCTCTTTGGCTGCAACTGTAATAGTTTCGCTATCTTCTTTAAGCGTTTTAGCACAGACGATGTCAACAGGTAAGTGAAGATCTATCTCTTTTTTTTCAGCTCTCCTTAGAATTTTTTGAGCAGTCTCTATGTGTTTTTCATCTACAAGAGAGTTGCCAATAGAAATGCCCATCGCTTTTAAAAAGGTAAAAGCCATTCCTCCACCAATTAAAAGCCCATCGACTTTTTCTAAAAGAGCTTCTAAAATCCCGATTTTACTTCCAATTTTGCTGCCACCAATGACTGCATAAAAAGGGTTTTTTGATTGAGTCAAAAGATTCGTTAGAATTGTAACTTCTTTTTCTACTAAAAACCCAGCACACGCCTCATTATATTTGGAGACAATCGTATAAGTTGATGCGTGCATTCTATGACAAGTTGCAAACGCGTCGTTTACGTAAATATCTCCAAGCCTTGAAAGTTTTTCTGCAAAAATAGGTTCTTTTTCAGGCTCTTCTTCGCCTTTATGAAAGCGCAAATTTTCTAATACAAGGATTTGGCCTGGATTTAATTTGCTAACCATTTTTTCTGCAACTTCACCAATGCAATCGGGAGCAAAAGCAACATCTATGCCAAGAAGTTCACTTAATTTTTTAACAATAGGAGCAAGAGAGAATTCGGGATTTCTTTTTCCTTCAGGTCTACCCAGATGACTTATAACAATAACTGAGCCACCTCTGTCTAAAATGAATTTAATTGTGTTCAGAGATGATTTAATTCTTGTATCATCAAGGATTTCCCCTTCAGGACCTAAAGGGACATTAAAATCGGCTCGTACAAGAATTCTTTTCCCCTTGATTGGAACTTCTCTAAGTGTTTTCAGTTTTATAGGCACAGTCGTTCCTTAATTATGACTACATTACCCACACGCTTTTCCTCTATCGGCAGAGGGTAAATGACTTCTTTATTATAGTAGAGAGCTGATGACTCTCCTCCGCAAAGGTTAATGGCGTCTTTACAACCTCTCGATAACATAAACTCTGCCAATTCTGCAAGAGTCATTCCCAAACTTTTTCCACTTTGAGGCCCTTCGATGATAGCAATAACAATATCGCCATTTTCTTTTAGTCCAATTGCTGTCCGTGAATAGCGCTGCTCTACAAATGCTTTTCTAACACACTCTTCTTCAAAATTGGGTATTTGAAAATCAACTAATAAAAGAGGCGCTCCTCCCAAAATATTTTGACAAGAGTTCCAAATCTCTTTTTGTTCAGAGTGAAAAAGAGGTAAAAAAGAATTAGCTTCGGCATCAGATCCAAGTCTATCGATAATGAAAGGGGTAAAGCCAATAGCTCCCCTCTGTCTATCAGTTGGTGATATAACGTTGCCTTTAATTTTTAAAACTCCAAAAGATTTCCCATCTTTTAAATAAAAGCCGCCATTGAATGCTGCAAGAGCATTTTCGGCTTCTCCTATGAGACTTGGTTTTTCAAGACCGTCGCAATTAATAAGTTCAAAATCAACTTTATTTGGATTGACTTCTAGGACATGGATAGAAAGGTTCTCCATCTTTACATGCTCATAGGCAATAGGGTTTGCCAAGAGTATCAATGGAAAAAGTGCTACAAAAAGTTTCATCTGAATTCCTTTTACATTTTAGGTAAGGTTTTGATTCCTAATATTTCTAATCCTTGAGCAATCATTTTCTTTGTAAAGTCGCAAAGAAAAAGTCTAGTAGCTTGGTTTTCGCTCCCTTCTACTCTACAATCTCTGAAAAAAGAGTGAAATTTCTCTGCTAAGTGGTAGAGGTAGTCGGTAAGTCTATTTGGCAAAAGTTCTACATCCATCTGCTTTAAAGCCTCTCCAAATCTTCTTAAATGAAGGGCGAGAGCAAATTCGGATGGGTGTAAAAGGGTAAGTTTTGTAGGTAAAACAGGGGCGTTTAGTTTTTTTTGAATGCTGTTAATTCGGACATAGGCATAGAGAATAAATGCAACAGTGTTTCCCTCGAATTTTAACATTCTCTCATAGCTAAATGTGTAGTCTTTTACTCTGTTGCAAGAAAGATCAGCATACTTTACAGCGCCAATTCCTAAAGTTTTTGCAGATGTTTCAAGATCATCAACATCCCTCCCCTCTAAAAGTTTTCTTGCAGCAACTATCGATTCTTCCAGTAAATCGACCAATCTCTCTGTTTCTCCCTCTCTTGTTTTGAATTTTTTCCCTTCAGGGGAGAGAACAAGACCAAAAGGAACATGGTTAAATACAACTCTATTTGGATCAATGATATCTGCTTTTAAAGCTGCATCATAGACCATTTTAAAATGAGTCGATTGTCCGATATCTGTCACAATAACAATTCTTTCTGCTAGATCCTCTTCTATTCTGTACTTAAATCCTGCAAGGTCAGTTGTCGAGTAATTATAGCCACCGTCACTTTTTTGAATGATTAAAGGGAGAGGATCTCCCTCTTTGTTTTTGTAGCCATCAAGAAATAGGCATTTTGCCCCATGATCAAGAGCGACAAGCCCTTTTTTTTCAAATTCTGAAACAACTTCTTTTAAGTAGGGGTTATAAAAAGATTCGCCCCGCTCATTTAAATGGACATCTAAAAGATTGTAGATTTCTTCAAACGCTTTTCTTGAAATATCGCAGATATGAGCCCAAGCAGAAAGAGAATTTTTATCCCCTCCTTGGAGCTTTACAACCTCTTCTTGCGCGCTTTTTTTAAATTCAGGAGATTCGTCAAATTTTTTTTTAGATGCTTTGTACCACTCCATCAAATCTTCGATGGGAGTCTCAGTTTTCTCTTCAAGCACCCGTTTATGAAACATTTTTAAGTAGGCAATTAGCATGCCAAATTGAGTGCCCCAGTCGCCTACGTGATTTAGTCTAAGAACGTCATGGTCTAAAAATTCAAACAGTCTAGCTAAACTGTCTCCGATAATAGTTGATCTGAGATGGCCTACATGCATTGCTTTTGCTATGTTAGGGCTTGAAAATTCGCAGATAATTTTTTGTTTGCGTGAGGGTCTTTCAATTCCTAATTTAGGGTCATTGTATATGTCAAAAAGTTCTTTTTCCAGATAGGCAGGATTGATGTGAATGTTGATAAAGCCTGGGCCTGCAAGCTCCATTTTTTTGATGAGATGCTCGTCATCTTTGAGGTGTTTTATTAGTTCCTCTGCAACTTCTCTTGGATTTTTTGACACTGTTTTAGCAAATTTTAAAGCGCTATTACACTGGTAATCGCCGAAAATTTCTTTTGTGCTCTCTGTAATTTCAACCGGGTCATCGATTTGAAAAGCAGACAAGGCCGATTTTTGAAAAAGATTTGCAAGTTTTGTCGAAAGGTTTTGTGTCATAATGGTAAGGGAATTTTAGAAAAGGAGTATAAACGATATGAATATTGCTAGCAAGTTTGTTATTGTGATTAAAGGGCACTATCGGGTAATCTTTTCTCCCAAGAGGAGCTTTGAGAAATGACAAAATTGGCTGTTTCAGATGGTATTATTTCCGATATGGAAGGTTTTTTAAAAAAGAACCGAAAAGCGGATTTAATCACAACCTATCTATTTTTTTTAGAAAAAAAACATCGTCTTGATCCTGTCGTGTTTATGCGCGAAAAAAAGATTTACCAGAGTAGAGATGATTTAATCCGAATTTTAGAGAGTCAGGGAAAGCTCTGGCGCGAGACTGAAATCAAAATTCAAATGGGAAAGCCAAGCGTTAACGAAGCGACAAAAAAGATTTATATTTGCCCATTTACCGGAAAAGTTTTTGGGGATAACACTCATGCGAATCCTCAAGATGCTATATATGAATGGGTTATGAAGTGCCCAGAGAACACGGAAAGAAAAGATGGCATGCGTGTAAAGAAGTTTTACATTTCAGAAGATCCTGAGGTTATAAGAAGTTACATCAAAGAGCAAAAAGAGCCTTTGAAAAAAATGGTTTACACATCTGTAAGCACTGGTAAATTGTTTCATAGTAGAGAGGGTGTTGTAGAAGATTTTTGCGAAAATCAGATTAAATCTATCCCCATGAGAGATGTAACGACACAAAATAGATTCGAGATTCAAGAAGAGTTTTTAGCATTCATCCAGACCCATTTGGAAGAGAGCAAAATTGCGGCCTTTGTTGAAGCTCTTTCTCAGTATGAGCCGTTTGCAAAGCATGTTGAAAGATGGATGGAAGAGGGTGCAGAAGAGACAGAAGCAGAGGAAGAGGAAGAATAATTACGAAGCTTTTTGTTTCTGAATTAGAGTTAAAAGCGTTTGCAAAAGAATTTGCAAAAACTCTATCTCCTGGAGACGTTGTTTGTTTAGAAGGAGATCTTGGTGCGGGGAAGACAACTTTTGTTAAAGGGTTAGCCTCTTTTTTCGGAATTGATGAAGCGGTTGTCTCAAGCCCCACATTTATCTATTTAAATCTATACGACCATATTGCTCATTTTGATTTGTACCGGTTACAAGCAGAGGAGCAATTTATTTCAATGGGATTTGATGAGTATTTTTTACCTCCCTATATCACATGTGTTGAGTGGCCAAATATATTAAAAACTACTCTACCCAAAAGTTTTTTTTGGATTAAATTAAAGCACCATAGTGAGGGAAGAGAAATTAGTATTGAAAAGAGAGTAAGGGATTAATTGTTCTATGTCAAAATTGCATAAAGAGACTTTTATTTGCTTAGATTGTGAGGCAACAGGACTTGCAATAGAATCGGAAGAAATTATAGAAATCGCAGTTGTTAAATTTACATTTGATGAAATTTTAGAGCAATTTGAGACGTTAGTTGATCCTGAGAGGCCTATTCCAATCGAATCAACAGCAGTGCATCATATTACAGATGCAATGGTAAAAGGGAAGCCTAAAATCGATGCAGTTTTACCGAAAGTGTTTGAAATGATAGGTAACTACCCAATTATGGGGCATAATATTGGATTTGACCTCTCACTAATTATGGCTTCTGCGAAAAAAAGAGATATTCCATGCCCTATAAATATGCAAAATTCGATTGATACAGTTAGGCTTGGAAGACTTTATGCGGAGAGCCCCTCCAATAAATTAGAAGACCTTAGGAAGCATTTTAACATTCCTGAAGAGGGGGCTCATAGAGCAATGAACGATGTCGTTGTTAACATCAAAGTGTTTAAATATCTTGCAAAAGAGTTTAAATCAAAAGATGAGATCATGAAACGTTTAAGAGAGCCTATTTTATTAAAGACAATGCCGCTCGGAAAGCACAAAGGAAAGCCTTTTAAAGAGCTCCCGATAGATTATATTCACTGGGCAAGCCATCAAGATTTTGATAAAGATCTTCTTTTTAGCTTGCAAGATGAAAAAAGAAAGCGGCAAAAGAAAAAATCGTTTTTAGACTCTTCCAATCCTTTTGCTGATCTGTAGATTATTTTTTCTTTTTATCAATTGGGCAGCTTGATTTTCCAAGAATTTGGTAGAGAATACACCACCCTGCAAGAGCTTCATACAGTGTAAAAATTGCAGCTCCGAGCGCTATAAAAGATTTTTGAAATGCAGCATAGGCAAAGAGAATCATAGCAATTGAGAATCGAATAATTCTGTCTTTTTTCCCAATATTTGACTTGATACGAAACATGGTACCTCCGATTTTAAAGTATAGTGATTAAACTGAAAAATTTCACTTTGGCTAAGAGGGTGTCTAAGAATTAACTTTTGTCGAGTTTTTGAATTATTTTGGCCGATTTTCATCCCAAATTCAAGGGGTAATATACAAATGTCGATATTACCCCTTGAATTTGGAATAAAAATGGGCTCAAAAGAACCGAAAAATCGACCGAAATTTAATTTTTAGACACCCTCTAAAAGATCGCTTCAGATTTTGATCACCCTTTACCAGCGCACGAAGCCCCGCTTGTGGTTTACAAGTGCAATGAGCGAGGGATCTAAAGATGAAGATGAGATTAACGCAAAAGTGAAATTTTTCAGTTTAATGGCTATAAATTTACTAACCTCAATAATGGGTTTTAAGCCACAATTGGAAAGCCCTCAGGAAATATTGTAATTTTTAAAGAGGGTTTTTGGGTTGGTGCATATAAGCGACAAGACCAGCTAATAAATTAATCAAAAAATTGGCAGGAGATCGATGTCTGGTATGTTCTATCTGAGAAATGTTCTTCAATTGATCATTAACGGTTTCGATTAGAGATCGTTTACGAAGCAAGATTTTATCCATTAGCGGAATTAGTTTCTGTTTCATCTTTGCTCGAAGTCCTGTAATAAGCTGCACTCCACGTGAGAAAAGACTTTCCGCTTGTTTAGCAGAAATATAACCTTTATCATTGATGATCAAATGTAATTTGAAACCATAAAACCAACCTGCGGTAGTTTTTCCGCGTCTTGCAAGTCCTTTGAATACTTGATTTCTGGAAATTCGTTTACAATGACAAACCTTGATAGAAGAGGAATCGATAAAAGAAATGCCAGTAACTTGACCTTTAATATGAAGAAGATATGAGAATAGTGGTATAAATAGATTTTTCATTTGAGTCACGAATCGCTCATAACTGAGTAATCTTGGAAATTCTCGATAGAGATTTTGTTGTACGTACATGTAAAAATACTTAAATGTTCTGTAATCAGATTGATGAAATAAAACCACAATAGTCATCATTTCAGGAATAGTTATTAGTGGATCCGGACCTCTATTATTTTTTTTTACGATCAATGAGATGAGCATCCCATTTTGATTTAAATGTTTTCCAAAAATCGTCGATAGAGCAAAATAGTTCAACTAAATCATGCATGTTAGACCTCTTTTGTAGATTGTT